>NZ_JQKV01000001.1:0-50803 GCF_000746205.1 Halorubrum sp. BV1
GAGTTCGATAGACTCGGGATGTGCGCGCCGAGGCAACGAGGCGTTAAGTCCACGAGCACTAACAGACCGAAGCCACAATCATACGGCACTGACACCACACTCGCATGAGTTCAGGCGGTAACTGGATCGCACGTACACACGGTCGGCCGATCGCAAGATCGGAACCACCCGACACAGGCGTCTCTCCACACGGAGAGTCTCGGTTCGAGTCCGAGAGTCGGCATGAAGGCGGCCAGAGCGGTGGAGGAACACCCGTACCCATTCCGAACACGGAAGTTAAGCCCACCAGCGTACCGGGAAGTACTGGAGTGAGCGATCCTCTGGGAACCGCGGTTCGCCGCCTACCCACTCATACCGGGAGTATACTCCCACTCACGCCCAGCGACACCGCGTCGCTGGGCTTTTTACAGTTATACAGAGAGCTATCAGTCGCACATGTAGCGCCGCGTTTTTACGGGCGTTGTACCCGAAGTGAAGCTGTTTAACTGCGATCCCGCTACCGTGGTGAGTCGTTCGGCTCGGGGGGGTCAAGGTGATGGTCGACGACAGTTCCGTCTGGATCGAGCGTGACTGTCCCGAGAGAGACGGTTTCGCCGGGTTCGAAGCGCTCGGCGATGGCGTGGAGTGTCGATTCTTGATCGAGTTGGTCCCAGACTGTGTCGGCGACGAGCGTTTGAAACGCCTCCGGATCGGTCCATCCCGAGTCGATCTCCGAGGGAACGTGAACGACGAACTGGAGTTCTGCCTCGGTGAGATGGATTCCGACGCCGAACGTGTCTGCACACATACCGCGTAATTCGTCGGCGGCGGGTTAAGTATCGCCGGTGCGTTTCGATTGGGTTTTTGACGGGAAATGGTGCTGTTTTCGGGGACGCAGTGGCCGCAAGTTCTCGGAGGCGATATTTTTGACTCAAGGTTCAAATGGGATGGAGCGGTTGATATCGCATGCACAGACGCTCTGTCGTCACGTTCGTCGGTGACGATCCGGGCGTACGCGATCGCGTCGGACGTGCGATCGAGTCCGCGTGGGGTGGGTCGCGTGTTCCGGACTACCGAGACGTTGGACCGGCCGAGTTGGTCGGAGCACGCGCGGACGACACCGAGTTGTTGCCACTGACAGACGTGTGTGGGATCGTCGCAACCGGTCGTGCGGTGGCGGACGACGCGGTCGCAGAGAAGTTCTCTGCGACGCCTGCGGGAGTTCCAGTTATCGTCGTTCTCGAGGAGACGACCGCAGACGGGTTTCGGTCGGCGCTTCGGGCCGATCCGTCGGATGTTGTCACCAAAGCGGAACTCGACGTCGAACCCGAAGACGCGGGCGACGCTGACGTGCTCGCGCAACGACTCGCAGAGCAGGTATCGCCGGGTCGGCTCCGATTTGGCGCAGACGATGCGGATCGGCTCCGTGAGGTCTTGTTAGACGCCGGGTCGACGCTCATGAGTACGCGAACGGACGAGGTCGATACGAAGATAACGTGGACGATGGCGAACGTCGGCGAACACGCCGAAGCTGACCGCATCATCTGTTACCTCCGTGACGGCGACACCTTCGATCCGCGGTACGTCTGGTGTCCCGATGGGTGCGATACCGCGAGTCGCTCGCTCGACGAATTCCCGCAGGCCGAGCGGCTGTCTACCTTCGAGAACGTGGTTCACTCGTCTGCTCAGTCGGCTTCCGAGTCCCGGATAGACGACTCCGAGAGAGCGGAGAACGAGACCACGGGTGAACCGCCCGCAACCGTTCACGTTCCTCTCGTAGCGGATTGGGAGCTGATCGGCGTTCTCTCCGTGGAGACGGATGCGTGGCGCACTTGGATCGAAGAGGAGGTCGACCTGTACCGGACGTTCGCCGGCCTGATCGCACATACGATCGCGCGAAACGATCGGAGACTGGAGCTACGGCGACGGACCGAACAGCTCGAACAGTTCAGCTCCGTCGTCTCTCACGACCTTAGAAATCCCCTCAACGTGCTTTCGGGATACGTGGACATGATCGACGGCGAGATCGCTGCGTCGAAACACGCTCCGATGGACCGTGCGATCACGCGGATGGAGACGCTTCTGGACAACTTGCTCATGCTGGCGAAACGCGGTGAGACGATCGGGGAGACGGAACCGACTCCCGTTTGTCAGGTCGCTGAAGACGCGTGGACCTCGATCCGCGCACCACACGCGACGCTGACGCTCGCAGACGAAATCGGCACCGTGCAGGCCGACCCTCTTCGGCTCCGTCAGCTGTTCGAGAACGTGTTCCGCAATGCCGTTGAACACGGCGGGCCACAGGTCACGATCGAGATCGGCCCCCGAGACGACGACGGCGGTGGGATGTATATCGCCGACGATGGTCCCGGCGTGTCACCGGACGTGAGCGACTCGCTTTTTGATTCAGGGATCTCGACTGCGGACAGTTCCGGTATCGGACTCGCGATCGTCTCTCGTATTGTTGACGCCCACGGCTGGGACGTCGATGTCACCAACGACGACGGTGCGGTGTTCGATATCTCGTTCGAGACGCCGACTGCCGTCAAGCCTACCTGATGTCGGGGCCTCCGTCTGCGGTGGCTGTCGTCTCGAACCGGTCGACGGTGCGACGGTGTCTGTCTCGGAACATGCCTTCGAAACCGACCTTCGCGAAGGGACCGGCGGCGTCTCCGAGAAGACCGAGCGGCAGTCGGTAATCGACCGTGTCGACGAGCAGCGTCTGGTCGCCGTCCGCGTAGAACGCGTGCGTGTGCTCCCACGTCCGAAAGGGGCCTCCGTCCATCTCGTCGACGAACTGCGCGCGCTTTCCGACTGGCTCGTCCCCGTTGGGCGTTCGTTCGACGATCCGTGAGGTCCACCGCTGGCGTGGGCCGACTCCGAAGGGACGGATCGACATTCGTATGCGGGATCCCTCAACGAGTAGTTCTGGGTCGGCGTTCCCCTCGGGTCCTTCGACGCCGTCGATCACGAGGTTCATCCAATCGGGGGTGAGCCGTCGGAGTCCGTCGATCGTCGAGTGAAACGTCCACACCTCATCGATGGAGGCGGGGATTCGGGTCGTCCGGCGATACGTCGGCATATCGTACGTCACGGTCCGCTCGGACAAAAACCCGTCTTCGGTCGGCCGTTGGTCGGTTCCCCGCTACCGAAACCCCGATACGACCGCATCGCGAGTGTCTATGGTATGGAACGAGGTGCGGTTGACATCGCCGATCTTGTCGGGCCGTTCGATCTGCAGGCGACGGTCGAGAGCGGTCAGAGCTATCTCTGGAACCGCGCCGACGGCGGCACGTACGACGAACTCCACGCCTACGGTGGAGACGAGTGGTACGAAACGGTCGTCGATCCGATACCCGATGTCGTCGACGAGCGGGTGCCGCTGCGAGTCAGACAGGTCGGTGGCGTTCACGACGGAACGCTTCACTGGGAGTCGTCTATCGACGCCGTTCCGCTCTTGTATCATCTGTTTCGCCTCGACGACGACCTCGACGCGATCCGCCAGTCGACGCCGGATCTTTCGCTCCTCGATCGGGCGTACGACGCCTATGAGGGAATGCGCCTCACGCGCGACCCGGCGTTCCCGTGTCTCGTCTCGTTCATTTGTTCGGCACAGATGCGAGTCGCACGCATCCACGGGATGCAGCGCCGACTCCGCACGACGTACGGCGACACCGTCACGCTCGACGGTGAGGAGTTCCACGCGTTTCCGACGCCGGAGCAGCTCGCTTCGCGGACGGAAGACGAACTCCGCGATCTCTCGCTCGGGTACCGTGCCCCCTACGTCCAGCGAACGGCGGAGATGGTCGCTTCCGGCGAGGCTCACCCGCGGGAGGCGGCGGATCTCCCGTACGAGGAGGCTCGCGAGTCGCTGACGCGGTTCGTCGGGGTCGGAGACAAAGTCGCTGACTGCGTGTTGCTGTTCTCGCTCGGATTCCTGGAGGCGGTGCCGCTCGATACGTGGATCCGGACGACTATCGAAGAGTACTATCCCGACTGTGAGCGGGGGAGCTACGCCGAGACGTCGCGTGCGATACGCGAGCGATTCGGCGGCGAATTCGCCGGCTACGCACAGACGTACGTCTTCTACTACCTCCGGGCCGGGGGCGACTAACCTCGAAACGTCGGCCGAAGTTTCATGCTGATTCGTGTGGTACGCTGACTTGTGATGGACTGTCGAGTCGTCGTCGAGGCCGCCGTTCCAGTGTACGATGTCGAGACGCCCGATGAAGCGGTCCGAATCGCGATATCGAAGACCGGGAAAATGCTGAATCCGGACCTCAACTACGTCGAGATCGAGACGGGAACTCGACACGCACCGAGCGGTGAGGAGCTTCCGCCGGCGTTCGTTGCGGCCGACGAGGCGCTCGTCGCACTCGAACTTCGAATGGACGTGTTCAACGTCGACCGTACGGAACACGCGAGCCGCGTCGCCAGAAAGGAGATCGGTCAGCGTCTTCGCAACATTCCGCTGGCGGTGATCGACGTGGAAGTGATCGACGATGGCACCGACGACGGCGATTCCGACTCAGTCGACGACCCGACGTGAGCGAACTCTCGTTACGTTCGCGCTTCCGGATGACGCGACGGGTCGCACTCGGCGAAGCGTTGTTATCACTCGGTGGGTGACGAACGACTGCAGTCGGCTGTGAAGAGTTAGTCTGCGGTCGGGGCCAGCGGCTCCGATTCAGATTCGTCCATCGGCTCGGTGATTCCGTCGGTCAATTTAAAAACAGCGGCTTTGTGGTCAGTCTTCGATTTGTGTATCGATGTCGGCTTCACGCCGAGTTCTTCGTAGGCGTCGAGGTCAATGTCCTCGTTCCAGAATTCGCACTGTTTTCGTACTTCTGCGAGGAGGCCGTGAAGATGGATGAGCTCCTGCTTCTTCATGAGTACCAGTCCTTTGCTACCGGAGGTTTATATTATTATCTTGAGTCACGTTATCATGGGTAGCTCGAATATTACGCCTGTACGGCCACAAACGGCCCGTTCTACGTTATCGATCGGTATAGTTCCGGTGGGCGGCTTCATTACGGAACATTCGAGGCGAAAGCCTCGCGCTGAGCGCGGGGAGGCTGTCACGGACCAACGTCGACGACGATCGGTTCGCTGTCGATCGCGTCGCATCTCACCGTTACTGGAACTGTCTGACCGCTTCGAGATCGCGTTCCGTTCGCATGAACTCCGTCAACCGTCGGGTGGCGTGACAACTGGGACAGCTAAAGTTCGAGCGAAGTTGTTGCAGGTCTGCGGGGTTGTCCTGCCACTCTTTGCCACATTCCGGACAAACGAGTCTGACGAACGCGTCCACCATGAACCGTGGTACACGCTACCAGGTTAAAAACATGCGTGGCGGATCGCGTCCGCGGTCAGCCCCGTAGCTTGGTGGGAGGCGGCGAGCAACCGCGACGCGGTATCGACGTTCGAATGGGGTCGACTCAGGCGGCGACTCCCTCGCTCGTTTCGAGCAGCTCCTTGTACCGGTTCCGAATCGTAACCTCCGAGATGTCGGCGACGGCGGACACCTGACTCTGGGTGACTTTCTCGTTCGAGAGCAGCGCGGCGGCGTAGACCGCAGACGCCGCGAGGCCCACCGGCGACTTCCCGCTCGTGATCCCCGCGTCTTTCGCGCCGTCGAGTAGGTCGCGGGCGAGACGCTGTGTCTCCTCTGTGAGTCCGAGCTTGGAGACGAACCGCGGGACGTAGCTCCCCGGGTCTGCGGGCTGGACGCGCAGCCCGAGTTCGCGGATCACGTATCGGTACGTTCGGGTGAGCTCCATCTTGTCCACCCGCGAGACCGCGGTGAACTCGTCGAGGCTCCGCGGATTCCCGACCTGCCGAGCCGCGGCGTAGAGCGCGGCGGTCGCGACTCCTTCGATGGAGCGGCCGGGAAGGAGATTCTCGCTCAGCGCGCGGCGATAGATGACGGATGCCGTTTCACGGACGTTGTCGGGGAGGCCGAGCGCGCTCGCCATGCGGTCGATCTCGCCGAGCGCCTGCTTGAGATTGCGCTCTTTCGAGTCGCGGGTGCGGAACCGTTCGTTCCACGTGCGGAGCCGCTGCATCTTCTCGCGCTGGCTACTCGACAGCGACCGGCCGTAGGCGTCTTTGTCCTGCCAGCCGATGTTCGTCGAGAGCCCCTTGTCGTGCATCATGTTCGTCGTCGGAGCCCCGACTCGCGACTTGCTGTCCCGCTCGCTGGCGTCGAACGCGCGCCACTCCGGCCCTCGGTCGATCCCGTCCTGCTCGACGACGAGCCCGCAGTCGTCACAGACCGTCTCTCCGTGCTCCGTGTCGGTGATGAGCGACCCGCCGCACTCGGGACAGGTGGTCGTTCGCTCGCCGGCTCGCGTCGTCTCGCTGTCCGACGTCTCCTGGTCGGCCGTTCGGTCGTCGGCTGTGCGCTCCCGTTCCGTGTTTCCGCTGTAGCTGCGTGTGCGTGTTTCTGTCATGGGTTCTCCGATCGAACTCCCGACAGAAATACTGGTGCCGGGCACGCCGATTCGTTAACTAACAGTAAGTCGTGAGTCTATATAAATGTGTCGCCAGTCTTATCTAGTCTCGCGACAGAAGCTTCGGCTTGACGGGTAATACCACGGAATAGTGATTCACTCCGTCTGATCGCTTCGCCAATAGACCGGACCGGGTTCGACGGACACATATATACTTTGCTAGTCTTTGCCAGTCGTTTCGGCCGCCCTCTGCCCCGGCGTCACGCGGATGTGACGGCGGAGGCGCGCGGTGCCGTCGCCGTCGGATCGGCCGCTCGGGTCTCGGTCAGCGGTTTCGTCCCGCGGGGAACCCTCGGGCTGGTGCTCTACGTCCTTCTCGGTCGGACGCGCTGACCGGGCTCTCAGACCCCCCTGAGAACGTCGGTCAGGCCGACCGTCTCCGTGAGTATCCACCCCACGAACAGCAGGTACGCGACCAAGAGCGTGTACGACTCGGTGCTGGTGAGTCTGAGGTCGGTCCGGAGCAACGCGAAAAGGAGCACGGTCGCCACGGTGAGGACGCCGAGCATCGGGACCGCAGTGGAGAAGTTGATCTCCGCGCTGCCGACGATCAACACCCCGATCGGGATCGCCACGAGCAGGTCGAACGTGTTCGATCCGAGGACGTTTCCGAGGCTCGTCGCGCCCCTGCTCTCGCGGGCGGTCCGGACGCTCACCAGCGCGTCGGGCAGGCTCGTCGCGGCGGCCACGACCGTGATGCCGGCGAGAAACTCCGGGACGCCGAACGTCGCAGAGAGCGCCTCGACCGACGCGACGAGCCGCTCCACCGTGACGACGATGACGAGCAGTCCGGCGGCGAGTTTCGCCCACTCGCGGCGGACGTCGACCCCGGACCGGAGCCGATCCATCGCGGCGTCGCCGACGTCTTGATACTGGATGAACAGGTAGAGCCCGTACAATGAAAGCGGGATCACCGCGAGCGGTCGCGTGAGTTCGCCGATGATCGGCTCTGTCGAGACCGGATAGTAGATGACCGCGAGCGCGAAGGTGACGACGAGCGCAGAGACGGCGATCATGTAGAACTGCGCCTCCTTGTAGACGATGGCGCGGCTGGCTTCGAGCGGCTCGTCGGTGCCGAGTCCCGACAGCGCCGGAATAACGAGGATGTTGAAGATGGCGGAGCCGACGAGCGCGCCGACGCCCATGTCGAACACGCCGACCGCGGCCGTGACGAGAACGCTCACGAGCTCCGGGAAGCTGGAGCCGATCGCGACGACGATCGATCCCTGCACGACCGCCGGCAGTCCGTAGTACCCCGAGAGCGCCTCGGCGGACTCCTCTAACCACCCGCTTCCGACCCAGAGCGCGGCCGTCGCCGCGGCGACGACGAGGACGTGAGCGAGCGGCGAGTCGGGAATGAGGGCCGAGCCGCCCGCGAGCGCTCCACCCATGAATCACCGGACGTGTTTACCGGCTAGCTCCCACAGCCGGTCTGCGATCTCGTCGTCGAGCGCTCCGGGTGACACGCGCCACTCCCAGTTCCCGTCGAGGGTACCGGGTTCGTTGAACCGGGCGTCGCTCCCGAGTCCGAGCAGGTCCTGGACCGTCGTCATCGCGAGTACGGCTTCCGAACGCCACACCTCCTCGATTATCTCCCACTCGACCGCCCGGTCGCCGTCCGCGCCGACGTTGTACCGGAAGCAGTTGCGCTGTTGTTCGGGGAGATCGTCGTAGTAACCGACCCAGGTGTCGGTGTCGTGTGTCGAGGTGTAGCCGACCACTCCCTCGGGGTAGTGCATCGGCTGGTACTGGTTCCCCTCGGTGCACCAGTCCGCGTACTGCGGCACGCGCATGCCGGGGAAGCCGAACTCGGCCATCAGGTCGTCCATCGCCGGTTCCTCGAAGCCGAGATCCTCGGCGATGAAGGGGGCCTCGCCGAGTTCGCGTTCGACCGTCTCGAACAGGTCGCGGCCGGGGCCGTCGCGCCACTCGCCGTCGGCCGGATCGTCGCTGTCGGCGGGGATCGCCCAGTAGGAGACGAATCCGAGGAAGTGGTCGAGCCGCGCCACGTCGGCGAGGTCGAACAGCCGGCGGAACCGCGCGATCCACCAGTCGTAGTCGCGTTCGGCCAACCGGTCCCAGTCGTACACCGGGTTCCCCCAGCGCTGTCCGTCGTCGCCCGGGTTCGGCGGGACGCCGGCGACCACTGTCGGCCGACCGCTCTCGTCGAGCCGGAACGCCTCCGGGTTCGCCCACACGTCCGCGGAGTCGAGTGCGACGTAGATCGGCACGTCGCCGACGATCGAGACGCCCTCCGCCGCCGCGACCTCGCGAAGCTCGCGCCACTGCCGGTCGAAGGTCCACTGGACGAACTCGCGGTACCGGACCTCCTCGGCGTGGCGCTCGCGGGCCTCGGCCAGCGCGTCCGGGTCGCGGGTCCGAAGGCCCTCGGGCCACTCGGTCCATGTATCCTCCGGGCGCGACGACGATATCGCGCGGAACAGCGCGTAGTCGTCGAGCCACGGCTCCCGGTCGCAAAACGCCGCAAGCTCCGCGCGGTCCGACTCCCCGGCCCCCTCGTCGAACCGTTCGAACGCTCTCCGTAACAGCGGCAGCTTGTACTCACGGACCGCGTCGTACGCGACCCGGTCGTCGGGGAACGACGGAACCGGTTCGAGGTCGGCCGCGTCGAGCCACCCGTCGTCGACGAGCCCGGATAGATCGATCAAAAGCGGGTTGCCGGCGAACGCCGACGGCGACTGGTACGGCGACTCTCCGGCCCCGGAGAGCGTCGGTCCGATCGGACAGATCTGCCAGTGGCGAACGTCGGCGTCGCCGAGGAACGAGAGGAACGCGCTCGCGCCGTCGCCGAGGTCGCCGATCCCGTGGTCGCCCGGGAGCGAGGTGAGGTGACAGAACACGCCGCCGGAGCGGTCGAATCGCATACGCCCCCCTGTGTCCCCCACCGACTCAAGCGTTGCGTCCGAGGTCGACGGCGGTCGTCGCCGCTCGTCGCGCTCTCGGTCCCGGCCCCCTCGTCACACCGCTTCGCGAACGACCGCGACCGCGTCGACGCGGATTCGCTCTCGTCCCTCGCCGTCGACGACGACGCACGAGTCGCCCGTGACGAGGTCGCGGTCGGCGTGGGTCGTCTCGACCGCGACGCTCGCCGGCTCTGGGGCGAAATTGAGCACGACGACGAGCGACTCGTTCCCGTCGCTGCGGCGGAACGCGACCACGTCCTCGGGATGGACGTCGCCGCTGGCGGCGATCGGCCGCTCGCCGAGGTCACCGCTCGCGACGTGGTAGTCCAGCCGTTCGAGGTCGCCGTCGGGTCCGAGCGCCGGGTGCGCTCCGCGGACGTCGAGCAGCCGTCTGTAACGCTCGCGGACCGGCTCGCGGGCGTGATCCCACGCGATCGCGTCTCTGCGCCCGCGCTGTCCGATCTCCTGTCCGGCGTAGATCATCGGCACGCCGGGGAGGACGAACGTCGCCGCGCCCGCCGCGGCCGCGGCCGCGTCGCCGCACTCGACCCGGTAGCGCGTCTCGTCGTGGTTCTCGATGTACTGCAGGAAGCCGGCGTGGTCGGGGAACCCGATTTCGGCGCGCTGGTCGATCGCGTCGAGGACGCTTTTCGCCGGCTCCGCCCCCCGACCGATCTGTCTGAGCTGGAAGTACAGCGTCGCGTCGAAGTGGACGTCGAACATCCCCTCGTGGAAGTCGGGGATGTACGGGATCGTCTCGTCCATCAGCAGGAACTCCCGGTCGATGTCTTTCACGCGGTCGCGGAGTTCGCGCCAGAAGGCGTCCGGCACGGCCCACGCCATGTCACAGCGGAACCCGTCGACGAGCGGAGCCCACTCGTCTATCACGTCGAGGAGGAACCGCCGGACGTGGAGGTTCGCGTGGTTCAGGTTCGCGATGAGTTCCCAGTCGAAGTAGGTGCCCGGCTCGCCGGAATCTTGCCACTCGTAGCGGTCGCGGTACGGCGAGGCCGGGTTCTGGTAGGCGTCCTCGAACCACTCGTGGTCGCGGGCGGTATGGTTGGCGACGAAGTCGAACAGCACGCGCATCCCGTGGTCGTGGGCCGTCTCGACGAGCGCCTCGTAGTCGTCGCGGTCGCCCAGATCGGCGGCGGTGTCGAAGAAGTCGGTGATGTTGTACCCGTGCGGCTTCCCGTCGTGTTCGAGCACCGGTGTGAGCCACAGCGTGTCGACGCCGAGATCGGCGATCTCGGGGATGCGGTCAGCGAGCGCGTCGAACGCCTCGCCACCCTCCGCGTCCGAGAACGTCCGGACGTACACTTCGTAGACGGTGGCGTCCGACGCCCACGACGGCGGGTCGTTGAGCCGGACCGTCTCGAACCGCGTTTCGCCGGCCCCGAACGCCCCCTCGTCGAACGCGTCCCCGTCGAACGCCCCGGCGGTCGTCCGCTCGACCGCGACCGCGTCGGCGACGCTGACGCGCGGGTCCGCTCCCGGCGCGCGGGCGACGGCGACGGCGTGGACGCGAAGCCGGTCCGGAACCGCCTCGGCGTCGACGCGGAGCGCGCGCCCATCGTCGGTCAGTCGCATCGCATCTCGCGGGTTCGTTCGACCGGTCGCCACCGCGGTTTCCACGTCGCGGTCGTCGACGACGAACGTCACGGCCAGCTCCTCGGCGTCGAGCGCCGACTCCGGATTCGGCGTCGGCGTGGCGCGGACGACAACCTCGGTGCTGTCGGTCTCGCCGCCCCGCGTTCCGGATTCGTCCTTCCCTTCCACGGTCGCGTCGAGCCGGACGCGCGGGCGGCCCGCCCCCTCTCGGTCCCGGTGGGCGGCGTAGCCGCGGTCCGCGGTGTCGTCGGCGTCGCGGTCGCGCAGCGCGGTGCCGCTTCCGCCCGCGACGTCGACGTCCGCGTAGTCGGCGGCGAACGCGTGGACGGTCAGGCGGTGGTCGCCGTCGGGCGCGTCGAGTCCGAGCAGGTACCGGCCGGGCACGTCCGGCGTGAACTGCGTCACCGGCTCCGTGCCGACGGTCGCGTCGCTGTCTGGCGGTGCGTCGACGATGCGCCACGCGTAGCTCGCGTCCGGGTCCGGATCGCGCGGAGCCAACTCGGTCGTCTCGCCGGTCGAGAGGAACCGCGGGGGACCGGGGTGGTGCTGGCCGACCCGTGGCGCGTCCGTGTGGGGGTCTCCCTGCCGTGTCATGTCACACCCATCGACGCCCGGGGTCTTCGGTGTTGCTCTTCGAGACACCCGTGAGACTCCGATCGACCGCCTCGGTCGTCAAGACTTTTACCGCGGGTATCACAGGGTGACCATGCGACTGCGAACCGCTCTCACAGAGCACGAACGTCGACGCGACGAGCGCTACCCGGCGGAGCGTCCCACGACCGCCGGCGCGTTCACGGGCGACGACGGACGGCTGGTCCACGTCGGACCCGACGGCACCGTCCACGACTGTTCGTACTCCCTGTCGGGAGTCGGCGGAGCCGACCGGCTCCGCATGGGGATCACGGCCGGGCGCGGCGTGCGCTGGTTCGACGAACTCACGACGACCCGTCAACACTACGACGGCGACACGCCGCTCGTCGAGACCGAGTACGACGCCGGGCGGTACACGATCCACCAGTTCGACCTCGTGGTCAGCGACACGCACCTCACGCACGTCGAACTCCGCGGCGCGCCGCCCGCCGGGGCGGAACTCGTCGCCGCCTGCGCGTTCGCGCCGGACATGGTCGAAGGCCGCGTCGGCAACCTCGTCCACGAGTCGGCCGGTCCCGAAGACGGGAGCGTCGTCGAGGTGTACCACCGCACCGAACACGACTTTTTCACCGCCTCGACCGGGCTCTCTGCGGCGCACGGCCAGCGCCTCCGCACGATCCCCGAACTGCTCGGCGAGAGCGGCGATGGGTTCCCCCACCGCGGCGAGATCGACCAGCGCGAGGACTCCCGGCTCACCCCCGACGTCGTCATGCGCGCGCCGTTCGAGCGCGACGGACGCACAGAGCGCGTCACGCTCGCCAGCCGCGCCGTGGTGGACCGGCGAGACGCACGCGACACGGGCGAAGACGCGAAGGACGCGCTCTCGGACGGTCCCGACCGCCAGCGCCGCATCGACGAGACAGCACGCATCGCGACCGCCTATCCGGACGCCGGTGACCTCCGCGAGGCCGCCGCGGGACGCGGGCCGACCGTCCCCGACGACGTGCCGCGACGGGACGTCGTCGCGGGCGACCTCCGCACGCTCGACCTCCTCGCGGCGGAGTCGGGCGCGCGGATCGCCGCCCCGGAGTTCGATCCTTTCTACTCGACGTCCGGCGGTTACGGCTACACCTGGTTCCGTGACGAGGCGGAGGTGTCGATGGCGCTTCTGGACGCCAGCGAGGAGATCGGCCTCGACGCCGACGAGGACCTGCTCGCGACCGCCGCCTTCTTCTGTCGCACGCAGGACGCCGACGGCTCGTGGCCACACCGGGTGTGGGCGGACTCGGGGAAGGTCGCTCCGGGCTGGGCGAACGCGCGGATCGAGGGTGCGAACGGGACCGCGGGTCCGAACGACCAGCTCGACCAGCCCGCCTCCGTCGTCGCGTTCCTCGCCCGGCTCCGTCGGACGGCCGACCTCCCCGAGGAGTGGCGCGACCGGATAGACGCCACCGTCGCCGACGCGGTCGCGTTCCTCCGCGAGACCACCGAAGCGGACGGACTTCCGCGACGCTGTCAGAACTGCTGGGAGAACGCGCTCGGTCGGTTCACCCACACCGGTGCGACGTACCTCCGGGCGTTCGCCGCGGTCGCGCGCGCGCCGGTGGACGACGAGACGCGCGTCGCCGCGGCGGCCGCGGCCGACGACGCGCTCGCCGGGCTCGACGAGCGGTTCGACGCCGACACCGGACGCTTCCCGCAGCGCGCGAGCGACGACGGCCGCGACGGCCGCGCGGACGCGAGCACGTTTGCGCTCGCGAGCGCGGCGACCGAGTACGCGGCCCTGCGGGACGAGCGCGCGGAGGTCGACGGCGCGCCCACCGACGGGTCGGACGCGGCGGTCGCGACGGCCGACTTCGAGCGGTTCCTCGACCGCGTGCAGACGCACGTCGGGAACACGATCGACGCGCTCCACCGGGAGACCGCGGACGTCGATGGACTCGTCAGGTTCACGGGGGACGACTGGCGGACGGCAGAGCAGGGCGCGGCGAAGGTGTGGTCGCTCGCGACGCTGTGGGGAGTGACGGCGGCGGCCGAGATCGGCGGTCTCGTCGCCGACCGCGGTGGCGACGCCGGACCGCTTTTTTCGGACGCGAGGGAGCTGTACTCGCTCTGTGAGTCGGACGGACCGTTCGTCAACGACGCGGGGCTGTTCGCCGAACAGGCCTTCGACGACGGCGCTCTCGACAGCGCGACTCCGCTCGCGTGGTCGCACGCGCTCCGGATCGACGCGACGGTAACGCTCGCCGCACATGGCGCGCTCCCGGTACCGCACGACCGTCCGACGGGACCGGACGAGGCTCCGCACTGGACGACGGGGCGGAAGTTCGGCGTCGGAACGCCGGCCGACCACGACGCCGACCGGCCGGTTCCGGTCTGGTACACGCTGACCGAGGGGGCGCTCACCGAGGCGCGGTTCCCGCGGATCGACGTGATGAACGTGCGGACGTTCGATTTCCTCGTCGCTGACCCGGAGACGGGGTACACGATACGGACCTTCGACGAGACGAGCCATGTGACGGCGACCGAGACGGTCGAGCGAACGACCGAACCGACCGTCGGCGACGCGCTCGCGTACACGCAGACGATCCGCGAGACCGGAGACGGCCACGGCCACCGATGGACGCTGACCGTCGAGTACGCGGTCGACACGGAAGGAAACGCCATCCTCGCCGACGTGGAGTTCGAGGGGAGCCGCGAGTACGACGTGTACGCCCTCGTCGACACGACTATCACGAACGTCGGGACCAACGACCGCGGCGACCGGGTTCGCGACGAGGAGGGGTACCACCTGCTCGCGCGCAACGATGACGCGGCCGACCGCGACCCGGGGAAGCTCGTCGACGACGACGGGGAGTCGTTCGAGGTGGCGCTCGCGCTCGCCAGCGAGGACCGCTTCGACTGGGCCAGCGCGCTCGCGGCCGGCGGCCACGAGGCCGACGCGCTGTTCGGCGAGGGAACGCGCGGCGAGGGGATCGCGGAGGCGGTCGGCAACGTCGTGTTGGCCGGGCTGGTCGGCAGCGGCACGGACGTCTCCGACACGGTCGCGCTCGGATTCGCCGAGGAGGCCGACACCGCGGCCGCGCTTGACGAGGCGGAGGGTGCCATCTCCCGCGGGTTCGAGACGGTCAGCGACGCCTACGTGGAGACGTGGCGAGACTGGCTCGCCGACCGGTCGTTCCCCGCCTCCGTCGCCGGCGACGTCGACGTGGAGACGCAGTACCGGTTCGCGCTGATGACGCTGGCGGCCGTCGAGGACAAACGACACGACGGCGCGGGGATCGCGAGCCCGTCGGTACCGTGGGGCGAGACCGAGTACGCCGCCGAAGACCGCGGCTACGGCTACAACTTCGTCTGGTCACGCGACCTCTATCAGGTGTTCACGGCGCTCGTCGAGGTCGGCGAGGTCGACCGCGGGGCCGACGCGCTCGCGTACCTCTATAACACCCAGCAGGACGACGACGGGTTCCTCCCGCAGAACACCTACATCGACGGGCGCACCCGGTGGGGCGGCGAGCAGATGGACAACATCGCGTTCCCCTCCGTGATGGCGTGGCAGCTCCACGAACACGGCGTCGAGTTCGCCGACGCCGACTACACGTACGACCACGTCCGTCGGTCGCTCGGGTACATCGCGGTCAACGGCCCCGAGACGGCGCAGGAACGCTGGGAGGAGGAGGCGGGATTCTCTCCGTCCAGCATCGCCGCCGAGATAGCCGGCCTCGTCTGCGGGGCCGCGTTGGCGCTCGCGGAGGCCGACCGTCGGGACGCGCACGGACGGGTCGCGGACGCGGGCGACCTCCTCGATCCCGACGCGCTTCGCGCCGACGCGCTCGCGTGGCTCGCGCTCGCCGACGACTGGACCGACCGCGTCGAGGAGTGGTGCGCGACCGCGACGGGGACAGAGCGGCACGCGGAGACCCCGTACTACGTCAGGATCACGGCTGACGGCGACCCCGAGGCGGGGCGACCGCGAACGATCGCCAACGACGGACCGACGTACGACGAGCGGGAGATAGTCGACGGCGGCTTCCTCGAACTCGTCCGGCTCGGTATCAAGCCGGCGGACGACGACACCGTCCGAAACTCCGTATCCGTCGCCGACGACTCGATCCGGGTCGACACGCCGCACGGCCCCGCGTGGTACCGCTACGTCGGCGATGCGTACGGCGAGATAGCGACCGGCGACCCGGGCGCGCCGTGGGCCGGAACCGGCGACGGTCGCGGCCGCCTGTGGCCGATATTCACCGGCGAGCGCGGCGAGTACGAACTCCGCGCTCGCGCCGACGGACCGGACGGGTTCGGGGGCACGGACGAGGACGCACTCGAACCCGACGCGCTCTTGGAGACGATGGCCGGGTTCGGCAACTCCGGCCGAATGCTCCCCGAACAGGTGTGGGACCGCGAGCACCCGACCGACTACGGCTGGGAGTTCGGCGAGGGAACCGGGGGGGCCACCCCGCTGGCGTGGTCGATGGCCGGGTTCATCCGCCTCGCCCACGGTGTCGACGCCGGCGAGCCGGTCGAGACGCCGTCCGTGGTCCGCGACCGCTACGTCGAACGCGACCGGCCCGAACGCCCCTCGCTCGACGCAACGGCGGAGTTCGTCGCGGACGACCTCGTGATTGCCGGCGAGACGACCGGCGACGTGGTCGCCGTCCACACCCCGACCGGATCGGCGCTCGCGACCCCGCAGGACGGATCGTTCGAAGTCCTCCTCGACGCCGACATCGACGCGCACGGTATCACCGTCGCCGCCGCGTCGACCGAAGCGGCCGCCGACCTCGACATCGCTGACGCCGACAGCGACCATCCCCTCG
This sequence comes from Halorubrum sp. BV1, assembly GCF_000746205.1. Lineage (NCBI taxonomy): Archaea > Methanobacteriati > Methanobacteriota > Halobacteria > Halobacteriales > Haloferacaceae > Halorubrum > Halorubrum sp. BV1. The sequence continues at coordinate 16,438 of NZ_JQKV01000001.1, forward strand.
CCGGGCTTCGCGACGTCGGCACCGCGGTCGAGCGGATCCGTCTGTAGGCGGGCCAGCAGTCATCAGCGCCGCCGATCGACCTCCGTTTATCCCAGTGCGACCACGTCGACCTCGTGGTCCGGTCTGTCCTCATTGTCTCCGCCTCCGCCGGCCTCGCTTCCGCCGGCCTCGCCCTCACTGCTCCCGCCTCCGCGGCCGACGTCGAGCGTCACCGCGTCGGTGAGCGACTCGCGGACGCGCTCGCGCCACGCCTCGACTGCTTTGCCGTGGCGTCGCCGGCGCGTCTCCACGTCGGCGTCCGGATGCTCCGCCGCCGTCTCGTCGACCTCCGGATACGTCGGGACGTCTTCGACCAGCTCTCGCGGGTCGACGTGGATCGCTCCCGGTTCGGCGGTCGATCCCTCCGGTTCGGCCGCCGCTCCCGCGGCCGTTGCTCCCGACGCGTCCGCGGCGTGCAGCCGAGCCCGCATTCGTCCCGAAAAGGGCGGCGTCACCCGCAAGACGACCTCGCGGTCGGTCCGGAGCGTCGCCTCCAAGGCGTTTGCCACGTCCTCTCGGTGGACCGCGATCGATCGGATTCGGGTCGGATCCGAAGCGTCGTCAGTCATGATCACTCGTCGCCCGCCGACCACTCGGCGTCCGAGAGGGTTCGCTGGACCGCCTCCTCACCGACGGCACCGGCGAGGTGTTCGAACCCCGCGCGGACTCCCCGGTCGCTCGCGTTCGCGACGAGCCGCGAAACGATGAACTCCGGCGTCGACTTCCCGACGGTGCCGAACCGCGGCTGGTAATCGACGCGCAACTCGAGGTCGCCGGTGAGCCCCTCCGCGAAGATCCCGTCGATTCGGGCGGCCTCGGGCAGCGGACTGAGATCGTCCGCGAGGTGCGTCACGTACACGCCGAGCGCGCCGCGGTCGACGGTGAGCGTGACGAGGCCGTTCAGCAGGTCGGCGGCGCGGCCCGGCTCCGTGATCGCCTCGAACTCGTCGACAAGCATGAGCGTCCGTCCGTCCTCGACGAGCGGCGGGACCACGGACTTCAGCGTCGACTCCAGCACGCCGGCGTTAAACGAGGCGTGCCGCCGGTGGAAGACGATCCGGTCGAACGGGCCTACTTCGGCCGCGTCCGCCGGCACCGGGAGTCCCATCGACGCGAGCAGTGCGACCGCACACAGGGTTTCAAGCAGCGTCGTCTTTCCGCCGGAGTTCGCCCCTGTGAGTACGCTCACCCGGTCGCCGCTCGGCGGCGCGTCTGTCGCCGCGACGCCCGCGCCGTCCGCGAGCGAGTGAGGCCCGACCCCGTACGACACCGGCTGAACGTCTCCGGAGACGAAGAGGCTACGAGCATTTCTGACCGCGATCCCGTCGTCGACGAGCCGCGGCCGAACGAGGTCCCGGTCGGCCGCGAACCGCCCGAGCGACAGCAGGAACGCGGCGTCCGCTACCGCCGCGGCCGCGCGGGACACGTCGCTCGCGCTGCTGCCGCGCTCGCCGTCGTTTGCGTCTCCGCTGTCGTCTGTCTTCTCCACGCCGATCCGCGCTCGGATGTCGGCGGCCACGGTCGCCTCGCGCTCCTCGACGGCCGCCTCCAACTCCGCTTCGAGGTCGCGGAGCGTGGCGGAGACGAAGTCGGCGGCGTCGAGCGCGTCGTCGGGCGCGGCCGCCCGCACCCGTGCCCTGTCGACGCCGGTCTCCGCGGCGACGTGGTCGATCGTCGCCGACTGCAGGGCCTCGAAGTCTCGCAGGGAGCCGTCTCTGACCGATTCCAACACGTCGAACGCGGCGTCCGACAGGTCGCGCGCGCCCGAGAGCTGCTCGCGCCGCCGGTCCAGTTCGTCGTCAGCGCCGCGAGCCACGTCGATGTCGGCGTCCGGGTCGGGGTCGATCGCGCCGCGAACGTCGGCGAGCGCGTCGGCCGCGTCGCGAAGCGTCTCGCCGTCGAGCGCGCCGATCGCCGCGAAGGGTCCGGATGTAACCGCTTCCTCCCGCAAGGCGATCGCCGTCTCGACCGCGGCGCGGTCCCCTCCCCTCGCCTCGTCGTACGCGTCGAAGGCCGCGACGACGCGCTCGCGCGCACCGTCGTCGAGTCCGGCCCACGTCTCGCGTGCGGCCGTGACGTCGTCGAGGCGCGTCTCCACGGCGTCACGGTCTGAGAGCGGCGTCAGCACACGAATTCGGTCAGCTGCGTGCGCAGTCAACGCCTCGCCGGCCGCCAACGCGAGGAGGTCGTCGTACACGGAACGCGTGTCGCTCGTCGCGAGCACGTTCATCCCGGCCTCGCCGTTCGCCCGGCGGAGGATCCGGGTCGCACGGCCGCGGTGGAGTCCGGCGTCGACGAGCGCGCGCACGTCGGCCGACTCGATTGCCTCGATCGCCCGCTCAGTACCGAGGGAGTCGGCGAGCTGCTCGCTCGTCTTCGGTCCGATCCCCCAGTAGTCCTCGAGTCGCATACCCCGTGGTGTCGCCCCGGCGTCTTTGCGCTTTCGTCGCCGCGGGCGTCGTCGCCGTCTCGCTGCGCCGATACGTGTGTGGCAGTTCCACTATTCCACTCAAACACGTTTTCCGAGCGAGTACGATGACGACCACCGAGCCGCCGCTCTCGTCGAGTATCTCCCCACGCTACTTGATGTACGTTCGGATCGAATCGAGACGACCCGCGACTCGCCGCCGCTACGTCGGTCGAGCGCCGTCGCGAGAAAACGTACGCATACGTTATAGATGGTTGGTGTGGGGTTCTCGAAATATTGTATTGTGCAGTCCAGACACAACTGTTATATCGTTCAACCGGATAGTAATCATCGTCCAGAAATGTGCAACACTCGAATTATCGCTCGCGGTCACCGGAGGACGAACTGATGCCCGGGCTCGAAGTTCCGACGTGGGACCCGGAGACGGCCATGCTCATCGGCGCGATCCTGTTAGAGGCTATCGTGTTATACGTCGGCTACGCCGGCCTCGAACGTCTCGTCGGCCGCCGTCTGATGAAGCTCTTGGTCGGGGGTGACTCCGATGCTCAGTAGCCTGATCGGGACGATCGGCGGCTCGCCCGAGACTATCGCGCTCTTCGTCGGATTCGGGCTCGTCGTCGGTCTCCTCTTCGGGTTCTTCGGGATGGGCGGGTCGTTCCTCGTGACGCCCGCGCTGTTGATGTTGGGCTATCCGGCCTCCGTCGCGGTCGGGAGCGGGATGGCGTTCGTGTTCGGGACGGCAGTCATCGCGACGCTCAAACACCACGACCTCGGGCAGGTCGACTACAAACTCGGCGCGATCATGATCGCCGGGACGACGCTCGGCATCGAAGTCGGACGCGCGAGCGTGTTCTACCTCGAATCGCTCGGACTCGCCGGCGGCGTGATAAGCGTGGTCTACGTGTTCTTACTCGGCGGTATCGGGCTCATGGTCACCCGAGACGCCCTGTCGGGCGACAGCGGCGGCGGTATCGATCACGACGCGGGCGATGAGAAGGATCTGAGCGAGTACGAGATCCCCGAGATCGCGACGCGGATCCAAGAGACGGTCAGGATCCCGCCGATGGTCACGCTTCGCGGGGACATCCGCGTCTCCCTGTGGGTTATCACGGCTGTCGCCTTCTCGACCGGCGTCTTGTCCGGGTTCCTCGGCGTCGGCGGCGGCTTCATCCGGATGCCGGCGATGATCTACGCGATCGGCGTTCCGACTCCCGTCGCCGTCGGGACCGACCTCTTCGAGATCGTGTTCTCCGGCGGTATCGGCAGCTACCTCTACGGCCAGAGCGGCGGCGTAGAGCTGAGCATCGTCGCGCCGCTCCTGTTCGGGAGCGCGCTCGGCGCGCGCATCGGCTCCGCCGCGACCGCCGTCGTCAACGCCGACGACATCAAGGTGTACTTCGGCGGGATGCTGCTCGCCGGCTCCATCGCCGTCGGTATCGGCGAAGTGGGGTCGTACCTCGGCAACGAACTGTTGGAGACGGTCGGCCTGTTCCTCGTCATCGGAGCCGCGGTCGCCGTGGCCGGCGCGATCGTCTTCAGCACGCTCCGGACGCTGCGGTCGACCCGCGGCCGCGCGACCGCGACGACCGACTGATCTCCGATCGCTAGTTCTCGCCCGGCGTCCACTCCGCGTCGAGTTCGCGGTGCGTGTACGGAAGCGCGTCCTCGCCGCTGTAGCTCGCCACGAGGTGACCGTCGCCTTCGAGGTAGTACTTGTACGTCGTCAGTCCCTCCAGCCCGACCGGACCGCGCGCGTGGACCTTCCCGGTCGAGATGCCGACCTCCGCGCCGAGCCCGTACCGGTAGCCGTCGGCGAACCGCGTCGAGGCGTTGTGGAACACGCTCGCGGCGTCGATCCCGGTCATGAACGCCTCGGCGGCCGCGTCGTCCGCGGTGACTATCGACTCCGTGTGTTTCGAGCCGTGCGCGTTGACGTGGTCTATCGCCTCGTACACGTCGTCGACGACGGCGATCGACAGTTCGAGGTCGCCGTACTCGGTGTCCCAGTCGTCTGCGGTCGCCGCCCCGACGTCGACTATCTCCCGAACCGTGTCGTCGCCGCGGAGTTCGACGCCCGCGTCCTCGTACCGCTCGACGAGGCCGGGGAGGAACTCGGCCGCGACCGACTCGTTCACGAGGAGCGTCTCGACCGCGTTACACACCGCCGGGTACTGGACCTTCGCGTCGAAGGCGACGTCTTCTGCCATCTCCAGATTCGCCGCCTCGTCGACGTAGACGTGACAGATACCCTCCGTGTGACCGAGCACCGGGATCTGCGTGGTGTCTTGGATGTACGAGACGAACTCGGAGGAGCCCCGCGGCATCACGAGGTCGATCTGGTCGTCGAGTTCGAGGAGGCGATCGACCTCCTCGTGTGCCTCGACGAGTCCGGCCCAGCCGTCGGGGATGTCGGCTATCCCCGCGGTCGCCTCCTCTATCACCCGGTGGAGGACGCGGTTCGACTCGCTCGCCTCGCTCCCGCCCTTGAGGATGACCGCGTTGCCGGATTTCAGCGCCAGCGCCGCGATCTGGACCAGCGCGTCCGGCCGCGACTCGAACACCGTGGCCACGACGCCGAGCGGGACCGACACCCGATACAGGTCGAGTCCCTCGTCGAGCTCGCGGGCCGCGAGCGTTCGCCCGAGCGGGTCGTCCTGTTCGGCGACCGACTCGACCATCCCCGCGATATCCTCGACCTTCGCCGCGTCGAGCTTCAGCCGGTCGACGAGCGCCTGCGTGTACTCCCCTTGCGCCAGGAGATCCTCGGCGGCGGACACGTCGCGGGCGTTGGCGTCGAGGATCGCCGCCTCCTCCTCGCGGAGCGCGTCGGCGATCGACCGGAGCGCCTCGTTCCGCGTCGCCTCGTCGACGTTCGCGAGACGCAACGCGGCGCGCTGGGAGTCTCGAACCAGTTCGTCGGTGTCGCGCTCGACCGCTGTCGTGTCACTCATTTGTCTCACCAGTGGATGGGACGAATAGCGTGCCCGCGGATTTACCGGCTGCGATCCGCGCCAAGACGTCCGGCTCGGCCGACCCGGCGATGATCGCCGGCCGACCGCTCTCTGCGACGTCCCGCGCGCCCTCCACTTTCGTCTGAATTCCGCCGAAGTCGGTGGTCGTGCTGTCGCCGATGATGGCTCGCACGTCGTCGTAGTTCGACCCCACGGCCTCGATCACTGACGCGTCGGCGTCGCGCTTCGGGTTCCCGGTGTACACGCCGGCCACGTCGGTCAGCGTGACGAGTAAGTCGACGTCGAGCGCGAGTGCGACCGACGCCGACAGCATGTCGTTGTCGCCGATTCGCAGCTCGTCCGTCGCCACCGCGTCGTTCTCGTTTATCACGGGAACGACGCCCCACTCCAGCAGCGTCTCGACCGTGTTCCGGACGTTTCGTAGCCGCTCGGGGCTGTCGAGGTCCTTGCCCGTCACCAGAATCTGTGCGACCGTCTGGTCGTACCGGTCGAAGCTCTGCGTGTAGTGACGCATCAGCAGGCTCTGTCCGACCGTCGAGAGCGCCTGACTCTCCTCTATCTCGTCGGTGTCGCGGTCGAGATGCGTCTGTTCGAGGTGGCCGATACCGGCCCCAACCGCGCCCGAGGAGACGAGGACGACCTCCTTTCCCTCGCGCCGCAAGTCCATCACGTCGGCGACCAGCTTGTCGAGCTTGACCCGGTCGAGCTTCGAATCCTCGTCGGTCAGAGAGTTGGTCCCCGCCTTCACCACGACGCGGTCGGCCGACGCCGCCGCCTTACGGGCGCGCTCGACGTCGGCGGGATCGACCGCCGCCACCGCCGTCTCACTCGTCATCGAACGCCTCCGCCAGTTCCTTCGAGCGCTCTTCGGCCGCCGCTACGGCGTCTGCGACCGCCGCGTCGGCGTCGCTGTCCCAGAGCACCTCCATCCCTTCGATGGTCGTCCCGTTGGGCGAGCAGACCGCGTCGATCAGCTCGTCCACGCTCCGGTCGTCGCGGAGGACCGTCTCCGCGGCCCCCTTGAACGTCTGTGCGGCGAGCGTCTCGGCCTGCTCCGGGTCGAGCCCGCCGTCGATCCCGCCCTGTTTCATCGCGTCGATGAGGTAGAACGCGAACGCGGGACCGCTCCCGTTGACCGCCGTCGCGATGTCCATCAGCGACTCGTCCACCTCGACGAACTCGCCGACGGCGTCCAGCAGGTCTCTGATCTCGTCCGTGAGTCCGTCCGTCGTCGCCGCCGCGGCCATGTCGCCGGTCTCGGCCGCGAGGTTGGGCATGATCCGAACCACGGTCGCCGCCGTCCGCTCGGCCACGAACTCGCGGGGGAGTCCCGCGGCCAGTGTCACGAGCTGCTGGTTCGCGTCGAGGTCGAGGTCGGCGAGCACCGGCTCGGCGATGTCGGGTTTCACCGCCAAGACGACGATGTCGGCGTCTGCCGTGCCCGCGTCGACGTCGTCCGTCGTCTCATCGACCGCGTCCGCGACGCTCGCGCGCGCCTCGGGATCGAGGTCGATCGCGGTCAGGTGATAGCCGTCGGTCCGGGCGAGCCCGCGCAGGAGGGCACCCCCCATGTTGCCACAGCCGATAACGCTTACGCGTGTCATGTTGCCTGTAGAGAGCAGGTTCAGGCTCATACCAACTGCGGTTTCGGAGAAGCGGCTGCCGTGGTCTCGTTACAACACTCGGACGCTATTCTCTACCGAGACGTTGTGTCGTGAACGGCACGGAGAGTGTCCCACACGTACGACCTCGTGGCGGGAGACTTACAGCGAAGCCCGACCTCATCCGGGAAGTTGAACGACCATATTCAACGCTTGGGGGAGCAGGACACTAATGAAAATCTGCGACCACATTGCGAACGTCGTCGGGTACGTTCTGGTGTCTTTGACGTGCGAAATCGTCTCTTGGACCTCCTCATACCGTTCCCTATCTTCGATATTGAAGAGGGTAGCGTCGTACGGATCGTTCACCACCCGCTTGAGTTCTTCTTCCAAGGATCGGATCTTCTCCTCTTTTTTCCGCTTCATAATGGAGTGCGTCTTGCTCATCGAGTAGACGATCGTCACCACGCCGGCGATCCAAACAGCCGAAAGCGCCGTCTGAAAGATCGGTCCCGGCGCGGGATACGGCGATGACACGAATTGTGAGAGGATGACGGGCGTGTGTGTTTGAAGAAACCACAGTAGCAAAATCGCCGTGTAAATGTAATAGGAGCGCTTGAGGAGTTCGCCTATCGGTTCAAATCCTCCCAGATTTCGAGGGTCATAAAAGAACAGTCCGAAATCGGCTGCAGCGAGCCGTCGAGGAATGATGAGATGAATACCGATGTAGGAGATTCCGAGCTCGAACAGAATCGGGATGATGATAAGGGGAAACGTGACCGTCTGAGCGTACAGAACCAAGCCGATGCCGCTAATTTCGATGAGCTGTGGAATTCCGAGAACGACCGCGACGAAAGCGTAGTACACGACGAGCGTGGCGACGTATCCTGCAACTCGCACTCGCAGTGAGACGAGCCCCTCAAATTCTCTCCGTAGTGCTTCATCGAGATCAACGTGATCGTCGTCGACACCGAGATTGACCATGGCAGTGACGTAGCTGTCATGGATGTACCGAAGCCCTACCACCCCGAGGACCGTCATCGCCGGAATTGCGAGGGTGTTCGGCTGCGCGAGAAACGAGCTTTTGCCCGAAATCAGGTGATTGTACACGTCGAACAACCCATACTCGATGAACAGTCCGACGATAACAAACAGATATGGCGGATAGATATCTCGCCCGGGGAGTGCGTCTGACAGCCTCCCGAAGTAAAGTTTCTCAGCAATGATCTCGATGAGCAGCCGATCTCGATACGTCTCCATCTCACCCATGGCGTGGTGTCAAACACCCGGAATTATAAAAATGACCTCTCTCAGGGTCAGGATGTCGACACTCTAGTCTCGCTGAGCTAACTAGCTCTGCTGTTGAGAATTCAAGCGGGCCCGTTCCGTCGACACGCTGTCACGCCACCCGCTCGTACAGCGACCGGTACCGCTCGGCGATCGAATCGAGCGAGAACGCCTCGCTGCGAGCCGCCGCGTTCGCCCCCAGCCGCTCGCGGAGGTCGGGATCGCGGAGCCGGCGGAGGGCGTCGGCGAACGCACCGATCTCGCCGTCTGCGTCCGTCCCCTCCCCGGTGCCGGTCGCCGAGACCTTCAGACAGTCCTCGCCGTCGTCGAGCCACTCGAACGTCTCGATGTCGCGGACGACGACGGCTTTCCCGGCGGTCATCGCCTCCAAAAGCGCGATCCCCTCGTTCTCCTCGTGGGTGGGGAACAAGAACACGTCGCCCGCGGCGAACGCCCCCCGGACGTCGTCGATGTATCCGGTGAACGTGCAGTTCTCCGGCGATTCCTCGATGAGCCGCGTGGTCTCACGCCCCTTCAGCGACAGATCGAGGGGACCGAACCACGCGAAGTCGATGTCGGGAAGTTCGCGGGCGAGGTCGACGAACGTCTCTAACCCCTTCCGTTTGATCACGTGGCCCACCAGAAACACGGTCGGCGGATCGAGGTCGTATCGGTCGCGGTACTCCGCCTCCAGCGACTCGAACCCGTCGAGCTTCTCGCGGTCGACGCCGTTCGAGATCACGGTCGTCGGCGCGTCAGTGTAGTCGGCTATCACGTTCTCGTTGTATTCGGAGGGGCAGACGAGCGCGTCCGCGAGCCCGTACGCGCGGCTGAGATACGGCTTGAGCGGCTTCGCGAGCGCGTTGGTAAACCGGAAGCTGTCGCCGAAGTCCTCCGCGGTGACGTGCGTGTGGGCGACCACCGGCACGCCGCGGTCGCGCGCGCGCTTCGCGTACCACACCGACCGGGGACCCATCAGGTTGCAGTGGAGCACGTCTGCGTCGAGCGTCGGTTCCGTGGTATAGTCGATCCCGACGCGGTCGAGCATCGTCCGCTGGTGGGCGACGGACTCCGCGATGCCGCCCGTGATCCGGTCTCCGAACTCGAAGTAGTGGCTGACTCTCATCGCGGCGTCACGGCCGTTCGCGCGGCCGTCGCAGCGGCACGGCCGACCGCGCGGCCGTCCCGGTCGCCCTCGCTCACTCGACTTCCAGCCACGGGACCTCCATCAGCGGCGGGATGTGCGTCTCGATGTGGTGTTCCCACACGCCCTCCTCGCCGAACGCCTCGCCGTGATCGGCCGTCACGACGACGGTGCCGTCGAGTTCCTCGACGAGTTCGGCCACGGATTCGAGTGCGATCCGGAGGTTCTCCTCGTACAGCCGTAGTGCGGTGACGCGGGTGCCGTCTTTCACGAGGTCGGCGGGGTCGAGTTCCAGCCAGAGGCCGGCCTTCTGGGCGAACTCGTTGTCGTCCAGCCGGCTCTCGATCTTCGGGCGGATCGAGTCGCTGAGCGAGGAGAGCAGGCCGCCGTCGGCTCCGCCCCCTCCGTCTCGGGCGGCGTCGTCGTCTGCCGACTCCTCTTCCTGCCGTTTGATCCCCTTCTGGATCTGTTTGAGCTTCTGTCCCTTCCCGCGCGAGAGGTACGGCGCGTGCGGCTGCATGTAGTGGAGGACGGTTCGGTCTGCGGCCTCGACGGCCGCCTGATTATCGTGGAACGCTTCGGCGAGGCCGTCGGGCGGGACCGTGCCGAGGTCCTCGTCCCAGCCGGTCTTCCAGACGTCGTGGATGTCGCTGATGTGTTCGGAGGCGGTCCACGCGTAGTCGCAGCTTGCCCCCCACTTCAGCTCGTTCAGGGGGATTCCAAGGTCGTTGATGAAGGGGTTCCCAGAGAAGTAGGCGATGTCGTGATCGCCCGTGAACGTCCGGTAGGCCCACTCCGGCGTCGACGAGCCGACGCTCCAGCGCTTCTCCAAGTCGCCGTCGAGGTACTCGTCGTACACGTCCTCGAACACGTCGTAGCGACACGCGTCGAGGACCAGACAGTAATCCCACTCCGACTCGAGGAACCGCTGGTCTTCCATAGGTCGTGCGCCCGTATCCGGCCGACGGTTGTATTCTTATTGGTACGGGCGCTCGACTCCCGTCCACCCCTGACTCTGCCCGCCCGCGACCAGACGTTTCAAGTCCGATAGCGCCACAGGAGGGGCATGGACCGGAACCCGCGGCGCGGGCTGATACTGGGCGCGCTCGCGGCCCTCGGGATACTCGCGGTGCTCTTCGTCGTCGTGGGGGCCGGCCGCGTCGTCGATCAGCTCGTCGCCGCCGACCGTCGTCTGGTCGTCGCCTCGTTCGGCCTCGCGCTCTGCTGGCTGCTCGCGTGGAGCATCATGCTCCGGACCGTGCTCGGCTCTCTCGACGTGTCGCTGTCGGTTCCAACTGCGTTCCTCGTGTACGCCGGCGCGGTGTTCGCCAACAACGTCACGCCGTTCGGACAGGCCGGCGGCGAGCCGGTCGCGGCGGCGCTCATCTCGCGCGTGTCCGGTTCGCGCTACGAGACGGGGCTCGTCGGGATCGCGAGCGTCGACGTGCTCAACGTGGTCCCGTCCATCTCACTCGTCTTCCTCGGCGTCGGCTACTACGCGACGACGACCGCTGTCGGCGAGCGGCTGAGCGTCGCGGTCGCGGTCGCCGTCGGACTCATCACCGTCATCGTCACCGTCATCGGACTCGCGTGGCGGTTCCGCCGACGGATGGTCGCCCGCCTGCCCGCCGGCGTCGCCGGACTGCTCGGTCGGCTGGACCGGTTCGATCCAGCCCCGCTCGAAGCCCGACTCACAGAGCGGCTCCGGAACTTCTTCGCGGACATAGAGCGCGTCGGGACCAGTCCGGGCCGGCTCGCGGCGGCCGTCGGGCTCTCGCTCTCGGGGTGGGTCTTTCAGGCGGCGGCGCTCACGGTCGCGTTCGCGGCGGTCGGCCACCACATCTCGCCGGCGATTCCGATATTCGTCGTTCCCTTGGCGTACGTCGCGGGTGCCACGCCGCTTCCCGGCGGACTCGGCGGGATCGAGGCCGCGTTCGTCGCGCTGCTCGTTCCCACGACCGGCATCCCGGCGTCGACGGTCACCGCGGCCGTGCTCGTGTTCCGCGGGGCGGTCTACTGGATGCCCGTCGCCATCGGCGGCGTCTCGGCGTCGGCGCTCGGCGTTCGAGCGATGCGGTAGGCGGGAGCGAAGACGGTCGCCGCGTGAACCGAGTCGCTAGACGTACCCTTCCTCGACGAGCAGTTCGCCGTTCAGCAGGGAGGCACCGGCCGCGCCGCGGATCGTGTTGTGCGCGAGACAGTTGTACTTCGCGCCGTCGTCGGTCGTCTGAACCCCGCCGGCGACGATACCCATCCCGTCGGCGTACGTCCGGTCGAGCCGCGGCTGCGGACGCTCCGGATCGTCGTCGCCGAACACCTTGATGAGCTGGTCCGGCGAGCTCGGCAGGTCCGCGCTCTCGAACGCCTCCATCGCCTCTCGCAGCTCCGCCGGCGACGGGTCCGCTGTGAACTCCGCGAAGACGTTCTCTAAGTGGCCGTCAAGCGTCGGGATCCGGTTACACGAGGCGGCGACGTCGGCGTCGTGGAGGTGTACCGCTGCGCCGTCGAACTCCCCGAGCAGCTTCCGCGACTCCGTCTCCATCTTCGCTTCTTCGCCGCCGATGTGCGGGATGGCGTTGTCGATGATCTCCATCGAGGTGACGCCGGAGTAGCCCGCACCGGAGACCGCCTGTAAGGTCGAGACGTGCACGCTTTCGAGCCCGAACTCGTCGATCGCCGCGAGCGTCGGAACCATGGTGATGGTCGAGCAGTTCGGGTTCTTCACCAAGGCCCCGTCCCAGCCGCGCTCGTCGCGCTGGACCTCAATCAGATCGAGGTGGCCGGGGTTGATTTCGGGGATGGTGAGCGGGACGTCGTCGGCCATGCGGTCGTTTGAGGAGTTCGACGAGACGACGTATCCCTCCTCTAAGAACGCCGGTTCGACGTCGCTCGCGACTCCCGAGGGGAGCGACGAAAAGAGCAGGTCGACGTCGGCGTCGGCGACCCCGGCCGGGTTCGTCTCCGCGACCTCCATCTCGGCCACGTCGTCCGGAATGGGCGTGTTCACGCGCCACTTCGCGGCTTCGCGGTACGTCTTGCCGGCGCTCTCCGCGCTCGCGGTGACCGCGGCGAGCTCGAAGGTCGGGTGGTCGTCGAGCAACTGGATGAATCGCTGTCCCACAGCACCGGTGGCACCGAGGATGCCGACTCGTACAGACATTGCACGGGGGTCAGTCACAGGGACGTAAGTGCGTTCGGATACGCGCCGATTCCGCCCGCTCGCTGAGAGGAATTAAATACGCTCTCGCGAGTTATGCGATATGACCGACTTCGGCGCGCTGTCGATCGCTCCGCCCGTGCTCGCGATCGTGCTTGCGATACTCACCCGAAAGGCCGTGTTGTCACTGTTTCTCGGTATTTGGTCCGGTGCGGTGATCGTCACCGGCGGGCTCGGGATCGTCCAGACGTTCGAGTGGATCGTCGCCGCGATCTCCGACGAGTTCCAAGCCACCATCCTCGTGTTCACCCTCCTCCTCGGCTCCGGCGTCGCGATGGTGTGGAACCTCGGGGGGACGGCCGCAGTCCGGGAGTGGGCGCTCGCGCGACTCGACAGCCAGCGGAAGGCCGGGCTCGTCGCGTGGGGACTCGGTGTCGTCCTCTTTTTCGACGACTACGCGAACACCGCTATCGTCGGCTCGGCGATGAAAGACGTCTCAGACCGCCTCCGAATCTCCCGCGAGAAGCTGTCGTACGTCGTCGACTCCACGGCGGCACCGGTGGCCACGCTGGGGATCTCCTCGTGGGTCGCCTTCCAGCTCTCGCTGATCGGGGAGGGGTACGAGTCCGCGGGCGTCGACGCCGCCAACCGCCCCGGCACGTTCGAGGTGTTCGTCTCCTCGATCCCGTTCAATATGTACGCGATCTTGGCGATCGTGATGGTGCTCGTGATCGTCGGCACGGGCCGCGACTACGGCGAGATGCTGACCGCCGAACACCGCTCGTGGACCGCGGGAAAGGTCACCCGCGACGAGGCGGTGCCGATGCAAGACGTCGCCGGCGAACTCGGCGAGCCGCCGGCGTCGACGCCCCGACTGGTCAACTTCTTCGTCCCCGTTGCGGTCCTCATCGCAGTCACGATCGCGACTGCGCTGTGGTCGGGAGAGTTCTCGCCGATCGGGTTCGCCGGCGACCTCGCAGCCGGCGAGTTCGGCCCGGCCGGCGGGCGGCTCTGGGACGCGGCGCTTGACGCCTCTTACGAGGTGGCGCTCATGATCGGCTCGTTCGCGATGGTCGCGAGCGGGTTCGCACTCGGGAAGGCGTACGACGTCTTCGGCGTCGGCGACGCGACGGAGTACACGATAGACGGGTTCGGAATCATGCTCACCGCGGCCGCCATCCTCTCGCTCGCGTGGGGGATCGGCGAGGCGATCGACGCGCTCGGGACGGGCGACTACGTGGCGACGATGGCGGTCGGATCCGTGTCCCCCGCGCTGTTGCCCGCGCTGGTGTTCGTCGTCGCGGGCGTCATCGCCTTCTCGACGGGCACGTCGTGGGGGACGATGGGAATCGTCACCCCAATCGCGATTCCGATCGCGTGGGAGGTCAGCGGCGGCGGTCCCGCCGGTCACACGCTCGTCGCCGCGATGGTCGGCGTCATCTTCTCCGGGGCGATCTTCGGCGATCACAGCTCGCCGATCTCGGACACGACCGTCCTCTCGGCGACGTTCACCGGTGCCGACCTGATCGACCACGTTCGGACGCAGATCTACTACGCCGTCACCGTCGCCGCTGTCGTGGTACTGCTTCTCGTGATCTGGGGGTTCACGCGGGTGACGCCGCTCGCGCTGCTCCCGCTCGGCGCGGTCGTGCTCGTCGGGCTCGTGTATCTCCTCTCTGCGGTCGACGCGCGCCGCCGCGGGATCGACCCGGTGTCGGTCCGCGAGGTCCAAAGCGACGACGGCGACGCGGTCGTCGTCGCCGGAACCGAACAAGAGGACTGACCCGACCCGGGACGGACCAATTAAGTCCGCTCGGCGGCTAGCGTCTCATGCGCGCCCTCAAGTCCCCGCCCGAGTACTCCCCGATGGGAGCGATGACCGCGCGGAGAACCCAGGCGCGCGACATATAGTCGCACACGCGACTCGCCCGTCGCCGCGCAGGCGACCGCCCGCCACGAGGGTTTCCCGGTCGACGCGGCACGCCGCCGGAGATGAGACCGGACGTTAGTGTTGCGGGCGTACATTTCGAGTATGTTAACAGAAATATCTACAAGTAAATAAATCGGTTCAGCCACAGTCTATCGTCGGAGAAGAGTCCGCAGCAGTGGTCCTTTTTCCTCACCGGATTTTGGAACTAATCGATGATGACGAGATTGGGATGAGGTCTGCCAGGAGTACTCAGGACTATCAGTTCGGAATGTCCATACTGCACACAGAGCGGAGTTCAGAAGTCACAGTATATCGCTGTATGTGGATGGAGAAGAACCCGCATAAGTACCACCAACAAGTCCACAATCTTTTGACTAGCCCGCTTGTTACGATTTAATTGTACGTCTCAGTCGAGATCATGACTTCTGTGAAATCACTCCGATCTCTCCTGACTCGCAGTCGTCCTGGGAAACTCGGACTCCTCGAGGTCATTGCGATGGGTGTCGGTGGTATGGTTTCGGGCGGGATCTACGCTGTACTGGGTGTCGCAATGCAGCAAGCCGGTAACGCTGTCCCGTTGTCGTATCTCATTGCGGGTATCATCACCCTTCTTACTGCCTATTCCTATCTCAAACTCACGCTACACTTCGGCGAGTACGGCGGCGCATTTTCATTCGTTGAGCACATCGTTGACAACCCGATAATTGCCGCGTACGTCGGGTGGGTTCTCGTCGTCGGCTACGTCGGCGTGATGGCGATGTACGCGTTCGCCTTCGGTGCATACACGCTCACTGCCGCGAGAGCCATCGCAGGGATCGAACTCCCGCAACTCTTGCGGCCGATTATCTCAACCCTGATCGTCGCTACGTTCGTTGGTCTCAATCTCCGGGGCGTCCACGAGACTGGCCTCTTCGAAGACATCGCAGTGTACATCAAAATCGTCGTCTTGCTGTCACTCGCAACCCTCGGAGTGATTTTTTATGATGGGAATGTGGCAGCACTCGACTTCTTCAGCAAGGGCGTCGTCAGTCCCATCGCCGGATTCGCCATTATTTTCGTCTCCTATGAGGGCTTCCAACTCTTGGTCTATGACTACGAAGACATCGAGAACGTGGAACGAGTGTTGCCAATCGGGATGTACGTCGCCATCGCTATTTCGATACTGATCTACGTCTCAGTGTCGTTCATGGCGACACTTCACCTTACGCCAGAGCAACTTCTCGCCCATCAGGAAGTCGCACTCGCCGAGGCCGTCTCCAACATCCCCGTTCTCGGGGGTGCTGGATTTGTTCTCGTCATCCTTTCGGCAATGAAAAGCACCTCGTCGGGTATCAATGCGACCTTGTTCGGTACCTCGCGGCTTGTTCATAAGATTGCGACAGAAAATGCACTCCCGCGTATGTTTTCGTTCCAGAACCGAAAAGGGGTCCCCGTCTACTCGTTGCTGATTATCGGCAGCCTGACGGCAGCACTCGCAGCCCTTGGCACTCTCAAACAGATTACTGAATTCGGATCAGTGGCCTTTCTGATCTCGTTTGCAGTCACGAATTACACGAACATCGTGCTCGCCGACGAGACGGGGTCGAACCGCCTCATTCCAGTACTTGGTCTGGTCGGCACGGGAGTTGCGCTACCGGTTGTTCTCTATCACCTCTATCGGACTGACGTGGAGATTCTGCTCTGGATCGTGGGGATCTTCGCGGTAGTCTTCCTCATAGAGTTCCTCTATGTCGATCGGAGTTCGTTTACGCCCGATCTAGACGGGGGAGAGAGAGGTTGATCTCAGCGATGGAATTTCAAAATGGCGAGACGCCCCCGTTCAACATAGACTCATTCGTTCATTTTCGCTGAGGCTACTAGTAGATTGTCGCCCGGTAGTGTTGCGGGCGACACGCTGTTCGTATCAGTCAGCCGCCGGCGTCGCCTCGGTTGTCCCGCCGTCCTCGGAGGCAGGCGACGCGAGGGTCAACACGGCGGGGAGAATACCGAACGCGGTCGCGAGCGACAGCCCGATCGCCAGCACGGTCGTCACCCCGAAGTTCGCGAGCACCGGGAACCGCGAAACGACGAGGATCCCGAACCCGAAGATCGTGGTGAAACTTGACCCGATGATCGGTCGGGAGAGCTTAGCGACAGACGTTGCCGCGGCCCCGATCGGCGGCCGCCCGTGCGTCTCCGTCTCGTAGACGAACCGCTCGTAGATGTGGATCCCGTAGGTCACGCCGATCCCGAGCGTGAGCGACGACATCGTGATCGTGAGCGGGTTCCACGGGACCGCGAGCACGTACATTCCCCCGGCGACGAGGAGCGCCGCGCTGCCGGCGACGCTGACGACGATGATCGCGGACACGCGGACCGACCGGAACGCGAACGCGAGGAACACGAACCCGAGCGTGAACGAGATGACCGTCATCGGCGTCAACCCCGCCGTGACGTTCTCGATCACGTTCCGATTGAGCACCGGCTTCCCGGTAACGCGGACGTCGTTCGCGCCGGTCAACGCGAGGTCGGCGTTCCCCTCGAACTCGTCGATGAGCGTCCGGACCTCCTCACCTTCCACGTCGTCGACGTAGAACGTCAAGAGCACCCGTGACGGCGTCTGGGCGGGATCGCGGACGCTCATCATTCCCGTCCCCGTCTGACGTGCCAGCGTCGTGTCAAGCTGTCCTTCGGTCTCCGGAATCGTACCGCCGTTCGCCATCTGGACGGCCAACACCGGACTCTGTACCGCGTTCACCCGGTCGTTCGCCAGCATGAGTCGTTGGTACCTGGCCAGTTCGCGGAACGTCTCCGGCGAGTACGCCGTCTCGGAGCTGACGCTGACGTACATCACCTTCGGGCTGTCGACGGTGTCGGACAGCCGGTCCATGTCGTTTTTCGCGTCGAGATCTTGAGGCCAGAAGTCCATCATCTCCTGATTCGGTTCCACCTGCGGATACGCGTAGGCACCGCCGGTGACCAACAGGAGCGCGACGAACAGGGTCACGAGCGGTCGTCCCCCGGTGACGACGCTGGTGAACCGCTCCGTCCCGGTCTCCAGCCAGTCGCTCGACGCCGGGGAGGTGTCGGTCGGATCCCGCTGTGTGTACCCGTCGCCATCGAACCGGACGAGGAGCGCGGGGAGGAGCGTGATCGACAGCGCCATCGACGCCAACACCGCGGTCGCGCTCGTTATCCCGAACTGTCTGACGGGGGGAACGCTGGACACCAGAAGCGACCCCAGTCCGATCACGGTCGCGCCCATCGCGATGAGCAGCGCGCGACCGGTAGTCCGCGTCGCGACCGCCGCGGCGGTCTCCGGCGAGCACCCCGCCTCGCGCTCCTCGACGTACCGCGAGTGGATCTGCAGCCCGTAGTCGATCCCTAGGCCGAGCGCGATGGGCATGACTCCGAGCATGATCGCGTTGAAGTCGAACCCGAACACGCCCATCGCACCGACCATGTACGCCAGCGCGACCATGGCGGTTCCGAGCGGGAGGAACACGTGCCACCCCCGCTCCACCTTCGCGCGCATCACCAGGTAGACCACGGTGAAGATGAGCGCGAACGCCCCGGCGAACAGCGTGATCATCTCGGGCAACATGAGTCCGAACGCGGCGTTCTCGAAGACGGGCTGCCCGGTGATGGTCGTCGTCACGCCGGGCGGTAACGGCGCGAGACCGGTCTCCGTTTGGACCCTGTCGTAGATGATGTCGGAGTCGCGCTGCGGGAGGAACGCCCCTCGGTCGAACGTGTCGACGTCGCCGTAGCTCGCGAGGATGATCGTCGTGCCGGGCTCGGGTTCGAGTCGGTCGACCATCGCGGCCGACTCAGGGCCCTGCGCGCGTACCCTGTCGATCGCTCGTTCGACCTCCGATTCCGTCTGCGGTAGCTCGCCGCCGTTCCCCTGACGGACGACGTCCGCCAAGGAGGTGACTGTGGTCGTCTCGTCGATATTCTCGGCGTATCGCCTGTCGAGCCTGTCGATCGCTCGGATCGTCTCGGGGTCGTGAAGCTCGCCGGACTCGACGATAACGAACACGTTGTTGCCCGTCTCGAAGTCCTCTTTGAGCGTCTCCCAGTCGGTCGCCGTCTGAGAGTCGTCCTCGATGTACAGGGTCATCCCCATGCTCATCTGGATCCCCGCGACCCCGACGCCGACGGCGACGAGCGCCGTCACGAGCACGACGGCAATCGTCTTGACCTGATTTCGCGCGGCGTACCGGCCCGCGTGTTCTAACCCGTCTTGGATCCGCTCTCCGGCGTTCATTTACCCGAGGTACTGGCGCAGTCGGTCGCGCTTAAACACGATCCCGGCTCCGAGAAGCACCGGCACGCCGACCGCCGTCAGGACGAGCGGAGTCGACGGACCGCTCGGCTCGGTCACCTCGACTGTGGCCGGCCGGACGTCGGAGACGACCGTCTCGTCGAACGGATTGTCGTACTTGATCGTCGCGTCGAGGGTGTACGCCTTCGGCGTCGCCGCCTCGTCTGCGGTGACCGTGTACGAGACGGTCGCCCGCTCGCCCGGCGACAGCTCGCCGACGTACGCCGTGTCGTCGTCAGTCTCGAACGGCGAGTCGGCGTTGATTCGGACGACCGCGTCCTCGAAGGCGCTCTCGCCCGTGTTCTCGACGGTCATCTCGATCCGCTCCGTCGCGCCCGCTTCGATTCGCGCGGTGTCGACCACGGTGAACTGCCGCTCGGGACCGACCGAGACGTCCGCGGTCAGCGGGTCGCTGCGGACGGTGTTTCCGTATTTGTCGTCGTGGGCGACGACTATCGGGAGCGCGTACGACTGCGCGAGCGCCCGATCGGACACTTCCATCTTGATGCTGGTGGTCGCCGACTCGCCCGGTTCGAGCGTCCCGAGCTGCCCGCCGTTCGACAGCGGCGCGAACGGTCGATCGGGCTTGGCGAACACGCGCGCGTTCGTCGCGGCCACGTCGCCGGTGTTCGTCACCGTAACGCGCGCTGCTCCGGTCGAATCCACGTAGAGCGAGCGCGACTCGACCGACACGTCGTACTGCGGCCCCTGTGACACGCCGACGCTCCCGTATCGCACGGTGGACTCACTCGGCTGTCCGTTCGCGTCTTCGTAGGCGGCGCGGAATCCGACGGCGTACGACCCGGCGGACTCGACGCCGCGGACGACGGTTTGGAAGGTGGCGTTCCGCGTGTCGCCGGGCGCGACGGTGCCGAGCGCGACCTCGTTGCTCTGCGGTTTGAAGTGGGTCGACCCGACGAGCGAGAGCGTCGCGTCGTCCATCGCCTCGCTGCCGGCGTTGCGCACGGTCACCGCCACGTCGCCCTCGGCGTTCTTGTAGAGTCCGTCGCCGCGAACGTCGACGACCGTCAGCCGGCCGTCCGGCTCGACGCGGATCGTGACGCCCGTCTGCTCAGTCCCGGTGTTCCGGTTGACGGTGTAGTCGTCGCTGTCGACGAAGATGTCGCGGATGTACGAGAACTCGAGTTCCATCGGCACCCTGTAGGTCCCCGGTTCGGCCGACTCGTCGACTTCGATAGTGAGGGGGACTTGCGTGGCACTGCCAGTCCGCACCGTGCCAACGCTCTGTGCCCCCATCTTCACGTCGAGCGGGACCCCCTCGTCGTCGTACGTGACGGTCGTTCCGGTCGCAGCCCCGATCTGCACCCCGTGTGCCTGTACGACCCGCGAGACGTCTTCGATCGCCCGATCGGAGTCGGTGACCCCGTCGTGGCGGTTCTGGATCGCGAGCGTCAGCGTCGTGGTCTCACCCGGGGTCACCGTGTTGCTCCCGGCGACGGTCGCATCGAGTTCCGGAACCGACTCCTCGCTGAACCGCTCCGCGGCCGTCCCCGAGATGCCGATTCCCATCGATCCGACGAGCAGTAACGCGATTCCGACGACGGCCGCCTTCCGCAGCGTCCCATCTAGGTTGCCGTTCATGTTGTGTACACATTATACAATACTATATCATAAGCGTTCGGATCTGACGATCGGTAACCGGCATGCCGCCGAGCGGGATATTCGGTTCCCGCGTTCGATATCGAAACGTCCTGCCGCGGTGACTGACACCGCCTTCGACTTGCATATCTCGATTTCGACCAAACGCCTTTAGAGTCCCTAAAACACCCGATTATCCACACCTGGTGCGCTCGCCCGCCGCTCGCTGTGGCAACTCGACCACGTCCACTCACCGTGATTCAAAAGCGAAGACGGAGCGGGCGTCGCCACCGGTGGACGCGAACTGAGATATCGCACTGTCGGTCCGTCTCTCTGAATCACTATTGTGGAAACTGCGAAATACATTCTGCTGGTCGTCCGTCGTCGCACGCCGCCGCCTAGCCTTACCGGGACGCAAACATTTAGACGCCTATCCGGAGTCGGACCGAGTGATGGGAGCGCTGTCTCGGCCGGGATCGCTTCTGTTCCGCACGCTGTCCGATATCAAAGACGACGGGCCGATATCGATCCTCCTCGTCGTCTCGCTCGGCTGGTTCCTCACGCTCGGCGTTCGGATCGTGTACCCGGCGCTGCTCCCGCAGGTCACAGCCGAGTTCGGCGTCAGCAACGCCACGACCGGCGCGTTCATCGGACTCCTCTGGACGACGTACGCGCTGTTACAGTTCCCGGGCGGGGCGATAGCGGACGTCGTCGGCGAGCGTCTCGTGCTCACCGGTAGCATCCTCCTCTCTGCCGGTGCGGTGAGCGTGATAGTGCTCTCGTCGACCGTCGAGACGTTCGTGCTGGCGACGGTGCTCCTCGGTCTCGGTACGGGGCTGTTCGGGACGACCCGGCTCACGGTGATCTCGGCGCTTTTCGACCGGATGCGGACGACCGCGATCAGCGTGAACCAGGCCGCGGGCAACGTCGGGAACGTCGTTCTCTCTGCGAGCGCTGGGTTCGTGAGCGTCTACCTCGGCTGGCGGTGGGGCTTCGGTTTCCTCTTGCCTGTCCTGTTGGCGTGTGCGATCGGTCTGTGGATCGCTCTCCCTCGGCGGGCGTCGCCGGAGGCCGGCGACGAGTCCTTCCGGGAGACGATGCGGAAGGTCGCGGCGTCGGTGCGCCGCCCCCCGGTACTGGCCGTCACGGCGCTGCTTTCTCTCAACATGTTCTTGTACCAGAGTGTGACCGGGTTTCTGCCGACGTATCTCGTCGCACAGAAGGATGTCGACCCCGGTTCGGCCGCGACGCTGTACAGCCTGTTCTTTGCGGCCGCGATCGGCGTGCAGTTCCTCTCCGGAATCGTGGCCGACCGGCGCGGAAACCGCGTCGCGATCGTCGCGTTCATCGGCCTCAGCGTTCCCGGATTCGTGCTCTTGACCGTCGTCGAGACGTTCGTGGCGCTGGCCGCGGTCACCGTCCTGTTGAGTTTCCTCCTCGGTGCGATGCCGCCGGTCAACGCGGCTGGCCTCGCGTCGCTCCCGCCGGAGATTCAGGGAAGCGGGTTCGGACTCCTACGGACCGGGTACATCGCGTTCGGGGCGCTCGGACCGCCGGCGGTCGGCGTCTTGGCAGACGCGGGACGGTTCGACGCCGCGTTCCTCGCTCTCGGCGTCGTCGCGCTCGCGACGAGCGTGTGGGCCGTCGTCTTCGAGCGCGTCGGTCGCGCTCTCGCGTAGTCAGTGTCTCCGTTCTGGTCGCCGAGCGGGCCGCTCTCCTGATGTCCCGTACGACGGCCGGTCACGGTCACATGACTACAGTCGGGGCCGAGCGCCGGCGTAGTGACGTCGTCAGGGCTCAACACCCGAACCGTTATCAGACGCGGCCGTGAGTCGCACTCGTCGAACGATGAACTCGGTCGTTCTCGCACACGTCACCGTATTCGCCGGCTCGGCGCTCGCCTGCGTCGCCGCTCTCCCGCGTGCGCGGCGCGTCCGGCATCCGGAGACGCGAGAGGGACTCGTCGGGCTCCTCCTCGCCGTCACGATATGGGCCGGCGGGTACGTTGGATACCTCCTCGCGCCCGGCGAGCGGCTGAAGATCGCGTTCTACATCGCGGGTTTTATCGCGGCGCTTTTCGCCGTCGGCGCGTGGCTCTATTTTTGTGCCGCCTACACCGGTCGGTCGCCCCGGCGAGCACCGCACCGGTGGGTCGTGGTCGGCGTGTTCTTCGTGACGAGCGCCCTGAAGGCCACGAACCCGCTCCACAATCTCTATTTCACGGCCGCGTGGACGACCGAGCCGTTCCCGCACCTCGCGATTCGCCACGAACTGCTCTACTGGGTCGTTCTCGGCGTCTCGTACGCGATCGTCGCGGTCGGGTTCTACATGCTCCTCGAACAATTCTATTACACCGGTGCCGATAGCCGCCCGCTCGCCGCGCTCGCGGCCATGACCGCCGTTCCGACCGTCGCCACCCTCATCGGCGGCGAACTCCCGTGGCTGCTCCCCCTGTTGTACGAGCCGCCGGGCGTGGCGCTTTTCGCGCTCGGAACGCTGTTCGTCTACTTTCACCGCTTCGAGACGATCCAGTTCGCCGCCGAGAGCGACGACGCAGCCGTGTTTTTGGACCAAGGCGGCCGGATCCGCGATTACAACCGCGCCGCTCGGCTCCTGTTCCCGTCGCTCGCGGGGTCGGTCGGACAGCCGCTCGATACCGTCCTTCCACACCTCGCGATCGAGCGCGGCGGAGACGACGTGATAGAAGTCGATCTGGGAGATTCAGACGACCTTCGACGGTTCTACGAGGTCTCGCGGAATACCTTTACTTCCGGCGGCGCGACGGCCGGCGAACTCCTGACGATCGACGACGTCACCGACAGGGAGCGGTATCGGCTTCGGCTCGAAGAGCGAACGGAGCAGCTCGAAGCGCTGAACCGCGTTGTCAGACACGACATCCGCAACGACATGGCCGTGATACGCGGCTGGTCGGAGACTCTCCGCGATCACGTCGACGACGACGGACAGGACGCGCTCGACCGCGTGTTGCGAAAGTCCGATCACGTCATCGAACTCACCGAGACCGCCCGAGATTTCGTCGATTCGCTCACGGGCGATGCGATTCCCGATATCAAACCGGTCGACCTGCGAGAGCTGATCGAAGACGAAGTACAGGCGGCTCAGGACTCGTACCCCGATGCCGAGTTTCGGCTGCGCGACGACTCATCGCAGGTTACGGTCCGGGCGAACGAGATGCTGTCGTCGGTGTTCCGTAACCTCCTGAACAACGCCGTACAGCACAACGACAGCGACACGCCGCAAGTGACGATCGGGTGCGAGACGGACGACAACCGCGTTCGCGTCCGTATCGCGGACAACGGTCCGGGGGTCCCAGACGACGAGAAGACGACGATATTCGGCAAGGGCGAACGCGGAATCGACAGCGCCGGGTCCGGCATCGGGCTGTATCTCGTGTACGTCCTCACCGACCAGTTTGGCGGCGACGTGTGGGTCGAAGACAACGACCCCCGCGGTGCGGTGTTCGTCGTCGAACTACCGGTGGCGGAGGAGTCACTCGACCCGTCTGCCAGCTCGGACGGCTCGCAGGATCCGTTCGTCGGACCGGACGCGGTCGTCGAGACCGACCCGGAGCGGTAAGCGCCTCCGAGCGCGAGGGTCGGTCCACGGTCGCTCCGCTCTGTCCCGTCCCAAGTCGGCTCCGCCCCTCTTCGTCACTACGTTCCGCAGAAGGTCCGGGTGCGAGAATCGAACCCGCGTCTCAGCCTCCACAAGGCTGAAGGATAGTCCACTACCCTAACCCGGACACGCACCCTCACGTACCCCGTTTCGACTGATAACCGTTACGACTCGCCGTAGTCCGAGCGAACCGGTCGCACGGACCGCCACGGGACGAGAGTCTCGTCTCGGTCGCACGCCCGCGATACCCGCGACCGCACCGCTTTTGCCGCGCGACGGCGTAGTACCAGCCAACTCGTGGCGTTTACCGACAAGATATACGTAAAAAATCACAGACAACTCGCCTCGCAACTGGAGACGAGCATTCCGAAGGGCGCGTTCGCAGGCGCGACGCTCGACATCCTCTACAGCGGCGACGGCCTCTCGAAGCTCGACTCGACGACGCGGGACCGCATCCTCGATTTCGCCGAGGACTTCTTGGATTGCGACTGCGACGCCAACCCGTACTGCGGCTGTCCCGAAGAGAAGTTCATGCGGTACGTGCTCGAACTCCGCGCGGAGGGGCTCGGCCCGCAGGCGATCGTCGACGTGATGACCGACGACTACATGGTGTACGCGTACACCGGCGACGTGCTCTCGTTTCTCGACGACTCGGTTCGCAACTTGGAGGCGATAGAGACCCTCGCCGACGTCGAGGGCAATGAGGAGATGTCCGAACGGGCGCGGCGCGCGAAACGCGAGCTATCGGGGTGACGTGACCCGGTCGCCGTTCCCGCTCCCACGGATCGGTCGAACGGTCTAAGTACGCGCGAGTCGGAATACGGACAATGAGTCTTCGGCCCGCGTGGCTCTCGTTCAGACGATACGCGGCGGCGACGACGGGAATGACCCTCGTGTTGTTCTCGCTCGGAGTCTACACCGCGGCGACGGGGTCCGGACTGGCGTGTCAGGCCCAGTGGCCGCTCTGCTCCGACCAGTTCATCCCCACGCTCACGATCAATCCCGATTTCATCGAGTGGTTCCACCGCGTGTGGGCGATGGTGACTGGATTCCTCATCATCGGCGTCGCCGGCTGGACGTGGATCGGTTCGTTCGACCGTCGGACGAAACTGGCCGCGACCCTCGCGGTTGCGATCCTCCCGCTGCAGATCACGGTCGGCGCTATCACCGTCACCGTCGGCGGGCTCGTTCCGGGCGGCTACACCGTCTCGACGCACGCCGCGCACCTCACCGTCGCTCTCTGTATTTTCACCCTGCTCGCGCTGGCGACGATCTGGGGCGGCGGTCGCGCGGGACCGCGACTCCTGCGGATCGCCACCGCCATCGCCGTCGCCGGCATCGTCGCCAGCGCGGTGTTCTCGCGGGCGGTCCCCTTCGTCACCTACTCGCCGGGCGCACAGGCGGGATTTTATATTACCGGGCTCGCCGGACATCTCGGACTGGTCGCGACGGTCGCGTACGCGACCGAGGGGGTGCGAGGCGGGTACCCCGGGATCGACCGCTCGACGGCGCGGACCGTACGCGCGTTCGCTGCGGGGTCGATGGCTGCGCTCGTCGGGACGCTGCTTCTCGGTCGCGACCTCGTGTTGTACACCCGCGTCTGGCAGCAGATCAACCTCGTCGCGCTCGGGTTCGCGCTCGTGTGTGCCGTTGGCGCGGCGTGGGTGATCCGCGGTGCGGGCGGCACGAAGCGGCGGACGACGCCGATCGGCGGCGACTAACCGCCTGCCGCCGTTTCGGCCGCGCGACGGCCATCGACTGATCGCCGCAGCCGCATCGAGACTGTGAGGATCGATCGATAAAAACGCTCGTTGACGGCCGCACGTCCGGTTCGAGGAAGAAAGGTTGAAATCACTCCCGACACTTCCTCTCGGTATGTCATACCGCACGCAGACCGACGTGAGTCGTCGGACGTATCTGAAACTCACCGGCGGCGCGAGCGCCGTCGGACTGACCGGCGTCGCCGGCTGTCTCGGCGAGAACACCACGACGATCACGCCCGGTACCGCCCCCGGCTTCCCGCCCTTTGAGATGCGCGAGGACGGCGAACTAATCGGCTTCGATATCGACCTTCTGGAGGCCGTCGTCGCCGAGACCGACTACGAACTCGGCGAGTGGGCGACCTTCGAGTTCGACTCGCTCATCCCCGCGCTCACGCAAAACGAGGAGATCGACGTGATCGCCGCCGCGATGACGATCACCGAGGACCGGCAGGAGACGATCGCCTTTTCGAACCCGTACTGGGAGTCGGATCAGGCGATCCTCGTGCGCGAGGGGGGAGACTTCCAGCCGAGTGCGTGGGCGGATTTCGAGGGGATCAGCGTCGGCGCGCAGTCCGGGACGACCGGCGCAGATCAGGTTCAAGCGAACCTCGTCGACCCTGGCATCATCGCAGACGAAGACTACTCCACGTACGACAGCTACGTCTTCGCCGTCGAGGACCTCGTGAACGAGAACGTCGACGCGGTCGTCGTCGACAACCCCGTCGCGGAGACGTTCGCGGCCAACCGCGACGTGACCATCGCCTTCGTCGAAGAGACCGGCGAACAGTTCGGCTTCGGACTCCGGCAGGGCGAATCGGAGTTCCAGTCCGCGCTCAACGACGGGCTCTCGACGGTCCGCGACGACGGGACGTACCGAGAGATAACCAACACCTGGTTCGGTCAGGAGTAGGATGTCGGTCTCGGGGACGCTCGCGCTCGCCGCGGTCGACAGCCTCGGCGCTCTCGCGTCCGGATGGGCTCCGTCGACCGCCGCAGTCGACGCTGCCGCCGCCGACGCTGTCGCGTCCGGACTCGTCGTCGGGACCGCAGACTGGTGGCTTGTCGGTGACCCCGTCGACTGGCGGTTCGTCCTCGACAACGCCGACTACCTCGGCGTCGGCGTCCTGTTGACGATCGGACTCACTGTCGCGTCGATCCTGTTCGGGTTCGCCTTGGGCTTTCCCGCGGGCGCGATCGAAGTGTACGGTGACGGGGCTCTCAAGCGAGCCGTCGGCACCGCTGGCGTCGTCCTCCGCGGAACCCCCATCGTCGTCATCCTCATCGTGATGTACTTCGTCGTCGGCGTCCCACAGATAAATCTCGGCGTCGCCTCGCTGTCGCCGGCGGTCGTCGCCGGCATCCTGGGGCTCGGACTGCGAAGCGCCGCCTACCAGTCGCAGATATTTCGGGCGACGCTCGCCAGCGTCGACGACGGTCAACTCGAGGCGGGCCGGTCCATCGGCCTCTCACGGTTCGAAGCGATCCGCTACGTCGTCGTCCCGCAGGCACTTCGGCGGTCGATTCCTGGCTTTCAAAACGAGTTCACCATCGTGTTGAAGGACACGAGCATCGTCTTCGCGATCGGGCTCGCAGAGCTGCTGACTCGGGGATACGACCTGTTCTCGGAGCGAACGACAGCAGTGCTCGAAGTCATCCTGTTCATCAGTGCAATCTACTTCCTCCTCACGTTCACGACGAACCGCGCGCTCGATTACCTCGGTACTCGCTATGCGATCCCGGGGGGCGAATCGACGTGAGTGACTCTGCCCGCGGCTTCCTCCGCGTGTCCGACGTCTCGAAGTGGTACGGCGACGAGCAGGTGCTCCACGACGTGTCCTTCGAGATGGGTCGCGGCGACGTGACCGTCCTCATCGGTCCGTCTGGCTCCGGGAAGTCGACGATGCTCCGCTGTGTCAACCGGCTCGCCGAGGCCCAAGAGGGATCGATCCGCCTCGACGGCGAGGAGGTGCTGTCGCCCGACCTCGACGTCGACGACCTCCGCCGAGAGGTGGGGATGGTGTTTCAGGGGTTCAACCTGTTCGCACACCTATCCGCGGTCGGAAACGTCGCGCTCGGCCCGCGGCGCGTGCTCGGGCTCTCCGAAAGCGAGGCGCGCGAGCGTGCGGAGGCGCAACTGGAACGCGTCGGACTCGGCGATCAGTTCGACTCGTACTCGGCGGAGCTGTCCGGCGGACAACAACAGCGCGTGGGGATCGCCCGCGCGCTGGCGATGGAGCCGAAACTACTGCTTTTCGACGAGCCGACGAGCGCCCTCGACCCCGAACTCATCGGTGAGGTGCTGGAGGTGATGCACGGACTCGTCGACGAGGGAATGACGATGCTTGTCGTCACCCACGAGATGAGCTTCGCCCGCGAGGTCGCAGACGAGATCGTGTTTCTCGACGACGGCCGCGTGGTCGAACGCGGACCGCCGGACCAGCTGTTCGAACGGCCCGAAAAAGAGCGGACCGGCCGCTTCCTCGAACGGATCGCGAGTCACGACTAATGGCGGGCGCGACGAGACCCAGCACGGTTCGAGAGCGCGTGAGCGACGCGGACGTCTCGGCCGGTCGGCTCCTCCTCGTCGCGGCCGGCGTGCTGTTCTGGGGCTGGCTCCTCGTCAGCTGGGTCAACCGGTGGCTGGGCGGCGTCGTCTCCCCCGTCGGCGAACCGCTCGTCGCATCCGGGCTCGTCGAAGGGGCACTTGCCTCGCTCCCAGTGCTCGCGGCGTACGCTGGTGACGCCGCGTTCGTGGTCGAACTCATGCCAGACCTCGCGCAAGGCATGTGGCTCACGGTCGTCATCACCGGCGTGAGCCTCGTCGTCGGATTCCTCCTCGCCGTTCCCCTGGCCGTGGCCCGCGTGTACGGTCGGTTCTCGGCGTGGTTCTCGCTCGCGTACACTGAACTACTACGTGGCACGCCGCTTCTCGCTCAGCTCTTCGTGCTCTACTACGGATTGAACCTCGGACGCTACGTCCCCGGCGCGCTCTCGGGGGTGTTCCCGCGCGACGTCGTCTGGGTCGCCATCCTCGGGTTTACTCTCAACGGGGCAGCGTATCAGGCGGAGTACATCCGCGGCGCAGTCGAGAGCGTCGACGAGGGACAGATCACCGCCGGACGGGCGATCGGTCTCTCGAAGATCGAAGCCATCTATCACGTCGTGCTCCCGCAGGCGTTGCGGTACGCTATCCCTTCCTGGACGAACGAGTTCGTCTACCTGATCAAGTACTCGTCGCTCGCGGCGTTCATCACGGTCCCAGAACTCTACTACCGCGCCGACCAGATCGCCTCGGAGACGTTCCGGTACACGCTCATCTTCGTCGTGACCGGCGCGATGTATCTCGCCCTCGTGATCACGGCCTCGAAACTGATGGAGCGGGTCGACGACCGCGTCGCGATACCCGGACTCGGTGCCGATCGCGAGCGGTGACGGCCCCACCGATCATGTTGTTCGAGAAAGATTTATCATACTACATTGAGGGGTGCAATTGTGTGCCATTCGATGGAGCGGCGACCTGGCATCGCGTATCGCCGCCCCGACGGTGATCCAGACCGGTTCGTCGTCGAGAGCGTTGGCGAGTCGAGGCTCGACCCTGCGGCGCTCCCGCGGAACGGATGGTCGGCAGCGGTTGCAGACGCAGACACCGACCGATTTCGCGCCGCCCTCGGTGAGGAAGAGGTCGACGTCGCCTATCGTCTCACGATCGACGACGCGGAGACGTGGGTTCACGAGCGCGCGGTCCGCGACGATCGTGGCAACCTCGTCGGCTACCTCTTCACCGCCGGCGACCGCGTCGAGCGCAATCAGCAGCTCGAACGACAGCGTGAGCGTTTAGAAGAGTTCGCGAGCGTCGTCTCACACGACCTTCGCAATCCCCTCTCCGTCGCGGTCGGAAACGTCGAACTGGCGATGGAGTTCGACGGGGACGACAGTACGGACCGGCTCGACCGCGCGCTCGACGCGCTCGACTGGATGGACGATCTCATCTCCGACCTGCTCGCTCTCGCCCGCGAGGGACGGTCCGTCGAGGAGACCACACCGGAAGATCTCACGGGCGTCGTCGAAGAGGCGTGGCGGACCGTCGGCCCCGGTGCGGACGCAAGGCTCGTCGTCACGGATCCGTTGCCGCGTATCGAATGCGACAGACGCCGTCTTCGACAGGCGCTAGAGAACCTCTTTCACAACGCGCTCGAACACGGCACGGACGCCGAGATCACCGGCGACAACTTCGACGACCGCGACGGAGACGACGCGTTCGACGGCGACGTTCCACCCGGGACGTTTACCGATGCGGCCGACGGCGTCTCAGACGTGCGGAAGGCCAGCGCGGACGACCCCGCAGGCGCGGAGGACCCGGCGGTTCAGGTGTTCGTCGGCCGATTCGACGGCGGATTTTACGTCGCCGACGACGGCGACGGGATTGACCCCGCAGACCGGGACACCGTGTTCGAACCGGGACACACGACCGTAGAGGGAGGGACGGGCTTCGGGCTCCCGATCGTCGACAGAATCGCCCAAGCCCACGGCTGGGATATCACAGTCGCAGAGAGCCGGACCGGCGGGGCGCGCTTCGAGTTCGACGGCGTCAGCGTGGTCGACGCTGGCCCATGTCTCCACGCGGACGACGACACGGACGACACCGCAGACGACGACGCGACCTGATCGGTGCGGTCACAGAAAGTCGCCGAGACCGGCCTGTCCGTCGTCGTCTTCGGCGTCGCTCGCGTCACCGTCGGTGTCCGCCGTGTCGGTTCCGCCTTCGCGTCCCGTCTTGCTCCGGCCGTCATCGGCACCCTCGTTCTCACCGTCGCCGTCTGCGGGTCCGTCATCGCGGTCACCCACGGGCTCTCCGTTTCTCCCGTCGGTGCTCGCGGCGAACGCGCCCCCCGCGTTGTCTTCCAGTCGGTCATCACGGAGTGCCTGTGCGTCCTCGACTATCGACTCCACCTTGTTCGTCGACTCGCCCGAGCCGGTGACGAAGGCGACGCCGGCCTCGTCGAGGTCGTATGCGGCCGCCATCGCGACGGTCAGCTCTCGGGGTTTGCAGTGGTGCGTGATCGTCTGTAAGAACGGCAACACCTCCCTCCGGGCGGTGGCGACGCTGCAGCCGCTCGCTGCCGCGATCCGTCCCACAACCTCGTCGGCGGTCGCGTCCGAAGAACTCCAGAACTGCGGACGGCCGTAGCGCGTCCATCCGCCTTTGGTCTCGTCTCGCGCGGCGGCGACGCCCGCGGCCGCGTTGTCGGTCGCGTACCGCCAGTACGAGTAGTTCTGCGTGGCGCGCACGCGCCCGAGCCATACATCGGCGTTCGCGAGGAAGTCGTACGCGCGAACCGCCTCTCGGGCGTCGTACACGTCGAGGACGTTGTTCTCGATCCACTTCGTGAGGTCGTCGGGCGTCTCGTCGACGGCGTACGCCGACTGGAGCGCCTCCTCTGCGGACTCCTCTTTGAGCACTGCATCGAGGAAGGGGAAGAGTCCGAGCGCCTTGTCGCGGTCGCCGGTCACCACGTCGTCGACGGTGATCGCGTCGCGTCCCTCGGCCGCCGCCTGCAGGTCGTTGACCGCGCCGCGGAGGTCGCCGCGGTTTCGTTCGGCGATTTCCGAGAGCGCGTCCGACTCGAACTCGATCCCCTCCTTCCGGCAGATGTCCCGGAGCACGGGGACGATAGACCGAGCGGAGACGTCGCGGAACTCGATCTCTTGGGTGGCGTTGCGGAGCCCGCGAGACATGTCGTAGTAGTCGTTGGCGATGAGGACGATCGGCTGGCCGGACTCTTTCACCAGCTTCGTGATCGCGCTCGCGCCGCCGCGGTCGTAGTTGCCGTGGATGTTGTCTGCCTCGTCCAAGATGACGAGCTGGCGCGAGGCCGTGTCGTCACCAGCGGCTCCGCCTCCTGCCGCGCTCCCACCGAGAGTGGCGTTGCGGGCGGCCCGCCCCGCGAACCGTTCGATGACGTCGGCGGTGCGCTGGTCCGAGGCGTTCAACTCGACCGTCTCCCAGCCCATGTCGTTCGCGAGCGCGTGCGCCGCGCTCGTCTTGCCGACGCCGGGGCTCCCGTGGAGCACGACCGCCTCGCGGTGGTCGTCCCACGAGCGCGCCCATTCTTCGAACGCGTCGCGGGCCTTATCGTTGCCGCGGACCTCAGAGAGCGTGTGCGGGCGATACGTTTCGGTCCAGTCGGCCATCATCGGCGGTACGCGAGTGCGGCGTTTAGTGGTTCCGGAGCGGTCTGCCCGGCCGTCTATACCGGTAGTCCGCCGTCTGCGGCGTTTCGTCGCGTCGGAGCACACTTCCGCGCGAACACGAGAACGTCCGGTCGTCCTCGTCGTCCGGGCCGTCGATCCCTATCGCACCTATTTCGGGGGCGAGCTCGACGGAACCGAGCCGGTGCGGTCAGGTTTCGCGAGCCGGCGAGCGGCCGCCGCGGAGACCGTCACGCGCCCGTCGCCGACGCTCACGGGCTCGCCGGTCACCTCGGCCACCACGTCGCGGAGGTCGCAGAGATACGCGCGTGACCGGTCTTCCTGAATGACTCGCGTGTCTTTCGTCTCGTACGTGAGCGCGCGGTGACTGACGTAGATTCGGGCGAACGACTCGCGGACCGGTTTGGGTGCGTCCCACACGATCTGCGGGAACGAGTCAAGCCCGACTTTTTTGCCGACCGGGGCACCGATCGCAACGAGACACCGGCCGAGTACCGAGGCGTCGGCGGCCGGAACCACCTCCGTCGCACGGTTGTCGACCTCCGCGTTGCGGGTGAGAACGTCGACGCCGAGCGCCTCGAAGACCGCTCGCACCTCATCGGTTGTCACCGAGTCGTCGACAGTGATCGCGGGGACGAACGTGTCGTTGATGCTGCCACCGGCGAGGACGTGTGCGAGGAGGTCGACGAACGCGGCAGTGGTCGTCTCGTCGGGGTCGAGCCAGCCGTGGTCGATCGCCGTCTGGATACCCCGAACTGGGTCGGGCATCCCGCCGTCGAGCCATCCCCGAACGCGGCTCGGCGGAAGATCGAGTGCGTTGCCCACTCGCGTCCGCCCGTGATCTGGGTGTTCTGCAGCGTACTCTCGGACGCGGCAATAGTCGAGGACTTTCTGCCACGGGTCGGAATACTCCCGGTCGCTGTAGGTCCGAGCGAGGGCCTGCGCCGTGGGGGACATACCCACCAATCGAATCAGTTACACCTTGAACGTAGCGGGATGGTTTTCAACGCTGAGATTTTGGACGACACGTACATATACCAGATTCGCGTAGTATCAAGTAGCCAGCAACCCGACGGACGCGACCGCGGTAGGTCGTACTCGCGTCTTCGGCCGACGCTGGGTGCAAACCATGAAACTATTCAACCAAAACACAGCGGACGACCGCGCCGTGAGTCCTGTTATAGGGGTTATACTTATGGTCGCAATCACCGTCATCCTCGCGGCCGTCATCGGGACTTTCGTGCTCGGTCTGGGCGATCAGCTAGGGGATACCGCGCCGCAGGCAAGTTTCGAAGTCGACAATGTTTCTGTGACTACTGGAAGTGACGCTTCAGTCGATTTCACTATGACAAAAACTGGTGGTCAAGACCTACAAGTCTCTGATCTTGTGCTTGCCGTTGAAGGTGGACGCTCTGGCACAGATGTCGCAGGTAAATTCAGTGGAGAGACTTGGCAGACTGGCCAGGCAGTCGACTTTAGTGGAGAGCCATCGGGCACCACTGTTGAAATCAACAATGGGGATTCATACACAATCCGCCTGATTCACGAACCGTCTGGTAACCCTGTATACTCGACCACTCTCACTGCCTAAAGATCGGCTACTTCACCTCCACCGACTTTCTACCTGCGTTCTATATCGCAACCCAAGCATATCGGTGTTGAACTGCTGGATCGTCGCGGGTTCCAGTTCTTTGCGGGCGGTGCGGATATTTTATTTTGACTGAATCAGGTGCGCGAGAGCACTGATGACGACCGACATGGGCGGATCGTCGTCGAAACTACTCGCCACAATTTCGTTCGCTTTTTCGAGTTGTCGCTCGCGTTCGTCGGTGGGTTTTAGACTCGTTCGACGGCAAATTCATAGCCCTCCGTATGCGCGGGGGTCACTGTCCCGCCGATAGCGTGGACCACGTACACCCGCGGTCGAGTCGCTGGATGTGCATATTCTGCCCCGTCGGTATCTCACCGCCGTTAAGGAACCTGTGGGATGCAAAGATCGTTGCCGCTTGCCTGTGCGAGAGTCACAAGTCGATCAGGACATAGGACTCCCATAACTGACTCCGGTTACGTCGGTACTCCTCCGATGAGAGGGGCATCGGCTACTACCGCCCCAAAATTGGTTGACTGTCGTGGAAAACTGAGCCGCAAGCATGTGTCTCGACGGGCGGAGGCTTCTGACGAAAAGTGTTTTATTTTGAGTGGGACCGCTGAGGACACAAACTGAATCTGTGTTGCGACCCATCCGACGCTCGACGTGAGGTTGTGATGTATCATTTGTACAGAGTATCGAGATG
>NZ_JQKV01000001.1:650813-918387 GCF_000746205.1 Halorubrum sp. BV1
CTCTGTCGCGAGCCCGTTTAGGTTCGGGAGATCCCAGTCGGCGTCGGCGGCGATGACGGACGCGCCGCGGCGGGACAGCGCGCTCGCGAGTCCGACGGTCGTGGTGGTCTTTCCGCTTCCGCCCTTTCCGCCGGCCACGGCTATCACTGGCGGACGTGCGTCGGCATCCGATATAAGGAGGTGCGCGGGCGGTCGACCCCGGCCGGCGGCGATCAGTCCTGACAGCAGCCGCCCGCCTCGCCGCCGAAGTCGACGGCCAGCGGGTCGGAGATGGCCTCGTTGACCGCTTCGAGCGTGTCGGTCAGTTCCTCCTGTGCGTCGAGGAACTCGCTCATGACGGGCATCGAGTGGAGTTCGTTCTGGGCCTCCTGAACGCGCTGGAGGTCGCTGTTCGACGCCTGTCCGGTCTGTCGGGCGTGCATGAACTCGGACCGGATCTGTTCGAACTCGTCGATCTTCGCTTGGACCGCCTCGTCGCGTTGTACCGCCGCTCGGGCGTCTTCGAAACGCTCGTACTCGGGCGTCTGTGCGATCCGTTCGCCCAGTTCGCGACCGAGCTGCTCGACCGAGTCCTGCTCGTCGACAGCCGCCTGTTCGACGCTCATGTACGCTAGTTGGCGCGGAGCTAGTTCAACCTGCCGGCGTCGGGAGCCGCCGAGCGACGCCTGCGGCCGGACACCCCGGCTAGAACTGCCGCCCTTCGCGGGTTCAAGTGCCCGGAGGTGTTGTGACCGCCAATGGTAGATCCGACTTCCGACCTCGGAGACGACGTCGACGAGGAGTCCGCGCCGCGGTGCGTCTCGTGTGGGGGGCCGGCGCTTGGCGTCGGCCGGCGGACCGTGACGTGGGTCGACGGCGGCGACGTGGCGCACAGACACTTCTGTTCGCGATCGTGTCGCGACGACTGGACGGACGAGAGACCGTCTGCGGTGAGCTGACTGGCTCGATCCGCCTACCGGGTCGGCGTCACCCGGCGATGCGAGCCCGATCGCCGTCAACTGCGGTATCAGAGCGCCGCGGGAGGATTTTTCACGACGGGGGTGGTAGTGCCGGTATGATATCGCTCGACGAGGCCGTAACGGCCCGGCTGGAGTCACACGGTGAACGGTTCGAAGTGCTGATCGACCCGGACGCCGCGCTGGCGATGAAACGCGGCGAGTTCGACGGCGACCTCGAGGACGTCATCGCGGCCGAGGACGTCTTCGAGAACGCCTCACGCGGTGACCGGCCGGCCGAAGCGGACTTAGAGACCGTCTTCGGGACGACCGATCCCCTCGAAATCATTCCCGAGGTCGTCGAGCGCGGGGAGATACAGATCACGGCGGAACAGCGCGAGGAGATGGTCGAGCGGAAACACAACCAGCTCGTCACCACCATCACGCGCAACGCCGTCAACCCGCAGATGGACGACTCTCCGCATCCGCCGGACCGAATCGAGCGGGCATTAGAGGAGGCAGGATTCCAAGTCGACCCCATGGAGCCGGTAGAAAATCAGGTCGACGACGCGCTCGACGCGTTGCGTCCGGTGATTCCGATCCGATTCGAGGAGGTGACGATGGCGGTCCAGCTTCCGGCTGACTACGCGGGCTCCGGACAGGCACAGATCCGCGAGTTCGGCGACCTCGAACGCGAAGAGTGGCAGAACGACGGCTCGTGGGTCGGCGTTCTCACGTTCCCGGCGGGGCTGCAAAACGACCTGTACGACCTCGTCAACGAGGTCACCTCCGGCGAGGGGGACGCGCGGGTCATCAAGGACAAAGACGAGATTCGGACGCGCTGAGGGCTGCGCCGCGGCGCTGGTCTGACGACCGACGTGTGACTGCTCCGTACACGTACCGTATCCGGGGAGTTGATACCGACGCCCGTTCCGTCGTGTGGTATGCACGAACGCGCGGCGGAGTTTTCGGAGGGCGTACACGAGCGGTACGGTATCGACATCGACGTGCTGGAGTTCGACGCGGGAACGAAGACCGCGGCCGCGGCGGCCGACGCCGTGGGGTGTGACACGGCGGCGATCGCCTCTACCATCGTCGTGTCGCTGGCAGAGGAGGGTGCTGATGGCGGATTGAGTGCCGCCATCACGAGCGGCGCGAATCGCATCGATCTCGACGCGGTCGCCGACCACTTCGACGCGTCGGCGGCGGCGATGGCGGCCCCCGATCGAATTCGAGACGTCGTCGGCTGGAGTATCGGCGGTGTCCCGCCGCTCTGTCACGACACGGCGGTTCCGACGGTCTTCGACCCGACGCTCACTGAGTACGACACCGTCTACGCCGCCGCGGGGACACCGAGCGCGCTGTTCGCGATCGACCCGAGACGGCTCGCCGACCTCGCCGACGCGACCGTCGTCGACCTCACGGAGTGACCCGCGCGGAACGAGGTGCCCGAATTGTTAATAGGGACTTGTGAAATAACAACTCTTTTCTGTTAACCTGTCCTGCGATCCGGTATGGACCAGTCACGACGGTCGGTGCTGAAACGCGGGGCGGGGTTGGTAGGTGCCGGTGTGACCGCATCGCTCGCCGGCTGTTCGGGCACTGGCGGAGGCGGACCCGACGGCGGGGCAAACGAGGGAGACGAGTCCGGATCGTTCGGGGGCGGCTACACCGCCTTCTTCACGCTCACCGACTGGACGAACCGGGTCGCCGGCGACCGTGCGAGCTTCGACGATCCGGTCGAGGTCGGCCGGCTCGGACACGGGTGGGAGCCCAGCGGGACGCTCGCCGCCGACGTCGCCGCCACCGACGCGTTCGTCTACCTCGACCACCCCGAGTTCGCGTGGGCACAGGACCTCGCGTCGACGCTGGAGGCCGACTACGACTCCGTGGCGGTGATAGACGGACTCTCCGGGCTGGAGGGCGACTTGCTCGCGTGGGACCACGATCACGGAGACGGGAGCGAAACCGCGGAAACGGAGGACGGCCACGACGAGGGCGGTCAGGGCGGCGACGACGGCGACCGACAGACCGACCCGCACGTCTGGGTCGATCCGGTCCGCTCGGCGGAGATCGTCGAGACGATCGCCGCCGGACTCGGCGACGCCGATCCCGACAACGCCGAGGTCTACGCCGACAACGCCGAGGCCTACACCGCGGAACTCGACGAGGTCGACGCGGCCTTCGAGTCGCTCGCCGAGAGGGCCACGCGCGACGTGGCGGTTATCGCCGGACACAACTCGTTTCAGTATCTGGAGGACCGGTACGGGTTCCGACTCCACTCGCCGGTGGGCGTCTCGCCGCAGAACGAGCCGACCCAGACCGAGATCGCGGACACCATCGAGATCGTCGACCGGGAGGGGATCGACACGATCCTCTACGACCGGTTCGGCTCGACCACGCTCGCGGAGGCGATACTCGAGAACAGCGGCGCAACGGAGATGGCGGCAGTCTCTCCGGCCGGCGGCACGACCCGGGAGTGGAACGAGGCCGGCTACGGCTATCTCGAACAGATGACGGAGATCAACCTCCCCGCCTTTCGGCGGGCGTTCGGCGCGCAGTGACTCGGCGTCGAGACCGGTCCGCGCCGCTCGTCGCGTCTCGCTCCGTCACACGTCACGCTCCGGTCGCGTGCTATCGCGCGGCGACCAAGCCGCCACGGGCGACCGAACGCGGAGTAAAAGAGCTAAACGTCCGGCCGACGCAGGGACGACACACGCAGTGACCGCAATCGTCGACCTCGACGGCGTGACGTTCTCCTACGGCGACACCGTCGCCGTGAGAGACGTCTCGCTGACGGTCGATCGGGGAGATTTTCTCGGGCTCGTGGGACCGAACGGCTCCGGAAAGACCACGCTGTTGCACCTGATGTTGGGACTTCATACTCCCGACGAGGGATCGGTCGCGCTGTTCGGCCGCCCGATCGACCAGTTCGACGACGGCGGGCGCATCGGCTACGTCTCACAGAAGGCGACGAGCCGCGGCGGGGCCATGCCCGTCACCGTCCGGGAGTGCGTCACGATGGGGCGGTTCGCACACGCCGGGTTCGGTCGTCTCACCGATGCCGACCGCGCCGCCGTCGACGACGCGATCTCGACCGTCGGAATCGGCGATCTCTCTGACCGACTGCTCACGGAACTGTCCGGGGGACAGAAACAGCGGGCGTACATCGCGCGGGCGCTCGCAAGCGACGCCGATCTCCTCGCGCTCGACGAGCCGACCGTCGGCGTGGACGCGGAGTCGCGCGACGCCTTCTATGCCCTGCTCGCCGACCTCAACGACGACGGGATCACCATCATTCTCATCGAACACGACATCGGCGTCGTCACCGACCGCGCGGACCGTATCGCCTGTATCAACACGGAACTGTACCACCACGGGGACACGGAGTCGTTCGTCGAGAGCGACGCCCTCGC
Organism: Halorubrum sp. BV1; assembly: GCF_000746205.1. NCBI lineage: Archaea > Methanobacteriati > Methanobacteriota > Halobacteria > Halobacteriales > Haloferacaceae > Halorubrum > Halorubrum sp. BV1. The sequence continues at coordinate 655,165 of NZ_JQKV01000001.1, forward strand.
GGAGGCGTACGGCGCGACCGGACAGGTCGTTCACCACCACCACTGATGGCCGACGACACCGCAGGGACCGGCGGCGGAGACGACCCGACCGAGGGCGGTTGGGCCGGCGAGAGCGATGCCACCGGGAGCGACCGACCCGCGACCGGGGACGCGCCCGGCGCGAGCGATGCGCCGCGGATTCGGAGCCGGCGTCGGACCGTCGAGCTCGTCGGGATCGGCTGTACCGCGGCGCTCGCGGCCGTGATGCTCGGATTCGTGTTCCTCTACTGGGCACAGGACCTCCCGCTCGCGAGCGGTCTGTACGCGGCGTTCCGGTCGGCCGGTCGCGGGATGGACGCGACGCTCGGCACGAACGTGTTCCGTCATCCCGTCATGTGGCAGTCGATGGCGACGGGGGTCCTCGTCGGAGTCGTCGCACCGCTCGTCGGCTCGTTCCTCGTCCACCGGGAGATGGCGCTTATCGGCGAGACGCTCGCGCACACGGCGTTCGCGGGCGTCGCGATCGGCATCCTGGTCAACGCGTCGACCGGCTGGGACGGGTCGCTCCTCCTCATCGCGCTCGCCGTCGCCGTCTGCGGCGCGGTCGCGGTCCAGTGGCTTACGGCACACACCGACGCGTACGGCGACGTGCCGATCGCGATCATGCTGAGCGGGAGCTTCGCCGTCGGGACGCTTATCGTGAGCTACGGCCGGGGACTCACCGCGATCAACATCGAGGGGTACCTGTTCGGCAACCTTGCGGTGGTCACCGTCGAGGGAGCGCGGCTCATGAGCGTGCTGTCCGTTCTCGTCGTCGCCGGCGTCGCGTTGACGTACAAACAGCTACTCTTCATCACGTTCGACGAGCAGGCGGCGCGGGTCGCCCAGCTGAACGTCACCGGCTACAACACGCTGCTCGTGGTGTTGACGGCGGTCGTCGTCGTCGGCGCGATGCAGGTGCTCGGCGTCATCCTCGTCGCGGCGATGCTCGTCGTCCCCGTCGCCGCCGCCTCACAGATCGCCCGGAGCTTCCGGGAAACGGTGTACCTCTCCGTGATCGTCGGACAGCTGTCGGTCGTCGGTGGGTTCGCCGTCTCCCTCGGCCTCGGACTCCCCTCCGGCGGATCGATCGTCGTCACGGCGATCGGCATCTACCTCGTGAGCATCGCCGCGTCCGGCTTCTCCGTGACGGCGATCTCCGCACACGGGTGACCGCTCGACCCCTTTCCACAGACCCTTATGTCCACGACGAGAGTGAGGCGTATGGGAGAGACGGAAACCTACACGCTCACCGGTCCCGACGGCAACGAAGAGTCGTTCGAACTGCCCACTGGCCTCGTCGACGTGCTCAGCGAGCAGGGCGAGGAGTCTACGCGGGTCGTAAGCGACGTCGTCGTACAGGCGATGGCCCAACAGGCGCACGTCATCGTCCACCACAGCGAAGGCGAGGTCCCGGAGGACATCGCAGAGATGGAAGAGACCGCGGCGGACTTGTTCGAAGAGCGGTTCGGACAGTCGCTCGAAGACGCGCTCGGCCACTCGCACTAACGCCGTCAGCCAACGTCGATCCGCTCCGACCGGCCGCTTAAGCCGGTTCGGCCCGTACGTTCTCACATGACTACCGACTCGGGCGCGCCGGTGTTGATCTTCGACGGCGACTGTCCGTACTGCTCCGTCGCGGCGCTCGCGCTTCGTCGACTCGACGGGGTCGTCGCGGTGCCGTGGGCGGCCGATCCGGTCGGCCCGTTCCTCGACGCGCAGTTCGGGTCGCGCCCCTTCGCGATGGTGCTCGTCGACCCGACCGAGCGACGGGTGTACGCCGGGCGCTCCGCGGCCGAGGAACTCGCCGACCGCGCGGGAACACCGGGGATCGTCGGCGGGCTCGTCCGCGACAACTACGACCGGATCGCAGACGTGGTCGGCACCCTCTCGGGTCGCGGCCGCGACCCCGACGATTTCCACGACGTCTACTCGCTCACCGACGAGGCGAGCGACCGCGTCGACGACCTCCGGCCGGCCGCGAGCGAGCCGCCGGGGGCGCTGTCGTGAGCGGGGACTCAGAGGGCGGGACGTACACGCTCCTCGTCGAGCTGTCGATTCCGACGACGATCGAGGTCGGCGCGCTCGGCGAGCACCGACTCTCCGCCGGCACGTACGCGTACACCGGGAGCGCACTCGGCGCGGGCGGGTTCGCCCGCGTCGACCGACACCGCCGGACCGCACGCGGGGAGCACGACGTGCGCCACTGGCACGTCGACTACCTGCTCGGACGCGACGAGGCGCGGATCGACCGAGTCGTTCGCAGCGTCGGCGTCGACGCCGAGTGTGCGATCGCAGAGCGACTGCCCGCGGGACCGGTCGACGGGTTCGGTGCCTCAGACTGCGGCTGCGCGAGCCACCTCGCCGCGCTCGGAGACGGTTCCGAGGCGGATACGACCCCCGGATCGCTGGTCCGCAACGCGCACGCGTCGGTCACGCCAGCGCGCGGCGGTCAGGTCGATATCGTCGGCGGAGCGGAGCCAGCGCGTGACGAGTGAGCGGCGATGCGCCGCGCTCGACTCAAAGGTTGTAGCGTTCAGTCACCGCGCGTAGCTGCTCGCGTCGCCCCTCTATCGCGTCGTCGCGCAGCGCCTGCTCTTCTGGCGTCGGCGCGGTCACGTCTGGCACGCGCGTCGGACTCCCGTCGTCACCGAGCGCGACGAAGGTAAAAAACGAGGACGTTGTGGGGCGCTCCTCGCCCTTGAGCGGGTCTTCGGCGTGTACGTCGACTTTCACGTCGAGACTGGTCCGGCCGGTGTTGAACACGTACCCCTCGATTACGGCGACCTCCCCCATCTCGATCGGGCCGATGAAGTCAACGTGGTCCATCGAGGCGGTGACGACCTCTCGGCTCGAAAAGCGCATCCCCGCTATCCCGCCGCAGATGTCCATCCAGTGGAGGACCGCGCCGCCGAGCGCGCGCCCGAGGTTGTTGGTGTCGTTCGGCAACAGTATCTCCGTCATCTCGGTGTACGACTCGGCGAGCGTCGCGGTTCCGGGGTCCGTTCCCGTCTCGTCCATGCGTCGGGTCCGTCTGGCGACGACTTGAATCTCCGGACTTCGCCGCCGGTCAGCGTCCCTCCCGAGAGCCGTCGTCGAAGTGTACGGAGTCGGACGGGCGACCCGCCTCGTCGATCACCGGATCGGAGACGACGATCGGACAGTCGATCCGGACGGCGAGCGCGAGCGCGTCGGACGGGCGGGCGTCGAAGACGAACCGCTCCGGCTCGCCGTCCTCGTATCGCTCGGCGTCGACCTTGGCGTAGAAGGTGCCGTCGCGGAGGTCGTCGATCCGGACGCGGTCGATCGCACCGCCGAACTCGGTGAGGATGTCCACGAGGAGGTCGTGAGTGAGCGGCCGGTCGAAGGGTTCGCCTTCGAGCGCAGTTCCTATCGATTGGGCCTGATCGGCACTGACGAATATCGGGAGATAGTCGCCGCGAACGGAGAGGATGACCGCCGGTACGTCGCCGCCGGGGGCAGACCCCGTCCCGACGCCGACGACCTCGGCTTCGTGTGCCATATCGGATCATCGGGGCGACAACATGAATAGCTGTCCCACGGGGACGCGCGGTCGCGGTCGCCGGGCCGTACGTTCGTCCGCAGTGCGGCTCAGCGGCCCGCGTTCCAGTACCAGTACGCCCACGCGACGGTGAAGACGAGCGCGGCACCGATGAAGAAGACGACACCGGGCTCCAGAAGCGAGACGGCGTAGTCCGCGAGCGGATCGGCGACGTACTCGACTGTCCCGTCGATGCCTGACCCAGTGTCGCTTTCGATCGTGGGACCACCCGCGGTGCCACCGCCGTCGCCGGTCGTCCGAGAGACCCGCACTGTCGGGCCGGCCACGGAGAGAACTCGCTGGGCCGCGAACGCCGCCAGTCCGATGAGCCCGTAACCGCCGAGCAGGCGCATGAGCGCGGCTTTGATTCCGTCCTTCGATTCGCTGCCGCCGGCGAACAGTACGAGGGGCTCGTCGGCGGCGGCGTACACGTCCATCTCGCGGCCCTTCTCCGAGTACGTCGTGTCGATCACGTCGACGAGGTCGGCGTCGTCGAGCCTCCCGAGGTGGTACTGGACGTTCTGGAGCGAGGTGTCGACGGCGGCCGCGAGTTCCGATTTCGTCGCCGGCTCGTCGTGGAGCCGCGTGAGGATCTCGCGGGCGGTCTCGGAGCCGAGCGCGGCGATGAGGTCGTCTACGTCCTCGTCGTCGACGCCCACCACGCGCGGCTCCCGGTCGTCCGGAGTTCGGTCCGGAAGGGAGGGCAACAGCCGGGACATACGCCGATCTCTCCCCCGTGAGAATACAAGCCTGTTGGATCGGTGACCGGACGGCCGCGCCGACAGTCACGCACCACCGACTCACAAACCCTAAACGCGGTGACGGAGTAAGGCGTGGCAATGACAGAGACGCCAGGGGACGACGAGGACCGGTCCGCGTCCCCGATGGCGAACGCCCCCGCGACGGACGCGTCGCCGAATTCGCCGTCCGATCCGGCGGCAGACCCGTCTCCGGGGACGACTCCGGACTCGTCCGGGGAGTCTGCGGGGTCCGTGACGGTCGTCGGGACCGCGCACATCTCCGAGCACTCCGTCGACGAGGTCGAAGAGACGATAGAGCAGGAGCGCCCCGACGTCGTCGCCGTCGAACTCGACGAGGGGCGATACCGCCAGATGCAGGGCGAGACGCCCGACGATCTGAACGCCGGCGACCTGCTGAAGGGCAACACCGTCTTTCAGTTTCTCGCGTACTGGATGCTCTCGTACGTGCAGACGCAGCTCGGCGACCGCTTCGACATCGAGCCGGGAGCCGACATGCGCGCGGCGATCGAGATCGCGGAGGGGCTCGGCATCGACGTCGCGCTCGTCGACCGCGACATCCAGACGACGATCCAGCGGTTCTGGGCGCGGATGTCGGTCACGGAGAAGCTCCGGATGGTCGGCGGACTGGCGTTTGGCGTCACCGATCCCCGGATCGTGGGGGTCGTCGTTGGGTTGTTCGTCGGGATCGTCGCCGGACCCGTTATCGGGCTGTTCAGCGGGGCACTCGGAATCTCCGACGCGCTGTTGACGAGTGTCACCGGCGGCGTGCTCACCGCCGTCGCGGTCGGCGTCGTCGTCGATCAGGTCGGGAAGATCGAACTCTCACCCGACGGGCGGCTCTACGCGGCGAGCGCGCTCGGGGTCGCGTCCGGTCTCGCGGTCGCCGCGTTCGGGCTCGCGGACGCGTTCGTCGCGGGGTACCTCGGCGGGTTCACCGTGACCGCGATCGGGAGTCTCGGTCTCGGCGTCTCGCTCGGGCTCACGCTCGGCGTCGTGGTGGCGGGAGTGCTCGGACTGCGGGGCGGTGGACACGACCCGGAACGCGGCGGGATCGAGGGGCTCGACGTCGAGGACCTCACCGACGCCGACGTGGTGACCATGATGATGGAGGAGTTCCGCCAGTTCTCGCCGGGCGGGGCGGAAGCGCTCATCGACGAGCGCGACGCGTTCATCGCCCACCGGCTCGTCGCGCTCCGCGACGCCGGCCGCGACGTCGTCGCGGTCGTCGGTGCCGGCCACCGCGCGGGGATCGAAGCGTACCTCGCAGATCCGTCTTCGCTCCCGCCGATGGAAGACCTCGTCGGACGCGAGGGCGGCCGCGGATTCCCCTGGAAGAAGCTGATCGGGTACGCGATCACGGTCGGGTTCGTGGCCTTCTTCGTCCTGCTCGCGCTCGCCGGCGTCGAGAACGCCTTCCTCTTCCGGGTGTTCGGCGCGTGGTTCCTGATAAACGGCGTCTTCGCGTTCGCGTTCGCTAAGATCGCGGGCGCGCGCTGGCTGTCCGCCGGCGTCGGCGGGGCTGTCGCCTGGATGACCTCCATCAACCCGATGCTCGCACCGGGATGGTTCACCGGCTACGTCGAACTCCGGTCGCTAACGGTGAACGTCGGCGACATCGGGACGCTCAACGATCTGCTCTCCGACGAGACGCTCTCGCCGAGCGACCTCGTTTCGGCGATGCTCGACGTCCCACTGTTCCGGCTCATCGTCGTCGTCGCGATGACGAACGTCGGCAGCATCGTCGCGAGCTTCCTCTTCGCCGTGTACGTCATTCCCGCGATGTTCGGCGCGGAAGTCGGCGGCGTCGACGAGGTGAGCCGGCTGATGATCGACGGGGCGAGACGCGGTGCCGAACTGATCGGGAACGCGGTCGCGGGGGGGCGATGAGCACGACGCCGCAGGGCCGTCGGATCGCCGGGCTGTACTTCAGCGGAACCGAGCTTCGCGACCTGCTCGTGGCGTGGCTCGCGCTCGGCGTCGCGTTCATGTTCTTCTTCGTCGGCGGATCGGCGGGGATCGGTCGGATCGTGGCGGCCGGAGTGATCCCACCGCTCGCGGTCGCGCTCTCGACCGCGGGGATCGCCTTCCTCCTCCACGAGCTCGCACACAAGGTCGTCGCGGTTCGCTACGACCAAGTAGCCGAGTTCCGCGCCGACACGAGCATGCTGTTTCTCGCCGTGATGAGCTCGCTCTTGGGGTTCATTTTCGCCGCGCCCGGTGCGGTCCACCACCGGGGACGGCTGACGCCCCGAGAGCACGGTCACATCGCGCTCGCGGGGCCGGTCGTGAATCTCGTTCTGGCGGTCGTCTTCCTTCCGGTGATGGTCGCCGGAGGTCTCGTCGGGAGTCCGATCCTCTCGCTCGTCGGCGCGCGCGGGGTGGCGATCAACGTCTTTCTCGCCGCGTTCAACCTGATCCCCTACGGCCCGCTTGACGGGAAGACCGTCATGGGGTGGAGCACGCCGGTGTGGGCCGTCGCGTTCGTCCCCTCAGTGCTTCTCGCCGTCGGCCTCGTGGTCGTCGGCGGTCTCGGATTCGGCGGACCGTTCTGAATCCTCCGATCTCGGTTCCACTCCGGCCGGGTTCGACCCGCGTGTCGTGAGTGGCGTCCGCGTCGTGAGCGGAGGCGTCCGCGGTCGCTCCATCGGGAACGGTGCGTTTTTGCTCCGCGGGCGTCCCTCGACACACATGACAGAGGGCGAGGGCGACGATCCGGACGACACCGCAGCCGACGAACTCACCTACGCCGACGCCGGCGTCGACATCGACGCGAGCGAGGCCGCAACCGCGGCGCTCATTGGCGCGGTCGGCGGCGACGTGGAAGGCGAAGGGACGGACAGCGACTACGCCGGACTGATCGACATCGGCGATCGCTACCTCGCGCTCGCGACCGACGGCGTCGGGACGAAGCTGCTCGTCGCGGAGGCGCTCGGCGACTACTCGACGATCGGGATCGACTGCGTCGCGATGAACGTCAACGACCTCGTCGCCGCCGGCGTTCGACCGGTCGCCTTCGTCGACTACCTCGCCGTCGAAGCCCCGGACGAGCGCTTCTCCGAACAGGTCGGCGAGGGGCTCTCTCGCGGCGCAGAGCTGGCTGACATGGCGCTCGTCGGCGGCGAGACCGCGGTGATGCCGGACGTGATCAAGGGGCTCGATCTGGCGGGGACCTGTGCCGGACTCGCGCCGAAAGACGGCGTGTTCGACGGCTCTGCGCAACCGGGTGACGCGCTCGTCGGCTGGCGCTCCTCGGGGATCCACTCGAACGGGCTCACACTCGCTCGCGAGGCGACGACGCGCGAGCACGCCTACGACGACCCCTGTCCGTTCGACGGATACGAGACGCTCGGGGAGGCGCTTCTCGAACCAACTCGGATCTACGCCGACCTGCTCGATCCCCTGCGCGAGCACGATGTGCGCGGCGCAGCCCACATCACCGGCGGCGGCTGGACGAACCTCGAACGGCTCGGTGACAATCGATACGTCGTTGACGATCCGTTCGACTCACAGCCAGTCTTCGAGTTCGTGCAGTCGGAAGGGAACGTCTCGGACGAGGAGATGCACCGCACGTTCAACATGGGAACCGGCTTCGTCGCCGCCGTCGATGCGGCCGACGCCGACGCGCTCGCGGAGGCGACCGACGGGCGCGTGATCGGTCGCGTCGACGACGGCGACGCGAGCGTGTCGATCCGCGGACTGACGCTGTAGGCAGCCGCCGGTCACCTCGCTCGCTTTCGCCCGTCACCCACCGCTACGTCGCTTCCGCGTCGGCGTCCGCCGTCGACGCATCCGCCTCACGGGCGTCGCCGCTGTCGTCGCCGCTGTTCTCGCCGTCGCTGTCATCTCTGGACTCACCGTCGTCGTCCGTCCCCGCGTCGTCCGTCTCTGCGGCGTCGCTCTCGTCCGACGGGCCGTCCGGCCCGTCCCGGTCGATATCCTGTACGAGCTTCATCTCGCCGCGAGCGCGGAGCGTGCCGTCTATCTCGGCGTTCTCGTGTACGACGAGGTCGCCGGCTGAGACGTCGCCGAGCACACGCGCGCCGGCTTCGACAGTGACCGTTCCGCCGCGGGTGGTGACGTCGCCGTGGATGACTGTGCCCGCTCCGACCCCGATGTCGTCGCGGGCGCGCAGGGAGCCGAATACCTCGTTGCCCTCGCCGACGCGGATCGACTCGGCACGGATGTTTCCGTGGAGTCGGCAGTCGTCGCCGACGGTCGCCGGGGTGGAGACGCGCCACGCGTCGTCCGATATCTCGGCACCGCGCGGGATTAAGAGCGGGTCGCGAACGTCGTCGCCGTCGGCGAGCGCCGTCGCCAGCTCGTCCGCCGCGTCGGTCTCGCCGATCCGCAGGAGCTGTGAGAGGACGATAAAATAAAAGACGAGGGTAGGAACGGGGTTCCGGATGACGATCCACCCGTTCGCTTCGAACCCCTCCTCGATCGTCACGTCGTCGCCGATATCGAGGTCGCCGGAAACCATCAGCTGGCCGCTGACGGTCACTCGCTCGCCGATGTAGGCGTCCTCGCCGACGAGCACGTTGCCGTCGACGGAACACCAAGTGTCGAGTCGGCAGTCGCCTTCGGCCTCGATGTCACTCCCGACGCTCACGCGCTCGCCGATAGCGACGTTGCGACCGCGGAGACCGAACTCCACCGTCGACTGGCTCCCGACGAGCACGTCACCGTCGGTGACGAGGTCGTGTTCCTCGACGGTCGTCTCCGACGGGACCGTGAGTTCGTCTACCGGACCGCCTCCTCGCAGCGACACACCGAGAGAACTCCCCCCGCCCGTATAAACCGTGGGGGCCGTCAGACGCCAGTCAGACGCCCTGATACCGCAGCGAGAGCGGCGATCGCGAGTCACGCGTGCGTGATGTTCACTCTCGAAGCCGCTCGGGGTCACTATCCTTTTTACGCTCGCAGCGGAGCGTTCGGTATGGGATTCGGATCGTACGACGAAAGCGAACAGAAAGATCAGGACGTAGATACCGACGACGACAGCGCCGTGAACGTCCACGAGAACGACCACGACGGCGAGGTCTCAATCGAGGGCGGCGCGTCGACCGACGACCTCGTCGGCCGACTCTCGGAAATGAAAGACGACGCGGACGACGCAGACGACGAGTAGTTCCTCGGACTGCTCTACCGCCCACGGAATCGGCCCGTGCCGTTTCGATTTCGGTTTGCATTTCGATTTCGATTTCGAACTGACCGACGTGCCGGCCGCCGTGTCAGTTCGCTTTTATTCCGTCGAGGAGTACGACACGCCATGAGCACCGATCTGACGTTTAGGAGAGACGGCGTCGACGTCGTCTACGAGGGGACCGAGTTCGAACTGGAAAAAGACCTCATAGAGGAAGCGACCGGGAAGGGGTACCGCGACGTCACCGACCACGAGGTCTTACAGATCGTTGCCGAAAGCCCCGAACTCGACGGCGAACCCGTTCGAATCGGCGACGTGTTGTAGCCTCCTGTGACCGCTGTGACAACAGACGCTCTACAGCGGTACGACTTTATCACTCGACCCTTTCGGACCGGTATGAATCCGCGGAAGGTACTCTCCGCGCTCGGCGGGTCGAAGATCAGACTCGTGTTTCTCGCTGTCCTCGTCTTCGGCGGAGCCGTCGGCGGGGGGTTCGCACTCGGCCTGTTCGGCGTCCCGAGCGTCGCGGCCGTCGATAACTCCTTCGGCGAGGTGACGAACGAGACCAGCGAGATCGAGACGACCCTGACGGTGTCGAACCCGAATCCCGTGGGGATCAGCCTCGACAGCCTCGCGGTCGACTACACCGTCTCGATGAACGACATCGAGATGGCACGGGGCGGTCGCGAGGGAGTCCGGGTGGGAACCGGCAACTCGACGATGGCGTTCAACACCACCCTCCAGAACGACGACATCCCGGCGTGGTGGGTCGCTCACGTTCGCGACGGCGAACGGACGACGGTTCGGATCGACGCGACCGCGACATCCGGGATCCTCGGCCGTGGCGTGGACTTCTCACAGACCAGAGAGATAAAGACCGACCTCCTCGGCGCGTTCAATTCCGAGGAGACGCGGCCGGTAAACGCCGACAGCGCGCTCGTCGACGATCCCGTGTTATACGTCAACGAGACGCGAGCTGAGTGGGGCGCAGTGAGCGAGTCGGAGACGCCGATCGACATGGCGTTCACCGTCTACAACCCGAACCTCGAGCCGTACGCGATCACGGAGGTCGGCTACACCGTCACGATGAACGACGTTGAGATGGCGACGGGCCAGACTGAAGAGGGATACGTCATCCCCTCGCGTCAAACCGAGACGATCGAATTCACGACCGGGTTGCGGAACGAACGGCTCGACGAGTGGTGGGTCACCCATCTCGACGAGGAGGTCAACGGCCACCAAGTGAGCGATCTCCGGATCGAGTTTTACGCCGTGATCGAACTCCCGTCCGGCGACGAGATCACGGTGCCCCTCGACGAACTCACCTACGAGGAGACGGTCGAGACAGACATCTTCGGCGAAGGCGACGACGTGCGCGATCGCGAAGAGAGCGATGACGACGACACAGACGGCGGGTCAGACGACGAAACTACGGACGGCGGTAACACCGACGGCGGATCAGACGACGGAGCTAGCAGTGAGGACTCGACGAACGAGACGGACGGGACGGACGGAAGCGACAGCGTGATCGACGACTGGAACACGACTGACGACGAAAACGCGACCGACGACGGAAATCAATCTGACGGCGGTAGCGACGTGCTACCGCTCTGATGGGGCGGAGATGCCGTCGTTCCGTAGTCTGATAGAAGTCTGCGAGTGAGACGGATCGTTGTGCGTGGTTCCGTCGGTATTCGGTAATGTAGCACCCGCAGAACTCGCAGATTTTCGGCTCTACGTTTACCTGAAGTTCACAAAGTTTAAGTCTGAGATGGGGCCGGAGGGATTTGAACCCCCGATCGACTGATATCTCCGGTGCGCCTCGGAACTCCAGAGGGTCGTCAACACGACCGATGATCAGTCGGCCGCTCGGTATATCAGTCTGGAGTGTCGTCCCGGGCGCGAGCCTCTGGAGTCAGTCGCCATGCCTGGCTTGGCCACAGCCCCGTGTGTGATCTCGCATCAGTCAGTTGCCGAAACGCGGATAAAGGGGTTTCGATCGCAAGTGATCGGGAGACGAAGGAGCGACGATCGAACGTGACGGCCGGGAGAGCGCCGAACCGCTCACTCGCGGTCGTCGTCGCTCCAGTCACACTCCTGGCATTTGTACCCGGTGACGAACTCGGTCACGCTCGGCATGTAGCCGACGGCGATGACGTCGCCGCCGCACTCCGGGCAGTCGCGATCGGCGTCGGTGATGGATTCGGCCTCCAGCACCGACTCGCCTTCGACCAGTTCCGCGAGTTTCTCTGGCGTCACCATCCGTCCCTGCACGACGCGGTTTGACATACCCGGCGTACACGGCGGAGCACCTAAACACCGGCGACACGCGCAGACCGCGCCGCCGAGTGGTAGTTTTCGGCTTCGGTCTCCCGACTACAGCCAGGGTGCCCGCGAGTCGTCCTCCGCGAACGGGTCCGTCCCGTCCGACTCCTCTCCGGCACCCGAGGGTTCACCGCCGTTCGCGAGCACCGACACGTCGTCGTCGACGATGTGGCCGGGGTCGACCGGTGGTGCGTCGAGAGGCGGATCCGTCGGATCCAACTCGCCGCCGTCCTGGATATCTGGGGACTCGTCGTCGGACGCAGCGGCGTCGGTCGACGCGCCATCCGAGGGAGCGTCGCGCGGCTGGTCGGAGTCGACGCCGGCGTTCACGGCCGGGCCGGCGTTCGGGTCGTACGCGAACAGGGTGGTCACGGCGAGCACCGCGAGCGCGACTGGTGCCTCAGTCTGCATGAGATCGAACGGCCCGAGCAGGATCGGCAACGCGAGCACGCCGAGCGCGACCGCGGAACCGAACCGGAACCGATCGATGTCGACGCGGCCGCGGAGGTGCGGCGACAACACCGCGATCGCCAGCGCGAACGCCACGCCGACGCCCGCCGCGGCGGCCCCGTTGACCACGTACTCCGGCGACGTTTCGATAGCGAACCCGGCGGGCTCGAAGCTCGCGACGAGCCCGAGAGCGATGATGACGCCGGGGCTCGGGAGGTGTTCGCCGATCTCGGAGCTGGCCGTCTTGGCGGCGATCGTGAGGATCACCAGCCCGGCGAACCGCTCGAAGACGGGGAGGTTCAGGAACCCCCGAAACGTCGGCGCGAACGCCGCCTCGATCGCGGCGAGCGGGACTATAACCGCGCCGATCAGGAGTACCGACGAGACCATCTGCTTGCGGTCGCCGTCCATCTCGGCGAGGATCACGGCCGCGGTCGCCGACCCGCCGAAGATCAGGATCCCGGTCTCGACGACGCCGGTCGCCGTCCCCATGACGCCGGCGACGACGAGGGCGGGAAAGATCCCGTCGACGAGCGGGAGCACCATTACGGTCGCGAGCAGCTTCGTCGCGCTGCCGACCTGCCGCTCTAAGCGAAGGGCGACGGGGTGACGTGAGACGCTCATTCAGGGGCGATATCCCTGACCGAGTGGGAGACGGTAGGAGGCGGACGACCCGCGATAGCCGAGGGCCCGGCGAACGGAGTCGAATCCGCAGGCGGCCCGACGAGCCCCTGTAAACCGTTTGCGCGTATTGCCGGCTGTAAAGGCGGTGCCGAGGTCACGGATCGGCTGGCCGGCGATGCGCATGGTCACGGGACTGTCGGAGTCCATACCAACTATACGTGTTTCGGTTGCGTTAAAGGTTGTGTGAGATTTGGCCGCACACCGGTGTAGATCTGTCGGCGATATTTATACACCACACGTAGATACGACTGAAATCCACAACATACAACGGCGATTTTACATCGAAGGAGCGACACACCGACGGATGGCTGATTCGTCTGCCGCCGGGAGTAGCGGCCGCACGACCGAAACGCGCCGAACGGACTCCTGTGTCTTATTGATCCACGATCGAGGATCGTTTGTGGTTGTGGATGACAACGACGTGCACGTCTGTGCTGACTCGCAACGCTTTTTATCGGGGGGTCACGACGGTTTATATGGCGACAGATTCTGGTCAGTTCTCCGCGAAGCTGGACGTTCCAGAGGCGTTGACGTTCGACGACGTGCTCCTCCGTCCGAAAGAGAGCCGAGTCGAGCCCGACGACGCCGACCTCTCTTCGTACGTCTCGAAGAACGTCGAACTCACCGTTCCGGTCCTCTCGGCGGCGATGGACACCGTCACCGAGAGCGACCTCGCGATCGCGATGGCCCGCGAGGGTGGTCTCGGGGTCCTCCACCGAAACATGACCGTCGAAGAGACGGCGACGGAAGTCGAACGCGTCAAGCGCGCGCACGAGCTCGTCATCCGCCGCGAGAACGTCGTGACCGTCTCACCGGACGACACGGTTCGCGACGCCGACACGCTGATGGAACGAGAAGGCGTCTCCGGCGCGCCCGTCGTCGACGACGACGATACCGTCCTCGGGATCATCTCCGGGACCGACATCCGGCCGTACCTCGAAGTCGGCGAGGACGACGCCGTAAGCGAGGCCATGACCGACGAAGTGATCACCGCGCCGGAAGACGTCGACGCCCGCGAGGCGCTCGAACTAATGTACGACCACAAGATCGAGCGGGTCCCGATCGTCGACGACGACGACGGCCTCGTCGGACTCGTCACGATGCAGGGCATCTTACAGCGACGCGAGCACGAGGAGGCGGCACGCGACGAACGAGGCCGTCTGATCGCCGGCGTCGCCGTCGGTCCGTTCGAGGAGGAGCGCGCGGTCGCGGCCGACGAGGCGGACGTCGACGTGATATTCATCGATTGTGCCCACGCCCACAACCTCAACGTGCTCGACTCGGCGCGGGCGATCAAAGAGACGGTCGACGCCGACGTCGTCGTCGGCAACGTCGGAACGCGCGAGGCCGCCGAGGCCGCCGTCGACTTCGCAGACGGACTGAAAGTCGGTATCGGCCCCGGCTCGATCTGTACGACTCGCGTGGTGAGCGGTGCGGGGATGCCGCAGATGACCGCGGTCTCCGAGGTCGCAGACGTGGCGGCCGAACACGACGTCCCCGTGATCGCCGACGGGGGGATTCGCTACTCCGGTGACGCGATCAAGGCGCTCGCCGCCGGAGCAAACGCGGTCATGCTCGGGTCGTACTTCGCCGGTACCGACGAGGCACCGGGGCGCGTCATCACGATGCAGGGGAAAAAGTACAAACAGTATCGCGGGATGGGCTCCGTCGGCGCGATGAAATCCGGCGGCGGCGACCGGTACCTGAAAGAGGAGAGCGAAGACGAGGAGTTCGTCCCGGAGGGCGTCGAGGCCGCGACGCCGTACAAGGGAAGCCTCGCCTCCGAACTCCACCAGCTCACGGGGGGAATGCGGTCCGGAATGGGATACGTGGGCGCAGAGACGATTCCCGGACTCCACGAGCGCGCCGAGTTCGTCCGCGTTTCGAGCGCCGGTCAGACGGAAGGCCATCCGCACGACGTGATGATCACCGACGAAGCCCCGAACTACAGCCCGAACGAGTGACGTGAGCGGGAGTCGGCCCCCTCGACCGCCGAGAGACGAAAGCGGCGACGCGGGCCAGAAAAGGTATTTTAATATAGGCCGCGCAGAGACCAATCGTGTGAGCGAACACCTCGTCGCTCCGGTCATTCATGAGTGAGCAATCGCCGCTCGTCCTCGTGGTCGAGGACGAGCCCGACCTGGCCGACCTGTACGCAGCGTGGCTCAGCGACGATTATAGCGTGTTGACCGCGTACGGTGGTCAGGAAGCGCTCGATCAGATCGACGAGGCCGACGACGACGTGGACGCGATTCTCCTCGACAGGCGGATGCCCGGTCTCTCCGGGGACGAAGTGCTCGCAGCCGTCAGAGAGCGCGGGATCGACTGTCGCGTGGCGATGGTCACCGCGGTCGAGCCGGACTTCGACATCTTGCAGATGGGATTCGACGACTACCTCGTGAAGCCGGTCACGAGCGACACCCTCCGCGAGACGGTAGACGGCCTGTTGCGCCGCGGCGAGTACGACACGGACGTACAGGAACTGTTCTCGTTGACCTCGAAGAAGGCGATACTAGAAACGGAAAAGAGCGCCACGGAGCTGGCGGACAACGAGGAGTACCAAGATCTGACGGAGCGTATCGAGAACCTCCGATCGAAGGCGGACAACTCGCTTGAAGCGGTGACCGAAGACGACGACTTCGAGCGGCTATTCTCCGAGTTCGACGTTGAGGAGTGACCGGCGACGGCCCGCACCGTCGAAACGTCGACACCCGACGCCCGGATTCCGCGGCGACTGTTTAAATACTACCACGCCGAATCGACGGTCGAATGCGCGTTCGGGACCTTCCGCTTTCCGCGTCGTCCGTCGATCACTTCGCCGATCGCGGGGTCCGAGAGCTGTACCCGCCGCAGGCGGCCGCGGTCGACGCGGGGGTCTGTGAGGGTTCGAACGTCGTCGCGGCCATCCCGACCGCCTCCGGCAAGACGTTCATCGCACAGTTGGGCCTGCTGACCGCAGACGGCCCGGGGTTGTACGTCTGCCCGCTCCGAGCGCTCGCCCGCGAAAAGTACGAGTCGTTCGCGTCGCTCCCCGGCCTCGAGGTGGGGATCTCAACCGGCGACTTTGACGCGTCAGGTGAGGATCTCGCCGGCAACGACGTCATCGTCGCCACGTCGGAGAAGGTCGATTCGGCGATCCGAAACGGCGCGTCGTGGGTCGACGAGTTGGCCTGTGTCGTCGTCGACGAAGTGCACCTCCTCGACGCGGAGCGTCGCGGCCCGACCCTCGAAGTAACGATCGCGACGCTCCGTCGACAGAACCCCGACGTACAGGTCGTCGCGCTCTCGGCGACCGTCGACAATCCGGAGGCGATCGCGGGATGGCTGGACGCGACGCTCATCGAGTCGGACTGGCGACCGGTCGATCTCCGTACCGGCGTTGCCGTCGGCGGATCGGTCGCGTTCGACGACGGGACGACCCGCGAGGTCCCGCTCGACGAACCGGATCGGGCCAACGGACGCGACGGTGACGCCAGCAGTGGCGGCGGTGACGCCAGCAGTGGCGGCGGTGACACGGGCAACAGCACCGGTGACGCTGGCGGCGACGACGACGGCGAGACGGGACCCGACGACACCGAGGTCGCGGCTGCGCTCGTCGCAGACACGGTCGCCGAGGGCGGCCAGTGTCTCGCGTTCGTTCGGTCGCGGGCGGAGGCGGTGTCGCTGGCGGAGCGGCTCGCCGCCGACGGTCTCGCAGAACGGATGGGGATAGAAACTGCCGCGGCCGCGGCCGCCGACGAGGCCGGCGCGGTCGACGGGACAGTGACCGGACGCCAGCTCGCCGACTGTCTTCGATCGGGCGTCGCGTTCCACCACGCCGGGCTCCGCTCCGGTCACCGAGCCGTGGTCGAATCGGCGTTTCGCGACCGCGACGTCGCCTGCATCTGTGCGACGCCGACGCTCGCGGCGGGCGTCAACGTCCCGGCGCGCCGCGTCGTCGTCCGCGACCAGAAGCGCTACTCCGGGTCGAGAATGGAGTGGCTCCCGACCCTCGAAGTCCACCAGATGTGCGGGCGAGCCGGCCGCCCCGGCCTCGACCCGCACGGAGAGGCCGTCCTCGTCGGCGCGGCAGACACCAGAGACGAACTCGTCGAGCGGTACGTCGACGGCGAGCCCGAGGCCGTCGAATCGACGCTCGCCGACCCGGCCTCGCTTCGGACGCACGTCCTCTCTGCTATCGCCACCGGCTTCGCCGAGACAGAAGCTGAGATCCTCGACGTGTTCGAGGGGACCTTCTACGCCCGCGAGACGGGTGCCGGTGGACTGGCCGACGCGGTCGGCGTCGCCGTGGACGCCCTCGTCTCGGCCGACATGGTCCAGAGGGAGACGACGGGCGGTGTCGACGACTATCGGCTCATCGCCACGTCGGTCGGCGAGACGACCTCGCGACAGTACGTCCGACCGGAGACGGGCGAGCGAATTGTCGACGGCCTGCGAACAGCCGCGGCCATGCCGAACGCGACGACACTCACCGCCTTCGAACTGATATGTGACACGCCCGATATGCAGGACACGTACCTCGGCAACGAAGAGCGCGCCGAGATGTACCGGTTTGCGCGGCGACACGCCGGCGTGTTGACGACAGAGATGCACGAGACGGACGCCTTCGAGGAGTGGCTGGAGTCTGTGAAGACGGCGCGGATCCTCGACGAGTGGATCGACGGGGCGACCGTCGAGGAACTCGTCGAGGCCTACCGGATCGGCCCGGGCGATCTCGACTCGCGGATCGAGCGCGCGGAGTGGCTGTTGAGTGCGGCCGAAGCGCTCGCGGACACGATCGGTGTCGGCGTGCCGTCGGTTCCGCGGGCGCGCTCTCGGCTGTGAACGTGAGCCGAGACCGAGTAGGAAACAGGCGTCGAACGCGGTCAGTCCGCCGGTTCGACGGCCCTGTGGAACGGCGTTCGGGAGATGGTCTTCCGGAGGTCCGCGAGCGAGTCGCGCCCCGCTTCGCCGGCGACCGACATCACGGCGAACACCTCTTTTCTGGATATCTTCACGCCGGTCTCGGTGAGCGCGTCTTCCGGGCGCGAGCTGAGCTCGCGGAGCGTGCCCACGGCTAGCAGATACGGAACCGTCCACGCCTCAATCGTGTTCCCGTTCGAGAGCGGCATCGTCTCGAGGTACGCCTGCGCGTCGTCGAGGAACGAGCGCGCGAGATCGGCGGTGCGGTCGACCACGCGGGCCGACGATTCGCGGTTCGCCGGGTGGACGACGCGCTCTTGGTCGACGCCTTCGTCGGCGAGCCACTCCGCCGGGAGGTAGACGTTGTTCTCTTCGGTGTAGTCGTCGTACACGTCTTTCGAGACGTTCACGAGCTGTAAGAGGAGGCCAAACTCCTCTGCGGTGTCGCGGAGCCGCTTCGCGCGGTCCTCGGTGACGTCGCCGCGGGTGAGGAGGTTCGTGATGAGGTTGCCGACGGTGCCGGCGGCGTAGTAACAGTACTGTTCTAGCTCCTCGCGGTCGTCTATCCGGAGACCGCCCTCGGTGGCATGACGGTCGACGAACATCGCCATCCCGTCGACCATCTCGATGACGGGCGGGACGATCGCGGCGCGGGCCTCGGGGTCGAGTTCTTCGAACGTCGCCACGATCGTGGGTGCCTCGGCGACGACCTCCCAGTCCTCGTCGCGTTTTTCGGGAGCCGGGAGCCACTCGTCGACCGCCTCGCGGAACGTCGCGATGTCGACGTCGCTGTCGGGGTCGATCGCGCGGCGGTACGTCCGCAACACGTCGCTCTGGGCGGCGGGCGGGATGTGCCCCGCGTCTTCGACGGTGTCGGCGACCCGACAGAGGAGGTATCCCACGCAGATCTGCGAGGCCATCGGCTCCTCTAACACGTCGACGGTCAGCGCAAAGGTTCGGGAGACGCCTTGCACCGCCTCGTGACACCACGAGAGGTCGGGTTCGACGGGGCCGTGTGATCGTCCGCTCATTCGGGTATCGGCCCTTACGTCACAACGCATAAAAAGCCTCGTGGAACGGCGGAGGGGAGCGGCCGAATCGAAGCGATACGCGGCGTCCGCATCGGGAACGAACCCGCGCGAACGATCATCGTGGCAACGGCTAAGTCACCGTGGGGGAAGCATTCGCTATGGAGCTAACGCTCTCAGCGGAGCAGCGACAAATCCGTGACACCGTCGCGTCGTTCGTCGACGAGGAGGTCGTCCCGCGCGCCGCCGACATCGACGAGACGGACGAGTTCCCCGCGGACCTGATAGACGAAATGGCCGACCTCGGGTTCATGGGGATGCCGTTCCCCGTCGAGTACGGCGGTTCCGGACTCGATTACCACAGCTACGTGCTCGGGCTCGCGGAGATCGCCCGCGGGTCGGGCGGGCTCGGCACGATCGTCGCCGCCCACACCTCTCTCGCCGGTACCATGGTGTACGACTTCGGTGACGAAGCCCAAAAGTCGGAGTACCTCACGCCGCTCGCCGCTGGCGACGACGTCGGCGCGTTCGCGCTCTCGGAGGCCGAGGCCGGCTCCGACGTTCCGGCCATGTCCACGGTCGCCGAGCGGGACGGCGACGGCTACGTCGTGAACGGCGGGAAGCTGTGGATATCGAACGGGTCCGTCGCCGACACGGTCGTCCTCTTCGCGAAGACGGATCCTGACGCCGGCCGAGATGGGATCTCCGCGTTCGTCGTCCGTCCCGACGAAGACGAGGGGTTCGTCGTCGAGGGGACGGAAAAGAAGCTCGGTGACAAGGGGTGTCCCACGGCGGAACTGCGCTTCGATGACATGTGGCTGCCCGAGGATCGGCTCCTCGGGGACGAGGGAGAGGGGTTCGTGCAGGCGCTGAAGACGCTGAACGGGGGCCGGATAACCATCGCGGCACGCTCCGTCGGCATCGCTCGCGCCGCGCTCGACGAAGCGACGTCGTACGCGCAAGAGCGCGAGCAGTTCGACCGCCCCATTGCCGACTTCCAAGCCATCCAGCACAAGCTCGCGGACATGGACACCAAGACCCGGGCCGCGGAGCTGTTGATGCACGAGGCGGCCGACCTGAAGATGCGCGACGAGTCGTTCGTGAAGGAGGCCGCGCAGGCGAAGCTGTACGCCTCCGAAATCGCCCGAGAGGTCGCCAACGAAGGGATTCAGATCCACGGCGGCTACGGCTACACAAAGGACTTCCCGGCCGAGCGGTTCTACCGAGACGCGAAGCTCTCCGAGATATACGAGGGGACGAGCGAAGTGCTCCGAAACACCATCGCCCAACAGCTGCTCGACGAGTAGAACGTCACCGGTTCGCGTGGCGAAGACTGTTACTGACGGTCCTCAGTGCGTCTGCCATGATCGTCGCTGTCGTCACTGTCGTCGCTGTCACTGTCGTGGTTGCCGTCGCTGTCGTCGGAGACACCGTCAGTATCCGCAGCGTCGCCGTCCGCGTCGCTGTCGTCGTCATTTTCGTCTCGATGCGTCACGTCGGCGTCGGACGGGAACCGATCGACCGCGTAGTTGCCCGTGTCGACGCGCTTCGCCGGCTCGGAGTAATCGCGGTCGCTCCCCGCGAAGTCGGGTCGGATCACGCCGTCGTCCGGCGGCTCTTCGGCGTCCGCCTCGACCGTCGCCGCGTCGGCGGCGGTGGCCGTGTCGCTTCGAGCGCTCTCCGTCGTGTCGTCCTCGGGAACCTCGTCTCCGTCTCCGGGAACCTCGTCTCCGTCTCCGGGAGTCCCGCCGCCCTCGTCGGGGGGGTCGTCTCCGGGGTCGCCTTCGATCCACTCGAATCCGCTCCGTTGCCGTCGCCGCGCCGACACGGCCTCGTGGAGTCGCTCGCGAAGGGTCTCACGGAGCGCGACCGCCTCGTCGACCGCGATGTCGACGGCGGCGGCCTCGTTGCCGGTGAGCGAACTAGAGCCGGCGGTGTCGGCGACGATCGTCGCGACTCCCCACCGGCGCTGGAACACCGTGCGACTGTCGATGACGTTTTGCACTCGATAGTACGGGACGACGGTCACGGTTCGGCTCCAGAACCCGTTCCGCGTGAGCAGGTGGTCCTCGCCGAGCCAGTAGCCGCGGTGTTTCCACTTGAGATGCGCGGCGGGCGGTACGGCGGGGAGGAGCACGAGGAGACCGAACCACGGCAGGTCGGCGACGAGATACCAGTCGGTCGCGAACGCGATTCCGGTGAGAACGGCGACCCCGAGTGTGTACCGGAACGCGTACCGCCACCGGATCCGTTTCGGCGGCCGATCGAAGCGCGGGTCGCCGAACGGCTCCACCTCGCGGGCGAGTCCGTAGACGCGGGCGGCGGCTGCGATCGGGACCGCCGACTGGCTCCCCTGATCGCCGTTCTGTCCCGGGGCGTAGCCGGCGGTCTCGATGGCGAGGCTCGCGTACCCGAGCGCGCGCTTCGCCGGGTTGTCCGTGATAGTGAGCGTCTGGACCTTCTCGGTCGGGATCGACCCGCTGTACCGACGGAAGAGGCCGCGCTCGTACCGCAACTCGTCGCCGGCTCGCGCGAGCCGGAACCCGTAGTAGTTCGAGAACGCGACGCCCGCGCCGAGCACCCACGACACGAGGAACAGCCCGCCGACGGCGACGAACGCCGTCGCGGTGAGCGCGGCGGCGTCAGCGCCCGGGAGGAACCCCGAGAGCACCGGGAAGGAACCGGATCCCAAGAACGCCAGCAGGCCGATCAGACGGCCGTCGAACGACAGCGCGCCGACGAGTGCAAGCTCTTTCGGCGAGATGGCGAACAGCTCCGTCTCAGCGTCGGCGGCTCCGCCCGACACGCCGGCCGTCGCCGGGTCGTCGGCGTCGCCGCCCGTTCCGCTCTCGCCGCCCGCGCCGCTCTTTCGACGCTGGACCTCGCGTCGGATCCGCGTCGCCTCGGCCGGCGAGACGAACCGGATGGACCCCTCGGTGCTCGACCCGCCGGCCGTCTCCAGATCGACGGCCGCGATCCCGATCGCCCGCTGGATCACGCTCTGGCTCACGTCGACGTTCTGTATCCGTCGGTAGGGTATCTCTCGCTCGCGGCGAGAGATCACCCCCGACGCGATGTCGAAGGTATCGGCGGCGAACTCGTAGTCGAACCGTCGGTAGTACGCCGTCTCGTAGCCGAAGGCGGCGAGGAGCATCGCTCCGGCGACGCCGACCGCGAGCGGAAGTCCCCAGCCGTTGCTGTTCACGACGAAGAAGCCGACGACGACGAACCCCGAGACCTTCTGAAGCGCGCGGTACGGGATCGACTGGGGCGCGAGTCTCACACCGCGTCCTCCCCGTCGGCGCGGATCGCAAGCCGTTTCAGCTCCTCGCGAAGGTCGCTCGCCCCGCTCGGCGTCAGTCCCGGGATCTGTACGTCCGCTCCCCGCGATCCGGCCGTGTACACCACACAGGAGGCGAGGCCGACGGCGCGCTCGACCGGCCCGCGGCGCGAGTCGACGTGCTGGATTCGCACCAGCGGGACGGTCGTCCGGACCTGCGTGATCACGCCGCGGTCGAGGTACAGCGCGTCCTCGCGGATCTCGTAGCTCCAGCGTCGGTACTTCAACGTGGCGTGTGCGACGCCGACGACGAGCGCGACGCCGCCGACCGCGCCCGCAGACCATCGTGGCACGTAGCCCAGGTAGGCCACGGCGGCGACTGGGAGGGAGACGAGCACGGCGACGAGCGCCGCACGGAGGATCCACACGATCCGTACGCGGGGATGAAGCGACTGAGCGGTCATCGGTCCGCCCCTGTCGCGCGTCCGAGAGTCATACGCGGTGGTTGTCCGCGACGCATTATAAGTCCCGGCCGTCGGTGCGGAGCAGCGCGGCCCGTGGTCGTCCTCGGCGGGTGTGCGGCTCCGTTCAGATCCGACGGGAGCGGTATCAGATCCGGCGGATCCGGTCCGCCGTCACGTCTATCGGGTCGGCGACGTGTGCGGTCGGCTCGCCGTCCGGTCGCTCAAACCCGTTCGCCTCGAATAGCGTGTTCGCCCGGAGGTCGACCCGAGCCTCGCGAAGCGTCCAGGGCTCGTGTGCGATCTCTCCGACGTAGAGCCTCCGACCGGACGTGTAAAACCGGTAGTTCTCGACGAGGAAGGCGGCTCGCGATCCCGGATCGGGGACGAACGCCTCCCCGTCCGGCCTGTAGGTCGCATCGAAGCGGGCGTGCGGGGCATCGCGGTGCGCCCGACGGCTGGTGAACCGGACCGCGTCGCCGTCGCGACGCACCGACATCTCGGCGCGGTAGTACGGCAGGGCGAACAGCCGGCGTGCGACCGCGACGCCGAGCCGGTCTGCGGCGTCGAGGTTGTAGAAGTAGACCCCCGGCCCGTTCGGCCCCTCGACGTACGTGCGGAGGTTCAACTCCGGGAACGAGAGCCCGACCGGCGATCCGCGCGGGCGGATGTCGTCCATCACGAACGCGACGACGCCGAGGTAGGCGTCGCCGTCATGCGTGGCGACCGAAAGCCCAGACGGAAGCGTCTCGGCGACGACGGCGGGGTCGGCTACCCAGTGACAGAACAGCCCCTCGCGCCACGTCATCTCCAGCCAGCGGGGTGCGGCCATATCGACCGTCGGTGCTCGACGAATAAATGCGGTGCGGCGGACGGGCGGGGCGACCGATCCGCGCGAATCGAGGCGGCCGCCGAGGCTTAGAACGGACCGTCGCCGGACGGTCCACGGGGCGGCCCGGTCGTCGACTCCTCGGCGTCTTTCCACTCGCCGAGCCCCGAGGGGTCGAGGTGCACGTGAACGTCGCCAACGTCGTCGAGGGCGCGCAGGCTCGTGACGAGTTCCGTCTCGACGTCGTGGGCGTCGTGCAGCGTCATGCTACCGTCGACCTCGACGTGGACTTCGACCTCCAGATCGGTCCCGTCGTAGTACACGGTGAGATCGTGAACGCCTTCGACGGCGGGGTGATCGCGCAGGGCCGCGACGATCCGGTCGCGGTCGGCGTCGGGGGGCGCGCCACCGACCAGGTACGTCACGTTCTCGCGGCCGATCTCGATCCCCTGATACACGACGAGGACGCTGACGAGCGCCCCGGCCAGCGGATCGAGGACGGGAAATTCGAGGAAGACGCCGAAGATGCCGACAAGCGCCGCAATCGTCGTGTAGATGTCGTTGAGACAGTCGGCCGACAGCGCGGTGAGCGCCGTGGATCCGAGCGAGTCGTTCACCCGCTCCGTGTACCAGTAGAGGAGGTACATGTCGGCCACCGCGAAAAGCAGCGCGGCGACCAAGAACGGGCTCGCCGCGACCTCGGTCGGACCGACCAGCCCGACGATCGACTCGCGCAACAGGAGGAGCCCGAGAATCACGATCGTCGCGCCGACGAAAAGCGCCGTCAGCGGTTCGATCCGCTGGTGACCGTGTGGGTGAGTCGGGTCGGCGTCGTCGTACCGCGCGCCGCCCCAGATCAGGACGACGGCGCTCGCGACCAGATCCGCGACGGAGTGGGCCGCGTCGGCGACGAGCGCGACGCTCCCGAACGCGATCCCGGCCGCGCCCTCGACGAGGATCTTGGCTAGGTTCCCGAGGACGTTCACCGCCGCGGCCCGCTGGAATCGCCCTTTCTCGCTTCGAGAGCCGGGAACCCACATTCGTCCGAACCGTCGGCGGCCGCGTTTAAGAACTTCGTGGCTGGCGCGTCCCGACGCGACACCCGGTTACACCGGACGCCGCACAGCTGCGTATCAGTTCTGATGGCTGACGGTCCGAGGTTAAGTACGGTGGCGACGTACGCCCTGGCATGAGAGTCAGCGAGCGCGGCCAAAGCGAGGTGATCGGCGTCGTGCTCCTGTTAGGAATCACCATCGCGGCCGTGACGGCCACGGTGGCGACGGGGAGCGTCGCACTCGGGCTGATCACCGACGAGGCCCAGTCTGCGAGCGTCGAAAACGGGATGTCTCAGTTCTCCTCGCAGTCCAGCCTCGTCGCGCTCGGCGAGACGGACGCGCGGCGGTTCGACCTCGGGAGCGTCGACGGCGGACAACTTCGCCTCGACGAGGACGCCGGGCACGTCACGGTGCGGATCGAAAACGGAACCGACGGCGAGACGACGGTGTACGACGGGTCGATAGGCACGCTGGAGTACGTCGGATCGGACCGTACCGTCGCGCTGCAGGGCGGCGGCGTCTGGACCGCCTCCAACGGCTACGGGCGGATGGTCTCGCCGCCGGAGTACCACTACCGAGGGACCACGCTCACGTTCCCGATCGTGCGCCTGACGGGGACGGAGCAGACCCCGCAGTCGGGGACCGGCGTCGTCCGTCGGTCGTCGGGCGGCACCGACAACGTCACCGAGACGGCGAACCCCCTCGAAAACGGGACGGTCGTCGTGGAGGTACAGAGCGACTACTACGAGGGGTGGTACGAGTTCTTCAGCCAGCGCGCCGACGGCTCGGTGACGAAGTACGACGGCAATCGGACGACGGTCGCGCGCTTGGTCGTGCCGGACGAGGTCGTGTTCGACCGGGCGATCTCTCTCGAAGGCGATTACACGCACGGAAACAACGGGAACGGCGGCCTCGACGAGTCGCTCTACGAGGAGGACGAGGTGCATCCGTCGCCCGGGCCGATGATCGACTCCGCGCTACAGGAGGGTGCGGACTCCGGCGAGCCGCTCTCGAACTGTTTCGACGCCGACCCCTGTACGGGCGGCACCTACTACGCGTCCGGCGATGTCGACGTCGGCCAGCGGGTGGAGTTTGACACGAGCGGCGGCGACGTCACGATCGCGGTCGACGGCGATCTTGACCTCGGCGGGAACGAACTCGAGATCACGAACGAGGGCGACGGCGTCGTCCGGTACTACGTCAACGGCTCCGTGTTCGCGAACGGCGACGCGACGGTGGGTACGACGAGCGCCGCCGTCGAGGCGCAGCGGAATCAGTTCTACGTGCGAGACGGGTTCCTCGAAGACGGCCCCGGACAGGGGACCGTCGACGTCGACGCGGTCGTGTACGCCCCGAACTCGGACACGGACCTCGCCGGGAGCGTCACGCTCCGTGGCGGCTTCGTGTTCGACTCCCTGACTACGCAGAGCAGCGCGTTCAGCGTCGAACACGACGACACGCTCGACGACATCGAGATCCGTATCGCGGGCGGCAGCGGTCGGAACTCGATCACGTACCTCCATGTGAGCGAGAACGCCGTGGAGGTCGAGTTCGACTGAGCGCCCGTCGATCAGACTTCCCGCCGGCTGCGAGGGGTCACCGACCGGGTTGGGCCGCCGACACCGCACCGCCGTGACGGCGATATGGCACCGCTCGACCGCCGTCGCGGCACCGTCGTAACGCCTAAGAACGAAACGCTCCTCGGTCACGGTAATGAATCATGAGTTTTTCGTCCGAGGTGGTTCCCGTGGGCGTCGAGATTAAGGAAACGGAGGTGAGCGACGAGGAGTTCGCCGAGATGAAAGCGTTTGTGAGAGATTACCTCGCAGCCAGCGTCGAGAGCGAGGACGATGGCGGTCGGATGCGGTGGTATCCGTGGCACTCGGCCGACTACCGGTTTAACCACATCCTCAACGTCGTCGACCTCGCGACCGAGATCGCGGCGTCGGAGAGCGCCGACCTCGACGTGGTCCGCGTCGCGGCGGTGTTCCACGACGTCGCGAAACTGGAGGCCGAACAGGACGTCCACGCCGAGGCCGGCGCGCGCGTCGCCCGCGAGTACCTCACGAGCCGCGGCGACTACCCGGAGTGGTTCGTCGACGAGGTGTGCGGCGCGGTCGTCGACCACTCGTACACCGGTGACCTCGACGACGTGCCCTTGGAGAGCCGGTGCCTGATCGAAGCGGACGTGCTCGATAAGGTCGGCGCGAACGGCGCGGTCCTGATGCTCCTGCGGATGGGATACGAGTCCCGCACGCACATGGACGCCGCGAAGATGGTCGACCGCGTCTTACAGCGCGCACACGACCACACCGAGCGCGTCGTCTCCGACAGCGCAGAGAGCATCGCCCACCAGCGGATAAAACGCGTGAAGTGGTTGCGCGAGTGGCTCGAAGAAGAAGTGTCGCGGATGGACGCCGACGGCGTCACCGACCGCTGAGGCGAGTCGACACGAGAACCGCACTCGGACCGCCGAGCATCATCTCCGACCGCCGAGCATCATCTCCGACCGCCGAGCATCATCTCCGACCGCCGATCCTCCCCTTCGACCGCCGAACCTCAAGCTTCAATGGTCACGGGCGTGTTGCGTCCGTATGAGCGACCAACAGCTTCGCAAGGAGGCACACGACCTCGACGTCACCGTCTGGGTCGGGAAACACGGTATCGACGCGGTCGTCGACGAACTCGGAGACCAACTCGACGACAGCAAGCTCGTCAAGGTGAAGTTCCTCCGCGCCGCTCGCGGCGGGACGACGACCGACGAGCTCGCCGCTGAACTCGCCGACGCGGTCGACGCGGAACTGATAGAGACGCGCGGGAACACGGCGGTGCTCCACTGATGGCCGCCGCGCCCCCGGCGCGAGCCGTCGTCGCTGTCGGCGGCGCACTGGACCCGTATCTCGGACCCTTCACCGGCACGGTCGTCGACGCGGGGACGTTCCTTACCGTACTCGCGGCGGTGTACGTGGTGTTTAAGATCGCCATCGCGCCGCTTTTCGAGCGGGTGTTCAACCGCCGGGGGCTCGACGATCACGCGCGGAAGCCGCTACAGAAGCTGCTGACGTTCGTCGTCTTCTTCGCCGGAGTCACGGTCGCGTTCGGCGCGGCCGGCTACGGCGACTTCCTGCAGTCGCTGGCGACGATCGGGGCCGCGGCGACGCTCGCCATCGGATTCGCGCTCCAAGACGTGCTCAAGAACTTCGTCGCTGGGGTGTTCATCTTCACGGACAAACCGTTCCGGATCGGCGACTGGATCGAGTGGCAGGGGAACTCCGGCGTCGTCGAGGACATCTCGCTCCGTGTGACCCGTGTCCGAACGTTCGATAACGAACTGCTCACGGTACCGAACAACGTGCTCACGGGCGACGTGATCAAAAACCCCGTCGCGAAGAAGACCCTCCGGCTGAAGTTCGTCTTCGGGATCGACTACGAGGACGACATCGACAAGGCGACGGAGATCATCGTGGAGGAGGCGGAGCGGAGCGAGGCCATTCTGGACGACCCCGCCCCGTCGGTGCGGCTGACGGAGCTGGCGGACTCGTACGTCGGGTTGCAGTCGCGGATCTGGATCGACGACCCCTCGCGCGCGGACTTCGTGAAGACCCGCGCCGACTACGTGAAGGCGGTCAAAGAGCGGTTCGACGAGGAGGACATCTCGATCCCGTTCCCGCAGCGCACCGTCTCGGGACGGAACTCGTGGGAGGAACCGAGCGCGTTCGGCGGGGACTGATCGCTCGGGCCGTCTCTTCTCCGGGTCGCGGTCGCGTCGATCCGGGATTCCGATAGTAACGAACTTCAGTCTCGGGTAACTCGGTGTGGCTATGCACGTGGTCGTTATCGGGGCCGGCGAGGTCGGGACGAGTATCGCCGCGAGTCTCGCGTCGGACCACGAGGTCGTCGTCGTCGACGTTGACCCGGACCGAGCGGAACAGCTCAAGTACGAACTCGACGTTCTCACCATCGCCGGCGACGGCACGAGTTCGGAGATCCAGACCGCGGCGGACGTCGGCCGCGCAGACATGGTCATTGCCTGCACCGATAACGACCAGACGAATCTCGTCGCCTGCGGGACCGCGAAGACGCTCGGTGATGGGTTCACCATCGCGCGCGTGAAGAGCACGGACTTCCTCCGGACGTGGCAGGGGAACGAAGGCGCGTTCGGCGTCGATTTTATGGTGTGTACGGACCTGCTGACGGCCGAGAACATCGTTCGCGTCATCGGCCTTCCGGCCGCCGTCGACGTCGATCCGTTCGCGGGTGGTCTGGTGCAGATGGCCGAGTTCGAGATCGCCGAGGGGAGTCCCGTGGCCGGGCAGACGGTCTCGGAGGCGGACCGCTTCGAGTCTCTCACGTTCGTCGGGCTGTTCCGCGACGGCGAGATGACCATCCCACGCGGCGACACCGGAATCACGGTCGGCGACCGTGCGGTAGTTATAGGGAGCCCCGAGAGCGTGCAAGCGTTCGCGACAGACGTCGCGCCGCAGACGACCCCTGGCCGCGCCGACGAGATCGTCGTTGTCGGCGGAAGCGAGATCGGATACCAAACGGCGAGGCTCCTCGAAGAACGCGACTTCAAGCCACGGGTGATAGAACAAGACTCCGGTCGCGCCCGCTGGCTCGCGGAGAATCTCCCGAAAACCGTCGTGATGGAACACGACGCGACAGACGCGGAGTTCCTCACGCGGGAGCACGTCGACGAGGCCGACATCGTCGTCACCGCACTCGGGTCGGACGAAAAGAACCTGCTCATCTCCGTGCTCGCGAAGCGGCTCGGCGTCGACCGGGTGATCGCGGTCGTGGACAGCCCCGATTACGTCACTGTGTTCGAGGAAATCGGTATCGACATCGCGATCAACCCGCGCACCGTGACCGCAGAAGAGATCACGCGGTTCACCTACGAGAGCGTCGCCGAAAACATCGCCGTGCTGGAGAACGATCAGGCCGAAGTCCTCGAATTGGAACTCACTGAGGGCTGCGGCCTCGTCGGACGACCGATCTCGGAGATCGTCGCCGAGACCGACGCGCGGTTCGTCATCGGCGCGATCACCCGCGATCACGCGCTTGTTACCCCTCGTGGCGATACCGTGCTTCAGGCCGGCGATCACGTTATTCTCCTTGCGGAGTCCGACGCTATCGGAGCCATCACCTCGATGGCGTGACACGCCCGTGAGACCCACGGTGCGAGTCGGTTGGCGTGCGAGCGTCGGGCTCTCCGGGGACATCCTCGCCGCTCTCCCCGTCCCGCTGGCGTTCCCACTGTTGGTAGCGCTCTACTACGGTGAGTCGCCGCTCCCCTTCGTTGCGGCGATCGCGGTCTCGGTCGCACTTGGAGCCGGATTTCGGAGGCTTGGCGATCCGAACAGCAACCTCGGTCCCCGCGAGGCGTTCCTCGCGGTGGCGCTCATTTGGTTTCTCGTCGCCGTCGTCGGCGCGATTCCGTTCGTCGTCGCCGGCGACGGAACGACCGCACACCCGGTGAACGCACTGTTCGAGTCGATGAGCGGACTGACGACGACCGGTGCGACGGTTCTCGTCGACTTCTCGGTCCACTCCCGCTCGGTCATGATGTGGCGACAGGTGATTCAGTGGCTCGGCGGCCTCGGGATCTTGATCCTCGCGACCGCGGTGCTCTCGGAGGTCGGCGTCGGCGGGGCCCAGCTGATGGAGTCGGAGACGCAAACGCAGGACATCAACAAACTCGCGCCCAAGATCTCGCGGACGGCACAGCTCATCTGGGGAATCTACTTCGGGCTCACCGGGCTCGCGGTCGTCGTCTACTTCCTGCTCGGGCTCGCCGTCGACCCTCGGATGGACCTGTACAACGCGGTCGCGCACGCGTTCACATCGGTCGCGACCGCCGGGTTCTCGCCGGAGCCGCTCTCCGTCGGCGCGTTTCATCCGGCCATTCAGTGGGCGGTCGTCCCGTTCATGGTGATCGGCTCGACGAGCTTCGTACTCATCTATTTCGCTATCAACGGCGAACCGATGCGCCTGTTGAAAAACGAGGAGTTTCACTTCTATCTCGGTGCGATGGCCCTCTTCGCGTCGATCGTCGCCCTCGGGCTATTCTTCGATCCCGGGATCGGATACGGTGTCGAAGGAACGCTTCGCCACGCCGTGTTCAACGTCGTCTCGATCGTGACGACGACGGGGTACGCGAGCACCGATTACGTGACGTGGGCACCGGCGGCGAAGCACATCCTGTTCATGGGGATGTTCGTCGGCGGGATGGTCGGGTCGACCACGTGTTCGATCAAGTCGCTCCGGTGGCTGGTCGCGCTGAAGTCGTTCCGACGGAACCTCTACACCGCCATCCATCCGGAAGCGGTGCGTCCGGTCCGCATCTCTGAAAAGCCGATCGACGAGGGGGCCATCCGCGACATCTACGCGTACCTGCTGTTGAGCATCGTCATTTTCTTTCTTCTCACCGTGGTGATCGTTGTCGACGCGGAGCGATCCGGGCTCCGCGTGACCGAATTCGAGGCGCTCGGCGCAGCGGCGACGACGTTTCTCAACATCGGCCCCGCGTTCGGCGCTGCGGGTCCGTACGGGACGTTCGCGACCTTCCCGATGAGCACCCGAGCCGTGATGGTCGTCCTCATGTGGATCGGTCGGATCGAGATAATCCCCGTGCTCGTGCTGTTCACGAAGGCGTTCTGGACCTCGTGACGGCACACCGCGAGTCGAGATCTGACCAACATTCGAAGACAGACCAGGCGGCGCCGCGGTCGTTCCTTCGACAGTTTAATACAGGGAACCGGCCACTCTCACATCGATCGAACATTCATGTCCTGGGGCGTCAACTGGAAGGCGAGCGTCGGGCTTCTCGGGGTCGGAATCAAGTACCTCGCCGTCACGATGCTGGTGCCGCTGGTCGTAGCGATCGCGTACGGCGAGGACATCTGGGTGTTTCTCGTCTCGATGGTGCTCGTCGCCGGCATCGGGGTCGTCGTAGAACGGATCGATCCCGACCCCGATCTCGGGCCGCGCGAGGCGCTGCTTTTCGTCTCGCTCGCGTGGATCACCGCCGCGGTCATCGGCACGATCCCCTACCTTCTTGCGGGGTACGGTACCGCGTCTACGGTCGGGCTCCAGGTCGGGTCGGCCGGCGCGTTCACGGAGTCGATCGTCAACGCACTGTTCGAGTCGATGAGCGGGTTCACCACCACAGGCGCGACGATACTCGGTGAAATCAGCACCGATCGCCACTCTCACGCCGTGCTGATGTGGCGTCAGCTCACGCAGTGGCTCGGCGGGATGGGTATCATCGTGCTGATGATCGCCATCCTCCCGGAGGTCGCGGTCAACGGTGCCCAACTGATGGAATCGGAGGCCCCCGGTCCGGAACTACAGAAACTCACGCCGAAGATCGCAGAGACCGCGCGCGCGCTCTGGCTCATCTACTTCGGCTTTACCGTGGTGTACATTGTACTCTTATACGGGCTTCACCTCGGCGGAATGGCACCGAACATGGACCTATACAACGCGATCGCCCACGGGTTTACCACCCTTCCAACCGGCGGATTCTCGCCCGAAGCCGACAGCATCGGCGCGTTCTCGGCAGCCGTCCAGTGGGTCGTCATCCCGTTCATGGTCGTCGCCGGTGTCAACTTCGCGCTGTTCTGGCATGTGTTACGCGGTGAGACGCAGATCATGCTTGAGAATGCCGAGTTTCGCGCGTACGCCGGCGCGACCGCCGTCGTGACCGCCGTTCTCGCGGTGCTCCTGTTCCGCGGCGCGGCTCCACCCATCGAACTGGGCGGTGTGACCCAGGGGGTCGCCGAAAACTCGCTCCGGCAGGCGACGTTTCAGATCGCCTCGCTTCTGAACTCGACCGGGTACGCGACCGCCGACTTCGCGCAGTGGGAGACGCACACCCAGATCCTCCTCATGTTCGCGATGTTTATCGGCGGGTCGGCCGGCTCGACCGGCGGGGGCGTCAAAATCGTTCGGTGGCTCATCGTCGGGAAGGCGATCCGCCGAGAACTCTTCACTTCCGCACATCCCGACGTCGTGCAGCCGATCCGTCTCAGCGGGAGCGTCGTCGACGAGGACGCGATCCGCGGTATCATGGCGTTCACCATTCTCTATCTCGTCCTGTTCGGCGTCTCGGCGGTCCTTCTCTCTCTCGACGCCGCACGGATCGGGATTCAGCTAACGATGCTTGAGTCGACGAGCGCGTCGCTCGCGACGATCGGAAATATCGGACCGGGATTCGGTCGGTTAGGCCCCTTCGGGAGTTATCTGTTTTTCCCCGACACGTCGAAGCTGCTGATGGTGTTCCTGATGTGGATCGGTCGGCTAGAGATCGTCCCGGTGCTCGCGGTGTTCATCTCGGCGATCGACACGCGGTGACGGTCCGGTTCGGGACGCGTCGCTCGGGTGCAGTGTCGCCCTGAAAGACGCCTCTGGCGTCTTCTAGCGGAGCGATGTCAGAGAACGTAGCTTCTTAACCGGCGAGGACAGTAGTGTTCGTATGACGAGCACCGACGACACTGACGGGCAGGACCTGCTCGGACACGTACTCCTTCCGGTCGCTCACGAAGAAGACGCCCTAGCTACAGCGCGCGCGCTCGCACCGTACGACCCGGATCGCGTGACCGCGCTACACGTCGTCGAGAAGGGCGAGGGCGTCCCCGACAAGACGCCGATCGAGCAGTCCGAAGACCTCGCGGCCGAGTCGTACGCGGCCGTCCGGTCGGTGTTCCCTGACGCCGACGACCACACCGCGTACGCCCATGACGTCGTCGGCGCGATCTTCGATGCGGCAGACGAGGTCGATGCGAGCGCGATCGCCTACCGCTCCCGTGGCGGAAACCGACTCATGCAGTTCCTCTCCGGCGATCTGTCGCTGAAGTTGGTGACTAACGCGGCTCTCCCCGTACTTGCGCTTCCGCGAGCGGATTCGGACGAATGAGGAAGAGGCGCTTGCGCTCCGGGACACGGTCGGCTGCGACGCCTCCCGACTGTCGGTCGTCGACTCCGGAGACGATCGGTCGCGTCAGCGAGGAGCACGACCTCGTGATAGTGAGACGACAGAGCGCGGACTGCTCTCGCGGATCGTCCGCGCGGTCGCTGTGGGAGCGGCTGGTCGGCGAGCGGTGAGGATCTCTCCATCTCCGTTGTGCCGGAGCGGTAGCCTTTCGGTGGTCGCCGCGGAACCGTCGTAACATGTATCTGATCGTCGTGGGTGCGGGCGACATCGGGACACCGCTCGTCGATCTCGCGACCGACAGCGGCAACGAGGTCGTCGTCATCGAGCGCGACGAGGAACGGGCCGAGCGAGCGTCGAGGCAGTACGACTGTCTCGTGCTCAACGACGACGCGACCTCGAAAGAGACGCTACAGGACGCCGGAGCCGACCGGGCGGACGCGCTCATCTCGACGACGGATCAGGACGCGACGAACATCATGGTCTGTCTACTGGCCCAAGAGCTGTCGATCCCGAACATCGTTTCGGTCGTTCACAACCCCGAACACATGAGCGTGTTCGAACAGATCGGCGTCAACACGATGCAGAATCCACAGAGCCTGATCGCGGAGTATCTCTACCGAGCCGTGAGTCGTCCGTCGGTCATCGATTTCATGCACATCGGCGAGGAGGCGGAGGTGTTCGAGATCACCGTCGGGCCAGACGCGCCGATCGCCGGCAAGACGCTTCGGGAGGCGGACGAGGCGGATCTCATCGGCGGCCAAACCTTGATCGTCGCCGTCGAGCGGGACAGTGAGGAGACCCCAATTACGCCGCGTGGAACCACACGCATCGAGGCTGGCGATCTGCTCACGGTCTACTCGGGGATCGGTGTAACCCCGGAGGTGACGGACATCTTTGGTCATGTGGAGAACCACGCCTGAGATGACCGGTCCGAACGGCGGCCGGCTCCCGTCTGATCTGGGAATCATCGCCCGTGACATCGGCTCGCTCCTCCTGATGGAGTCCGGGCTGATGACGGTCTCCGTCG
This sequence comes from Halorubrum sp. BV1, assembly GCF_000746205.1. Lineage (NCBI taxonomy): Archaea > Methanobacteriati > Methanobacteriota > Halobacteria > Halobacteriales > Haloferacaceae > Halorubrum > Halorubrum sp. BV1. The sequence goes on from NZ_JQKV01000001.1 coordinate 689,625, forward strand.
TCGTCGCCCTCGCATTTAGTGAACTCTACGCCGCACTTGGTTTCCTCCTTGCGGGTGGTCTGACGGCGCTCGTCGGCGGGGTCGCCTATCGCCGGTTCGCCGACGCCCCGGAGCCGAAGATGAAACACGGTATGGTCATCGCGGCTGGCGGGTGGCTCATGGTCGCGGTGTTCGGTGCGCTTCCTCTGTTTCTCACGGCGTGGGCGACGCCACCGGCCGCGATGGACGCGTTCGTCCCTGCCGCCGCGGACACGGCTTCGTGGGAACCGATCGAAGTCGGCGGAACCACGACGCTCTCCAGTCTCGGATACTTCCGTGACCCGCTCCACGCCTTCTTCGAAAGCATGAGCGGATGGACCGGAAGCGGACTGACGATGGCGGTCCACGAGCCATCGCTGCCGCGGGCGGTCCAGTGGTGGCGGTCGTTCATTCAGTGGGTCGGCGGCGTCGGCGTCATCGTCCTCACCGTCTCTATTCTCTCGCGGCCCGGCAGCGGGAGTTACGCGCTCTACCGGAGCGAGGCCAGAGAGCAGAAGATCCACCCGAGCGTCGTCTCGACGGTCCGGACGGTCTGGAAGCTCGTCGTCGGATACACGCTTTTGGCCTTTTTGCTGTTGTTCGTTTCAATCTCCGCAAGCGGGAGCGCGTACGCCGAGTCACTCTCTCTCGGCGAAACCGCTTGGCAGGCGCTCAACCACGCCATGACGGGACTCACGACGGGCGGATTCTCCGTCACGGACAACTCGATCGCGACGTACGGCTCTCCGTTAGTCGAGGCGGCGTTGGTGCCGATCATGACCCTCGGCGCGATCGCCTTCCCCGTCCACTTCGTGGTGCTCCGGGACCGGAGCCTCCACGAACTGGCCGCGGACCTCCAGACACGGTGGCTGTTCGCGCTGCTCGGAGTCGGCGTGGTGATCCTCTCGATACAGAACGCCGCATCCGTCCAGGCGGCACCGGGAGCGTTCGCGACGGGATCGTTCCTTCCGGTTTCCGGCCCGATACTCGACGGAGCGCAGCTCGACGCCGTTCGGGACTCGACGTTTCAGTGGGTCAGCGCTCTGACCTGCACGGGGTTCCAGTCGGCCCCGATAGGCCGGTGGGTCGCCGGCGCGAAGGTGCTCGTCGTCGGCGCGATGGTCCTCGGCGGTGCCGCCGGGTCAACCGTGGGCGGAATCAAGGTCATCCGTGGATACACGGTCGCACGCGGTATCGCCTGGCAGTTCTCCCGCGTGTTTCTGCCGAAGAGCGCGGTCGTCACCGGGCGTCTCGGCGATCGGACGCTGGACCGCGAAACGATGGAACGTGAGTTCGGCGAAGCCGCCATCGTCACTCTGCTGTGGATCGTCGCCCTCGTTGTCGGGAGCGTCGTTCTCGTCAACGTCGCCGCCCCGGAGTTCGGCTACGCCGACGCGCTGTTCGAAGTCGCCAGCGCACAGGGGAACGTCGGGCTCTCCACGGGAATCACCGGGCCGTCGATGTCGCCGCTGGCCGAGGGGATGTTCGTCTTCAACATGTGGATCGGGCGGCTCGAGATTATTCCGGTGCTGGTGTTCGTTCGGGCCGGAATCTGGGGGTTGAACCCTCGCTGACACGCGTCAGCGGATCGACCGCCACCCTCACTCGTCGTCGGTCCGAACCGCTCCCATGAACGACCAGTGCGGCGCGTGGCTCCCGTCCGGTCGCGGCTCGTCGATGACGTGGTAGAGGTATGGCCCGTGCGGGCAGTCGGCACAGCCGTCCGCACAGCGGGTCTGTTTTACGACCTCGGTGTAGCCGTCGTGTTCGGTGACCCGGAGGATGTCATCGCCGGGTTCTGGTTCGATCGGTGAGTCCGTCTCGCCGTGAGATCGGAGCAGTTCCTGCGCGTGGACGATCGTCGCGCGGAGTTCGGATGGAGACAGCTCGCGTAGGTCGGCAGCGAGCCCGCTGGGAAGTCCCTCCGGTGGCGTCGGACCGTCTGTCGGGTCAGTCATGGTCGGTCGTTCGCATCGGGGTCATATAATCGATCCGCGTATCGCCGCACACCGGCAAAGAGACGAGTCACGCGTGGGTGACATTGCGTGCGGGTGGAATGTGCGCCGACACAGTGTGTCCGTCGATCCGCAGAGTGAAAACGACGATAGGCTCCGAAGCGGCTCGGTGTCACGTAGGCTCGTTCGGCGGTGACGAACGGCAGTTTATGCGGGGTCCGCGCTCACCGGCTGCGCCGTCTCGGCGCGCCACGCGTTCCCGCGGCGACCCTCGCGTGCGAGTTCGACCCTGACGACCGTGCCGGCGTCGAGGTCGGAGAGCGCGGACTCCACCTCCGAGTCGCCGTATTCGACGACGTGAACGGTGCTGTTCCGCGGGTGCTCGCGGAGCGTCGTCGTTCCGTGGTCGTTGCACGGTTCCACCACCGTGTACGTGCCGGAACGGTCAGCCATCACCCGATGTTCGTGTCGTATCGCAATAACGTTTGCTGCGGTGGCACCATCCGCGTCGAGCGGGAACGGGGCGCTTTACTCGTCGCACCGACAACGGCGGGCATGACCGAGACGGACATCCCCGAGGATCACCCGCGATACGCGTCGCTCGTGACGCGCCACCGTATCGAGGCGGGCGTCGAGGCGGGTATCACCTCGAAGCAGGGACTCATCGCGCAGGGGCGCGGCGAGGCGTTCGATTACCTCCTCGGCGAGCGGACCGTGCCGAGTGCGGACGCCGCCGCCCGCGCCGCCGCGGCCGCGCTCCTTGCGGCGGATCACCCGGTGATATCGGTGAACGGAAACGTCGCGGCGCTCGTGCCGGGAGAGACCGTCGAACTCGCCGCGGTCGTCGACGCGGATCTGGAAGTGAACCTCTTCAACCACACCGACGAGCGAGTGCGCCGGATCGCGGCCCACCTCCGCGATCACGGCGCGGACGAGGTGAAGGGGCTGGCCGCGGACGGCGAGATCCCCGGTCTGTCACACGCTCGCGGGACCGTCGACGCCGACGGCATCGAGTCGGCTGACGTGGTCGTCGTTCCCTTGGAGGACGGCGACCGCGCGGCGGCGCTCGACGAGATGGGGAAAACCGAGATCGTGATCGATCTCAATCCGGGAAGCCGGTCGCCGCAGACCGCGAGCGTGCCGATCATCGACAACCTGATCCGCGCCGTGCCGAACGTCACCGCGCACGCTCGCGACCTCGCAGACGCCGACGACGCGGAACTGGAGGCGATAGTCGATCGCTTCGACGCCGACGCGGCGCTCGCCGACGCGGAGGCCGCGATCCGCGACGGGGACTTCGGTGCCGACGCGGCGTGATCGTCGGAATCGGCCGGAGTGAGGCGAAGACAGACTGTCACGAACATTCACTCGGAGTCGACTCAACCGTGTGGCTTTTTCCGCCTCTGCGTCGAACCGAGCGGTATGCGAAACGCCAAGATCGTCTGTACGATCGGTCCCGCCTCGGACGATAGGGACACGATCCGCGACCTCGCCGCGGCGGGGATGTCCGTCGTCCGACTGAACGCCAGCCACGGAACGACGGACCACAGAGAGACCGTTATCGAGCGCGCCCGCGCCGTGGACGCCGAGATCGACGACCCGCTCGCGGTGATGGTCGATCTGAAAGGGCCAGAGGTCCGGACCGCCGAGATCGACGAGCCGATCACGATCGTCGAGGGGTCGACGGTGACGTTCGTCGAGGCCGACGACGCCACGCCCGACCGGATCGGTCTCACTCACTCGATCGCGGCCGCGGGACCGGGCGACACCGTGCTCCTCGACGACGGCCGAATCGAGTGCCGCGTCGACGGCGTCGACGGCGAGTCGGTGACCGCGACCGTCGTCTCCGGCGGGGATCTCGGCTCCCGAAAGGGTGTGAACCTCCCGGGCGTCGCCATCGACGTCGACCTGATCACGCCCGAAGACGAGGCCGAACTCGACTTGGCGGCGCGGACCGACGCCGACTTCGTCGCGGCCTCGTTCGTGCGCGACGCCGACGACGTCTACACGATCGCCGACGAGCTCGAGGCCCGCGGCGGCGACGACATCCCGATCGTCGCCAAGATCGAACGCGCCGGGGCGGTGGAGAACCTCGAAGGGATAGTCGACGCCGCAGACGGCGTGATGGTCGCGCGCGGCGACCTCGGCGTGGAGTGTCCGCTCGAAGACGTGCCCGTGATCCAAAAGCGGATCATCCGGACGTGCGTCAACCAGGGCGTCCCCGTGATCACCGCGACCGAGATGCTCGACTCGATGGTCGCCTCGCGGCGGCCGACCCGCGCCGAGGCCTCGGACGTCGCGAACGCTGTCCTCGACGGAACGGACGCGGTGATGCTCTCCGGCGAGACCGCGATCGGCGACGACCCGGTCAACGTCGTCGAGACGATGGACCGGATCGTCCGGCAGGTCGAGGGGAGCAACGAGTACGCAGAGACGCGAGAACAGCGCGTCCCGACCGCGGACGAGGGGTCTCGAACCGAGGCGCTGGCGCGCTCCGCGCGCTACCTCGCCCGCGACATCGGCGCGTCGACGATCGTCGCGGTCTCCGAGTCCGGCTTCACGGCGCGCAAGACCGCGATGTTCCGTCCCGGCGTCCCGGTGGTCGCGACGACTCCGGACGACCGGATCCGCCGCCAGCTCGCGCTCACATGGGGCGTCCGTCCGGTGTTGAGCGAGTACGCCCACGACATGGAGACGATCCTCGATAACGCGGTCGACGCCGCGCTCGACACGGGCGGTGCCGAGTCGGGCGACACGCTCGTCGTCCTCTCCGGGATGTTGACCGAGTTCGAGGGGACGAACACGACGAACACCCTCAAGGTCCACGTCGCGGCCGAGACGCTCGTGACCGGGAAGGCGGTCGTCAGCGGACACACGGCGGCTCCCGTGTACCGCGTCACAGACGGCGCGCTCGACGAGGTTCCAAGCGGGTCGATCGTCGCGCTCGGACCCGGATTCGAGGGGGAGTTCACGGGAGGCCTCGATGCGATCGCCGGCATCATCGACGCCCGCGAGGGGATGACCGGCTACCCGGCCGTGGTCGCCCGCGAACTCGGGGTCCCGATGGTCTCCGGCGCGACGCTGCCGGAGCGCGTCGCCGACGGCGAGACGGTCACCGTCGACGGCGAGCGCGGTATCGTCTACGACGGCGACGTGATCGCGGCGGCACGGAGCCGGTAACGGAGCCGGTCACGAACGCGGTCACGGCCGGCGTCTCCCGCCGCCCGCCAGTCATTTACTATCGCCTCGCGTAGCGTGGGTATGAGCCGCGAGGACCGCGACAACGTTCGGAGCCGGGCAAACGAGGCGCGCGAGGGCGACGAAGACGAGAGTCAGTGGCGGTTCTCCGTCGACGAGGTCGGACCGAACGGAGTCACCGAAGACACGCACACGCCCGCGGACGAGCCGATAGAGCCCGGGACGATAGACCTCGAAAACGCCGTCTTCGTCGCGCTCGGCGTGGCACTGACCGTCGGGGTCTTCGTGCTCGGCTTCTGACGGTCGCACCCGGCTTCTGACGGTCGCCTCGCCCGCTCGTTTGGCTCCGGCCGCGAGGCGGTCGTGCGGGGACGGCCTCGGCGTCCCGCACCACCACTTATGCCGACGCAGCCGTACGTCCGGACATGAACGCGCTCGCGCAGTCGGGGCTTTTTGCCCCCGAGACCCTCCCGCTCCTGTTGTTGACGGCCGGGCTGTTGCTCTCGATGGCGGAGGCGATCGCTCCGGGGGCGAACTTCATCGTCGTCGGCATCGCGCTCATCGGAGCCGGCCTCGGCGGCCTCCTCCTGGCGAGCGTCGGTGTCGCGGGCGCGGGGCTCGCGATCGTCATGGCGCTTCTGACGCTCGGGTTCGGCGCGGCCGCCTTCTACGGCTACCGCGAGTTCGACCTGTACGGCGGGAAGGGTCAACAGCAGACGACCGACAGCGACTCGCTGAAGGGGAAGACCGGCACCGTCACGGAGGAGGTCACGGCCGCGGGCGGCGAGGTGAAACTCGCCGGCGGCGGATTCAACCCGTACTACTCCGCGCGAGCCATCGAGGGGACGATCGCGGAGGGCGAAGAGGTGATGGTCGTCGACCCCGGCGGCGGCAACGTGGTTACCGTGGAGTCGATGGGATACGTCGAAGACGACATCGACAGGCAGCTCGCGGCCGACCGCGCCCGGAAGAAAGCGGACGATGGCGTCGACAGCGAGGGTGAGGCGGACCACGAGACGGAGGCGGACCGCGGGACGGAGGCGGACCACGAGACAGAGGCGGGGGTCGACCGCGAATGAGTGACCTCGTCGACCTGACGGAGCGGCTGGTCGCGATACCGTCACACGAGGACGAGACCGCCGCCGGCGACGCGATCGAGTCGTGGCTCCGCGCGGAGACGGACGCCCGCGTCGAGCGCGACGCCGTCGGCAACGTGCTCGCGTACAGGGAGCCGCCGGGAGGGTCCGGTCGGGCGGGCAGCGAGACGCTCGCGCTGGTCGGCCACCACGACGTGGTTCCGCCCGCCGAGCGGCAGACGGTCGGCGCGGGGACGGACGGCGAGTACGTCGTCGAGCGCAGCGACGGTCGGCTCCGCGGCCGTGGCACGGCGGACATGAAGGGGTCGCTCGCGGCCTGCCTGCTCGCGTTCCGGGACGCGACGCCGCCGCCGGGGCGGACGCTCGCCGTCGCCTCGTTCGCCGGCGAAGAAGAGGGCGGAACGGGGGCGAGACACGCGATAGCGGAGGGGTTCGCCCCGGACCGCGCGGTCGTCGCCGAGGGGTCGACCGGCTACTCTGCGCCCGGCGTCACGGACGTCGCCGTCGCGCACAAGGGGCGGCGCGCGTCGACGCTCGTCGCCAGCGGCACCGCGGCGCACGCCTCGGAGCCCGAGGCGGGCGAGAACGCGGTCTATCGGGCGAGCGACGCGATCGACGTCGTCCGCGACCTGGACGCGCCGAGCGCGACCGTCTTCGGCGAGTCGGTCACGGGGTCGCTGGCAGTCACGATCGTCGAGGGGGGCGAGACGTGGAACGTGATCCCGGAGCGGTGTGCGGTCACGATCGACGAGCGGACGGTCCCCGACGACCGGGCCGACCTCGGTCGGGTTGAGGCGGCCGTGACGGGCGTGGAGTGGACCGTCGATCAGGATCTCCCGCCGATGGCCTGCGAGGACGCCGACTTCGCGGACGCGGCGCTCTCGGTTGCCCGCGAGGTGCACGAGGCCGGCGGCCGCGGGAGCGCCGATCGCGACCCCGGCGCGCCGGAACACGTTGTGAAGCCCCACGCGACCGACGCCGGGTGGCTCGCCGAGGCGGGCACCGCCTGTCTCGTCTGCGGGGCCGCAGAACCCGGCGAGGCGCACACCGACACGGAGAGCGTCGGGATCGACGTGCTGGAGCGGTGTCGGCGGATCTACCGCGGGATCTGCGAGCGGGAGGCGTGAGGCGTCGACTGCGCGGGAGGCGTGAGGGCGGCAGCACACGGTGCGAGTAGACAGCAGCGCACAGGCGGGGCGGCGGAGGTGACGACTCGGACCCGCGACGTGACGCACCCGAGCGACGCGGTATGGAAGGGGTTTTATGCGCTCCGCGGAAACGTGGGGCTACTATGGGAGACAAATCGAAGGCTCAAAAGAAGCGTCTGGCGAAGGCGGAGCGCCAGAACACCCGCGTCCCGGCGTGGGTCATGATGAAGACCGACATGAACGTCACGCGAAACCCCAAGCGGCGCAACTGGCGTCGGAACGACCTGGACGAGTAAATGTCGACGAGTGATTTCGAGGAGCGCGTCGTCACCGTCCCGCTCCGCGACGCCAACGACAAGCCCGTACAGGAGCGCGCCGACTTCGCCATGAAGATCGTCCGCGAACACCTCGCACAGCACTTCTCCGTCGACGAGGCGGACGTCGTGCTCGACACCTCCGTCAACGAGGCGGTCTGGGCGAACGGCCGGCAGAACCCGCCGAGCAAGGTCCGCGTCCGCGCGGCCCGCTTCGTCGAGGACGGCGAGCCCGTCGTCGAAGCCGAATACGCCGAGTAGCGTGTTACGGGCGACTTTCACCGGCTCGTCGTACGTCGGGGTGTTCGCCCGCGTCGTCGACGACCTCCTCTTGGTCAGACCGGACGCCGACGAGGAACTCGCGGACGCGCTCGGCGAGGAACTGTCCGCGACACCCCTCCAGACGACCGTCGGCGGAGCCAACACCGTCGGCGCGTTAGCCGTCGGCAACGAGAACGGTATTCTCGTCTCGCCGCGTGCGACAGACCGCGAGCGGTCGCGGATCGCCGAGGCCGCGGACCGCCAGGTCAGCGAACTCCCCGGAGAGATCAACGCCGCCGGCAACGTCGTCCTCGCGAACGACTACGGTGCGTACGTCCACCCCGACCTCGCGCGCGAGGCGATCACGACGATCAGGGACACGCTCGACGTGCCCGTCGTCCGCGGCGACCTAGGCGACGTTCGGACCGTCGGCACCGCCGCGGTCGCGAACGACACCGGCGTGCTCTGTCATCCGAAATCGGCTGAATCGGAGCTACAAGCCGTCGAGGACGCGCTTGACGTCCGTGCCGATCTCGGCACGATCAACTACGGTGCGCCGCTCGTCGGTTCGGGGCTCGTCGCCAACGACCACGGGTACGTGGTCGGCGAAGAGACGACAGGACCGGAACTCGGTCGGATCGAAGAGACGCTCGGGTTCATCGACTGACCGTTCCGTTCGGGTCCGATCCCGGCACCGCGGTTCTCCCGTCGTTCGTCTCGTCAGGTTCTGAGGAGCACCGATACGACCGTTTCGGCGCGTTTCCCGCGGCTCTGTTTTTTAGGAAGATACTTCCCTGTCCCTGCCGGAACGAGGAACATGAGTACCTACACGGTGAGTGGACAGTTCCAGAGTCGAGACGGCCACCAACCCTTCACGAAAGAAGTCGAAGCGGAAAACGAGTCACTCGCGCGCGAGCGCATCTACACGACAGTCGGAAGTCAGCACAACCGGAAGCGTACGCAGATCGAAATCGAGGAGGTGTCCGCGGCATGATGGGCGGCGGACAACAGCAGCTCCAGCAGCTCTCACAGGAACTGCAGGCGCTCGACGAGGAGATCGAGGCGCTCGAAGCCGAGGTTGACGACTACCGCGAGGAGAAAAGCGACATCGACGACGCGGTGGAGGCGATCGAGACGCTCGATACGGGCTCGACGGTACAGGTCCCGCTCGGCGGCGGCGCGTACGTCCGCGCCGAAGTGCAGGACATCGACGAGATCATCGTCTCACTCGGCGGCAACTACTCCGCAGAGCAGGAGCAGGGCGACGCCATCGACGTGCTCCGACGCAAACAGGAGTCGCTCGACGACCGGATCGAGGAGACGCAGGCGGACATCGACGAACTCGAGTCCGAGAGCGACGAACTCGAACAGCAGGCCCAGCAGATGCAACAGCAGATGCAACAACAGCAGCAACAGCAGATGCAGCAGATGCAGCAGGCGGCAGACGACGAGGAGTAGCGACGAACCGTGTTCGACGGACTGAAAGACAAGCTCTCCGGGTTCCGGAAGGACGTCGAGGAGAGCGCCGAGGTCGAAGAGCCCGAAGCGCACGACGAGTCGCCGGCCGGCGAGAACGGGACCGCAGACGAGGCGGCAGCCGACGACGACGCAGACAGCGGCGGCTCGCCGATATCGGCTAGCGACGCCGCTGACGCGACCGACGGCTCGGCGGTGTCGGCAGACGAGACAGACGACGGAGACGACGAACCGAGCACGTTCCAGCGCGCGAAGGCGTTCGCGACCGGCCGGATTATCATCGAGGAGGAGGACCTCGAAGAGCCGCTTTGGGACCTCGAGATGGCGCTCTTAGAGAGTGACGTGGAGATGAGCGTCGCAGAGCGCATCCTCGACACCGTCCGCGAGAAGATGCTCGGCGAGTCGCGAAAGCAGGTGGAGACGACGGGCGAACTCGTCGAATCGGCGCTTCACGACGCCTTGCTCGACGTGATCGCCGTCGGCCAGTTCGACTTCGAAGAGCGGATCGCCGAGGCGGAAAAGCCCGTGACCATCGTCTTCACCGGCGTCAACGGCGTCGGGAAGACGACGAGCATCGCGAAGCTCTCAGAGTGGCTCGACGAGCGGGGGTACTCTTCCGTCCTCGCCAACGGCGACACCTACCGGGCGGGCGCAAACGAGCAGATCGCAGAGCACGCCGACCGGCTGGACCGCGAGCTGATCGCACACGACCAGGGCGGCGACCCCGCGGCCGTCATCTACGACGGCGTGGAGTACGCCGAGGCCAACGACGTCGACGTCGTCCTCGGCGACACGGCCGGCCGGCTCCACACGAGCGACGACCTGATGGCGCAACTGGAGAAGATCGACCGCGTCGTCGACCCCGACATGACGCTTTTCGTCGACGAGGCGGTCGCGGGACAGGACGCGGTCAACCGCGCGAAAGAGTTCAACGACGCGGCCGAGATCGACGGCGCGATCCTCACGAAGGCCGACGCCGACTCCTCCGGCGGCGCGGCCATCTCCGTGGCGTACGTCACCGGCAAGCCGATCCTCTTTCTTGGCACCGGTCAGGGGTACGACGACATCACGCTGTTCGAGCCCGAAGAACTCGTCGACAGCCTGCTCGGCGGAGAGTAGCTACCCCTCTCCGACCATCCGGTCCTCGTCGTCCCACTCCTGCTCGCGAAGCTCGTACTTCTGGATCTTTCCCGTCGCGGTCGTCGGCAGTTCAGCGACGAACTCGACCTCGCCGGGCGTCTTGTAGTCGGCGACGCGCTCGCGCACGAGCGCCGTGAGTTCCTCGGCAGTCGCGCCCGGGTCGTCGGGGTCGCCGCCCTCGGGGACGACGAACGCCTTCGGCGTTTCTCCCCACCGTTCGTCAGGCGCGGGAATGACCGCCACGTCGGTGACGACCTCGTGTTCGAAGAGGGTGTCTTCCAACTCGATAGAGGAGATGTTCTCGCCGCCGGAGATGATGATGTCCTTTTTCCGATCTTGAATGGAGATGAAGCCGTCCTCGTCGACGACGGCCAGATCGCCCATGTGGTAGTACCCCTCCAGTCGCTCGGAGAAGGCTTCCGCTGTGGCCTCGGGCTTCTCCCAGTAGCGGTCCATCACCTGGTTGCCGCGGACGACGACCTCGCCTATCGTTTCGCCGTCGGGAGCCACGTCGTCGCCGTCCTCGTCGACGACACGGACGTCGGTCCCCAGATACCCGATCCCCTGCGTCTTTTTCACCGCGAACCGGTCGTCGGAGCCGGACTCGTAGTGTCGCTTGGCGTCCGACGTGGTCACGAGCGGTCCGGTCTCGGTCGCGCCGTACACGTGTTTTAGCTCCCAGCCGAACTCCGCTTCGACCGTGCGGATCGTCGCCTCCGGCGGCGCGGCACCGGCGGTCGCGACCCGCACCGGGTTCTCTCCGGTCGTCGCTCCGCCGTGTTCGGCGTGGTGGTCGCCGAGCATGTTGAGGACGGTCGGTGCCGCACAGAAGTACGAGACGTCCTCGGTGCGGATCCGATCGAACGTCTCCGCCACGTCGACGCCGCGGGTGCAGATGTGTCTCGCGCCCATTCCCGTGATCGCGTAGATGTGTCCCCAGCCGTTGACGTGGAACATCGGGAGCGTCCAGAGGTACACGTCGTCGTCCGTGATCTCCAAGTGGATGGTTATGAGGTACGCGTGCAGCGTCTCGGCGCGATGGGTGCGACAGACGCCCTTCGGGTCGCCGGTCGTCCCGGAGGTGTAGTTTATCGTGATCACGTCGTCTTCGTCCATCTCCGGGCGCTCGTAGGCCGCGGGGTCCGCGTCCGCGAGCGCGCCGTCGAACGACTCCCAGTCGCCCTCGACCGCGTCGGCGTCGTTCGTGAGGAAGACGTCCGTCGGGACCTCCTCGCGGACGGCCTCGACGTTCGCCGCGTACTCGGCGTCGGCGTAGATCGCGTCGACGCCCGCGTCGGAGAGCATGTACGCGAAGTCGTCGGGCGTGAGCCGGTAGTTGAGCGGCGTGTGGACCGCGCCGACCTGCATCGCTCCGTAGGCGGCTTCGAGGTGGTAGTGCGTGTTCGGGTCCAACACCGCGACGCGGTCGCCCTTCTCGATTCCCCGCTCTTGGAGCGCGGCCGAGAACCGGTCCGCGCGGTCGCCGAGTTCGGCGTAGGTGTATCGCGTTCCATCGACCGCGAGCACGGCCTCCTCATCAGCGTAGTGACGTCTCGCTCGGTCGAGAAAGTCCGTCGTGAGTAACGGTTTTCGCATCGATCTATCACTATTTATGATCTATGATAGTGTTTGCGGCCGCTGCAAGCTGGCGTGGGGAGTTGTCGGCGGGCGACCCGGACGTCACCGAGGAGATCGGGCGTGCGTCGTCGTGGGGTTTTATCGGATCGGCGACGAGGAGGAGGGTATGAGCGACGAATCCGGTCGACCGACGGCCACCGACGGGTACATAGAGCCGATCGTGGGGCTGTTGGGACTGTCGTTCGCGCTGATGGCGGGGATAACGGCACCGCGACTGCTCTCCGGCGACCCCGCCGAGGCCGTCCTTCCGATCGCCTTCGCCGTCGGAAGCCTCGCGACGATCTGGTTCCGGCGTCAGTACGCGGCCGCCGCACGCGACGGGGAGTGAGGTGCCGGCGCGAACGGAATGAGGTATATAAACGCATCGTGGACGAATCGCACACGGGCGACGGGATCAGAACCCTTAACAGTCGCACGCGAGTTTGCTATGATAGCGGGATGGGATAGCCAGGAGATTCCGCCGGGCTCATAACCCGGAGATCGGTAGTTCAAATCTACCTCCCGCTATCTTCTGGACGAACGCCACATCGGAAGCGGTGCGGTCGCCTTCCATCGCCGGTCATTGATTCTCGCGGGGTCTGTCGGTCACATGTGTTCTTTCCGCGTTCCGAACCCGGAAGCGATTTCCGTCGCGCGGTCGTCCGCTCGCGTATGGACTACGAATCGAGCCTCGACCGCGCGATGGAGGAAGTGCCGGACCTCGGCGGTTCCGACGAGCGGCTGTCGGTGCCGGACCCGGAGACGCAGAAAGACGGCGCGTTCACGCGCCTGACGAATCTCTCCGCCATCGCGGACGCCTTGAGCCGCGACCCGGAGCACGTCCACTCGAAGATCCAGCAGGAGCTCGGTACCGCCGGCCAGTACGAGGACGGCCGCGCCCGTTACAGCGGGAACTTCCGCGAGCGCGATTTCCAAGCTGCCATCGACTCGTACATCGAGTCGTTCGTCACCTGTTCGGAGTGTGGCCTCCCCGACACGCGATTGGAGACCGAAAATCGCACGCCGATGCTCCGCTGTGAGGCCTGCGGGGCGTTCCGTCCGGTCGCGAAACAGAACACGCAGAACACAACGCGGCAGGAGGAAGCCATCGAGTCGGGCAAGACGTACGAACTCGAGATCGTCGGCACCGGCCGCAAGGGCGACGGGGTCGCAGAGCGCGGCGAGTACACGGTCTTCGTTCCCGGCGCACAGGAGGGCGAGACGGTCAACGCCTACATCAAGAACGTCTCCGGTAACCTCGCGTTCGCCCGCCGCGAGAACTAATCGACGGGCACAGCGGTTCTCACTCAGTCGATCCGACGGGCACAGCGGTTCAGTCGTCGGCGGGAGCCGGTTCGCCGCCCGCAGAGAGCCTGACTTCGGGCTCGTCGACGCCGAGTTCGTCGAGGGCTGACTGCGCGGCGCGCTTGCCCGACACCAGCATCGCGCCGAACGTCGGCCCCATCCGCGGGAGCCCGTGAGCGGTCGCGACCGCCATCCCCGAGGCGATCAGGCCGTCGTGAACGACGCCGGTGTGCTCGACGACGGCGTCCTCGCTCTCGCCGACCCACATCGAATCGTGGCCGGGCGAGTCGTGGCCGGGCGCACCGTACTGACCGTCGTCGGTCTGGTCCATCCCGGTGTTGTGTTCTTTCGCGTGTTCGATCCCGGGCGCGGAGAGCACGCCGCGCTCGTCGAGTTTGCTGATAGCGACTGCGTCGTGGCCGGTCGCGTCGATCACGAGGTCGGACTCGACCGCGATCGGGTCGACGCAGGTGATCTCGCGCGGGAGCGCGTGCACCGGCGTCCAGTTCATCACGATCCCGCCGACCTCGTGGTCCTCGCGGATCACGAGATCGGTGAACTCCGTCATGTTCTGGACGCGCGCGCCGGCGTCGCACGCCGCCTTGATGAGTCCCGAACAGGCCTCCGGCCCGGGGGCGGTGTAGAGGCCGTCGACGTCCTCGACCGGCTCGTAATCGACGTCGAGGTCCGCCAAGATCTCCTGAGCCGGATCGCGGACCGTCACCGTATTCATCAGGAAGCCGCCGAGCCAGAACCCGCCGCCGAGGTAGTTGTTCTTCTCGACTATCATCACCTTCACGCCGCGCTCTGCAAGCTCCTTCGCGGCCATCAGCCCGGAGGGGCCGCCGCCGAGGATAATGACCTCTGAATCCGTGAAATCGAGGAACCCGTCGGTCCACTCGGTGCCGATCGCTTGCGTTACGTCCGTCTCGCTCACGTCTGCGAAGCCGTCGTATCCGTGCATACAACCAAGTGATATTACTAAGTAGTATTAGTCGTTACGGTCGGCGCACACAGCGAGCGCGTTCAGCCGGAGCGGCCGCGGCACCGACGTCGTGTGACGCCCCCAACTCGTAGCCTTTTTACCCGCGCTGGCGGTATTCGCACTCACTATGGCTGAGGACAAGGCACGAAGCACCGGGAGTGCGGGCCGATTCGGCGCTCGCTACGGCCGCGTTTCCCGCAAGCGGGTTCAGGACATCGAAGAGGAGATGCGCAACGCAACCGTCGACGGCGACGACGTCAAACGCGTCGGGACGGGCATCTGGGTCAACGAGGAGACGGGCGAGACGTTCACCGGCGGAGCCTACCGCCCCGAGACGCCGGGTGGCCGCACCGTCCGCCGCTCCATCCGCGCCGCGCTCGCCGACGAGGAGTAGGTAATGAGCTACAAGTGCTCCCGCTGTAAGCGCGACGTCACCCTCGACGAGTACGGCGGCGTGCGCTGCCCGTACTGCGGCCACCGCGTCCTCCTGAAGGAGCGCGGCGGCGACGTGAAGGAAGTCAACGTCGAGTAACCACCGGACGAAGCGCCGACCGTGGCGATCCCCTCGATGGCCCGTAGACACGAAACGATTCTTTCGTTCACCTATCCCTCCGAGCGACGCGCCCGGCTCGTCGGCGACGCGCTCGCGCCCGAGGTCGACGAGATCGACGACGATCGCTCGGGCGCGACGGTCGAACGCGACGGTGAGGCGGTCCGCGTCCGCGTCGTCGCCGACGACCTCGTCGCGCTCCGCGCCGGGATCAACAGCTGGTCGCGTCTCGTCGCGGTCGCAGAGCAGGTCAGCGCCCCCGCCAGTCGGTGACGGGTCGTCCGGTCCGGTGGGACGGCGGATCGTCTGGTCCGACGAGACGGCGAATGCCGGTTTTCGTTTGAGCTGCTAATGCACGGTATTCAGGCGCGTAAACGCCTGTATATCGGTTTTCTCTCGTCGTCGGAGAAGTCGGGGGTTTTTCCGTCCGGGTCGCCACGTTCCGTCCATGCAAGGGAACATGCCGCCCGAGGCACAGGAGAAGATCGAGGAGCTGCAGGAACTCCAAGAGACCGCCCAACAGGTCGCAGAACAGAAAGAGCAGGCGAAGTCCGCGCTCAACGAGTCGAAGACCGCGCTCGACGCCCTCGAAGACGTCGACGAGGACGCCGGAATGTACCGCGAGATCGGCGAGGTTCTCGTCGAGACCGACTACGAGTCCGCCCGCGCGGACCTCGAGAACAAGGTCGACTCGCTCGAAGTGCGCGCCGAGCAGCTCGAAAAACAGGAGGAACGCGTCGAAGAGCAGTTCGACGACCTGCAGGGCGAACTGCAGCAGATGCTCCAGGGCGGCGCTGGCGGCGGTCCGATGGGTCCGGGCGGTCCGGGCGCGGGCGGCGCGTAAGCGGCGATGAGCGACGAATCGAGCGGTGAGCGTTCGGTCGACGGCCCGAGCGACGCCGCGGTGGTGAACGCCGCGGCCGAGGCGGCCGAGGGTATCGTGTTCAAACACTACGACCAGTCGACGGTGACCGACCTCGACGTCACCGTCACGTTCGAAGACGGCGTCCTCGACGTCGACGTGTACCTCAACGTGCCCGACGACGCCGAGCCCGACCCCGATGCGGTCGCCCGCGAGGCGGCCGAGACGGCCGGCGAGGCAGTCGACGAACTCTTCGCGGAGTGACGCACCACCAGAACCGATCGGTCGTCACGGCCGGCGGTCCCGGGTGACTGCGTCCGAACTCAGACGATCGGGAGTGACTACCGTGCGGTGGCACCGGTACTTATTACTCGCCCCACCGTGACATGGTACCACATGTCATCGAGTTACGGCGGCACTTCGGCGTTCGACCGACTGCGCGCGCGGCTCGACGGGCGACCGCACGCCTGTGAGGAGTGCGGCTTCGTGGACGACGGCGAATGGGAGGCGGCGACCTCCGGCGCGACCGTCGAGTACCGCAGGGAGTGTCCGAGTTGCGGGACCGAGCAGATTCGACGCTACCGGCTGTGACGCCCGCGGGCCTCGACCCGTCGACACGCGCCGCCCGCTCGGCGCGGGCCGCGTGAATGTACGACGCCGTCTGCTGTCCGACCGACGGGAGTCGCGGGAGCGACGCGGCCGTCGAACACGCCTGCGAACTCGCCGCGCTCGCGGAGGCTCGGGTCCACGCGCTGTTCGTCGTCGACGAGTCGATCGCGGGTGCGGCCGACTGGGATATGGTCGTCGAACGCGAGGAGGCCCGCGGCGAGCACGCGCTCGACGCGGTGGCCGACGCCGGCGAGCGTCGGGGTATCCCCGTCGAGCGACACCTCCGGCGCGGGCGACCACACGAGGAGATCCTCGACGCCGCGGGCGACTACGGCGTCGATTTGATCGTGATGGGTACGGAGGGACGAACCGGGCTCGGTCGGTTTCTCTCCGCCGGCTCCGTGGCCGAGCGGGTCGTGCGCCACAGCTCGGTTCCGGTGTTGACGGTGCGGACGCCGACCGAAGACGGAACGATGCGAGACTGAGAGCGACGCTTAAGCCGACTCGCAGATGGCCACGAAGTTCTCGAAGACCTCGTCGCCCCGTTCGGTGTGGGCGACCTCGGGGTGCCATTGGACGCCGTAGTGGTCCGCTTCGACGTCTGCCATCGCCTCGATGCCACAGACGTCGGAGGTGGCCGTCCGAACGAACCCGTCGGGCAGTTCCTTCACCTCGTCGGCGTGAGATGCCCAGACACGGGTTTCCGGCGCGAGCGACCCCACGAGTGGGTCCTCGTCGTCCACGATCTCCACGTCGACGTCGGCGTACCCGCCGTAGTCGCCGCCGCCGATCACACCGCCGCGCTCGCGCGCGATTAGTTGCATCCCGAGACAGATTCCGAAGACGGGCGCGTCGCCGTCGAGGTAGTCGGGCGCGTTGCCGACGCGGTCCATGTCGGGACCGCCGGAGAGGACGATCCCGTCTGCGTCCACCTCGCTTGCGGGCGTGTCTGCCGAGACGATCTCGGTGTCGACGCCGATGTCGCGGAGCGCGCGCCGTTCGAGGTGCGTGAACTGGCCGTGGAGGTCGATGACGACGATTCGGGTCATGCCCCCGATTGCGGACTCGCGCACAAAAACGGCTCGGAACGAGACACAGTATCGTGGGGGTTTTCGATCGAAGAGTGCCGAGTTGATCCATATATATGGATCAGTATGTCCCGAACCGCCGTCGATCGCCGTTCTCAGACCGAGCGAATCGCCGGCATCGATTTATACACACAAGTATAATAATAAATCATGATACTTCGAGTACTGCTCGCGGTCTTCGGCGTCGTCGAGTTCCTGTTCCCGAGGCGTCTCGCCGACGCGTCGATGTCGCTAGCGACGACGGACGACTCCGAGTACGAGCTTCGGTCGTGGGTGTACACCGTCGCGCGCGTCGAGGGGCTATGTATCGCCGCTCTCGCGCTGTGGTACGGGCGGCGTGCGTCGAGTGGCGACGACGAATAGCCACAGCCGGGGGACTCGCCACACCCGTATCGCCGGAGGCGTAGAGCGAGTGATTCGGGGTGGTGGAGAGTCTATGTACTACCTCTTTTGTCCTTATATACCTATGAGGATTAATATTATCACCAGCCGGTTCGAGGCTACGGGTATGCCTCATAACCAAGACGTCGAGGCCGCCAACAGTCCAGACGCCGAGTCCACGTACGAGTGCCTCCAGTGTGGACGGCTCGTCTCGTCGGAGACCCACCCCGGAACGTGTGAGTGCGGCGGCGAGTTCCAGAACCGGGAGAAATCGCTCGAGTGAGAGACAGTCTGTCCCTCGTCTGTTCTGCCGCCCGGGCGATCAGCCGTCAAGCGGACCCGATTTCGTAAACTCTCTGAGGAGGACGGTCGCGTACGAGCCGCTCGGGAGTGCGAACGCGAACCGCGGGTCGCCGCCGTCGACGGTCACGTCGAGATCGGAGCGGAGGAGGATCGCCCGCCGAGTCCCGGCCGAGTCGAACTCGTCGGGCAGCGCGAAGTCGCTCGGGCGGATTCCGGCGTCGTCGAGCACCGCACGCTCGATGTCACCGGGATCGCCGCCGCCGATTTCGGTGTCGGTGCCGACGAGCGGCGCGGTGACGAACGCACGACCGCGCTCGCAGTGGCGGGTGACCACGGAGACGCGGTCGGCGTCGACGCGCTGGAGCCGGTCCGTGTCCGGCGCGTACAGTTCGTCTGGCGCGTCGGCGTCCGAAAAACAGACCACGTCGCCGGCGACGGGGCGGTCGAAGGGGATTCCGCGTCGGAGACGCTCGCTCACGATCCGGTTGAACAGGGCCGACTGCGCGGCGTTGACGAACAGCCGCTGGAGGTTCGACGGGACGGCCTCCAGCGCGTGCCACCAGTCGTCGTGATCGCGCGGGGTGTCTGGGGGGACAGCTCGGTCCGCGAGCCGGTGAATCATGGAGCGTTCGAACCGAAGCTTTCGCGGGATATCGTCGAGACAGGCCGCCCAGTCGCCGTCGCCGGTGCCGTCGACGGCGGGGACGGTCGCGCCCGCCGGCTCACCGCTCGTCTCCTCCGACGCACCGCTCGCCTCACCCGCGTCGCCGGTCACGCCGAACGCGGCGTCGACGCGGTCGCGCGCGGCCCGCGTGTCGTCCGGCTCCGCCGGCGCGGAGTTGCCCGCGTACAGCCGGACCGCCTCGCGCGGGTCGTTCCGGACGATCGCAAGCCCGACGCGGTGAGTCACCGGCCGGCGGCTCCCGAACCGCTGCTGACCGAAGTAGTTGGGGACGGCGACGGTCGCGCCGTCGACGACCGCGGTGTCGGTTTCCATCCCGTCGGTCCCAATCCCGTCGACTCCGTCTCCCCCGCCCGCGAACGCGGCGAGATCCCGCGTCACGTCGACGACTCGATCGGAGGCGTCGGCGACCGTGCCTGCGACCCGTATCTCGAAGGCGTTGCCGGCGAGGTCGCCGAAGGTGAGCCCGCGCCCGGCGCGTCCGAGCGCCTCGATCTCGGCCCCGCGGATCTCGGGGAGGTCGTCGGGGTCGACCCCGCGGAGGGTGAAAAGCTGGGTCGTGACGGCGCGTTTGTCCTTCGTTCCCGCCCACGAGACGCGCTCGCGGCTGATTCCGAGCGCGTCGGAGACCCGCCGCGCGAAGTCGTTCGTGTCCCAGTCGCGGAGCGTGACCCGGACGACGAGTTCGGGATAACTTCCCGTGTCGACGTCAATCGGCTCCGGCTCGAACGCCTCCAGTTCTCGCACGCGGAAATCGTCGGGCGTCTCGCGGAGCCGTCCCCCGATTCCGTCCGCGTCGCTGACGTAGTGGTCCATGCCGACCGCGCGCTCTATCGGATGGCTCTCGCGGTGCGAGACCGACGTGTCGGTTCCGTCGCTTTCGGCGCGTTCGTCCGTCATCGGTCAGTACAGCGAGAGGTCGCCGGTCACGCGGTCGACCAGTTCGTCGCGGGCGGGTCCGACCGAGAGCGCGGTGACGGTTCCCGGCTCCAGTTGGGTGTGGCCGGCGTCGCGGACGATGGCGTAGGGGAGCCCCTCCGTGTCGGCCTTGTCGGCCAGCGCGAACAGTTGGCTCTCGGAGTCGCCCTTGAGCACGACCTTCTTTTGTCCCTCCCCCTGCCACTTCTTCCGGGCGCGCCTCCCGGCGTCCTGATACGCCGACAGCGACGCGTGTGCGACCTGCGCCGCGAGCTTCCCCTGGCCCATCCCGATGTCGGTCCGAGCGACGATGGCCTGTTTCATATCTCAGACACCGCCGCCGCGGGTTTAGCGCTTGTCTCTCGGCGGCCGCGCGTGCGCCCCCGCGATGTCCCGAGTCGCCGATATCCCGTCGTCGATCAGTCGTCCGTGGCCGTCGTCGATCAGTCGTCTGCGCCCGACGCGGTGCGGGTCGAGCGGGTCGGGCAGGCCTCCTCCGCCGCTCGGTGAGAGGCGGCCGCAGGGAGCGTTCCCGCTCGACGGGGGCGACCGCGATATTGAAACGACCGGAGCCCTCACGTTCGGTATGCACCGCAGACGGTTCCTCCGGCGGGCCGGCGCGCTCGGGGTCGTGGGAGCCTCGATCGGTCTCGCCGGCTGTGCCGGCGTCGGCGGCGACCCGGGGTACGACGTGGGAATGATGGCGTCCGCCTTCCGGCCGGCCGAGATAACCGTCGCCGTCGGCGACACCGTCGTCTGGGAGAACACGAGCGCGCGCACCCACACGGTCACGGCGAGTCAACTCCCCGACGGGGCGGCGTACTTCGCGTCCGGCGGCTACGACGACTACGAGACCGCGCTGACCGAGTGGGAGAGCGATTTCGGTGGCGGATTAGAGAGCGGCGACCGCTTCTCGCACACGTTCACCGTTCCGGGCACGCACCACTACGTCTGTATCCCACACCTCACCGGCGGGATGGTCGGGACGGTGACCGTGGAGGAGTGACCCGTCGCGTCGTCGACGCCCGCGGTCACAGACCGAACCGATCCGTCCGTCGAAACGCATTACCGCACGCGACCCCAACCGAGACCGACTGAGTTCACATGGCCATCTCGACGCTCCTCGGAGTCGACGTCCTCCTGTTTCTCGCCATCGGCGTCCTCGGCGGAGCCCACTGTATCGGGATGTGCGGCCCGCTCGTCACCGTCTACGCCGGACGGATGCGCGAGGGGAGAGGCGAACGGACGGACGGCGGCGCGACCGGGGGACAGACGCGCGGCGGTCGCGACGCTGCGACCGACCGCCGCGGCAGCCACCTCACCACCTACGAGGTCCGCCAGCACGCCCTGTTCAACCTCGGGCGGGCGACGAGCTACACCCTCATCGGCGCGGCGTTCGGCGCGCTCGGCGGAGCGGTGCTCGTCACGACCGCGACGATCACGGGCGCGGCGGAGACGGTCCGCGGCGTCGTCGGCCTCGGCGTCGGCGCGGCCGTCATCGTCGTCGGCGTCCGGTACGCGCTCGGCGGGGCGACGGGCGGGGTCCACCTTCCGGGGCTCGACCGCGTCACCGGTTGGCTCACGGGCTACGTCGACCGGCTGGCGAACGGTCCCGGGATCGTCGGTCTCGGCGCGCTCCACGGCCTGCTCCCGTGTCCGATCCTCTACCCGGCGTACCTCTACGCGTTCGCGAGCGGGTCGGCGACGAGCGGGGCGGTCGCGCTTGGCGCGCTCGGCGTGGGGACGATGCCCGCGGTGTTCCTCTACGGGACGCTGATCGAGAGCGTCGACGCGGTCCACCGCAGGCGGGTCCACCGGCTGCTCGGGCTGGCGTTCGTCGCGCTCGGCTACGTGCTGTTCGCGCACGGGCTGATGGCGGTCGGCGTCCACATCCCCCACCCGAGCCTCCCGTTCTGGAACCCGCTCGACGTCGCCGGCGGTCACGGAGGGATGTGACGTGAGCGCGAGCGCGTCGAACGAGACGGGAGACGCAGCCGACGGCTGTACCCTCTGTGACCTCCCGACCGACGGCGTCGACGTCACTGACGACGAAGGGAACCGCTTCTGTTGTGCCGGCTGTCGAGACGTGTACGCCGCCCTCGGCGACGTCGACGTCGACGCCGACGACGTGCGCTCGCGGCGGACCGCGACCGCCGACGGGAACGCCGCTCGGAGCGCGGCCGACGCGGCTGACGCGGACGGTGTCGTCGACGGCGACAGCGACGCGTCAGCGGTTCCGGCCGACCACGAGGCGACGTTCCTCGAAGTGGACGGAATGCACTGTGCGACCTGCGAGGCGTTCATCGAGACGGTCGCGACGAACACCGAGGGCGTGAGCGCCGCGAGCGCGAGCTACGTCACGGACACGGTTCGGATCGACCACGATCCCGGCTCGGTCTCCACCGACGACCTCTCCGAGGCCGTGAGCGGGCTCGGCTACAGCGCGTACGCCCGAGACGACGCCTTCGAGCGCCGTCGCGCCGACAACATGGCGACGGCGCGGCTGGCTGCCGGCGTGCTCGTCGGCATGGCGGTCATGCTCCAGTACATCGTCATCATCTACCCCACCTACTTCGCGTTCCCCTTCTACAACGAGCGCACGCTGGAGTACCTCAATCAGGCGATGTCGTCGACCTCCGGCACCTACTTTTTCATCGTCATCGCGGTGTTGACGACGGTCGTGCTGTTCGTGACGGGCAAGCCGATCCTCAGAGGGGCGTACGTCAGCGCCAAGACGCGGTCGCCGAACATGGATCTCCTCGTCGCGCTCGCGGCCGTCAGCGCGTACGTCTACAGCACGCTCGCCGTGATCTTCGTCGAGTCGCCCTCCGTCTACTACGACGTGACCGTCGCGATCATCGTGATCGTCACTGTCGGGAACCGCTACGAGGACGCGATCAAGTCGCGCGCGACCGAACTGCTCTCGGATCTCACCGCCGTACAGGTCGACTCGGCGCGGCGGGTCGCCCGGGCCGGAGCCGACGGCGACGATGGCGAAGACGGAGCGACCGAGGAGGTCGCCATCGACGCCCTCGCCCCCGACGACCGCGTGCTCGTGCGCGCCGGCGAGCGGGTTCCGGTCGACGGCGAGGTCGTCGACGGCGATGCCGCGGTCGACGAGTCGGTGGTCACCGGGGAGTCGATGCCCGTTCGGAAGACGCCCGGCGACGCGGTGGTCGGCGGGTCGGTCGTCGCCGACGGCTCCGTGACGGTCGCGGTCGGCCCGGACGCGAGTTCCAGCCTCGACCGCGTCTCCGAGTTGGTGTGGGACCTCCAGAGCGGGAACCACGGGGTCCAGAAGCTCGCGGACCGGCTGGCGACCATCTTCGTCCCCGCGGTGCTGTCGATCGCCGTCGTCGCCGCCGGGGCCAACCTCGCGCTCGGCAACGGGGTGACGCGGGCGATGCTCGTCGGACTCACGGTGCTCATCGTCTCGTGTCCGTGCGCGCTCGGGCTCGCGACGCCGCTCGCGGTGGCGGCGGGCATCCGCGACGCCTTGGAGCGAAACATCGTGATATTCGACGACACCGTCTTCGAGCGGGTCCGCGACGCCGACACCGCCGTCTTCGACAAGACGGGGACGCTGACGACGGGCGAGATGCGCGTAGTCGCCCGCGAGATCGACGACGACCTGCTCCGGCTCGCGGCCGCGCTCGAAGAGCGGTCCGCTCATCCGGTCGGACAGGCGATCGCGGCGGCGCGAGCGGCGGGCGACGCCGCCGACATCGCCGAGCCAACGGGTTCCGGCGACGACGACGCGGCTCCCGCGGTCGCCGACGGCGGGACGGCGGCGACCGACCGGACGGAAAGCGGGGAACCGCTCGGCGGCGACTCGCAGTCGCCCGACGTCGCCGACTTCGAGAGCCACGCTCGGGGCGTCTCCGGAACCGTCGACGGGACGCCGGTCGTCGTCGGACACCCCGACCTCTTCGACGAGCGGGGGTGGGCGGTGCCGGACCGGATCCGGGAGGCGGTCGCGGACGCCCGCGACGTCGGACGCGTCCCGGTTGCGGTCGGTCGCGACGGCGCGGCCGAGGGCGTGATCGTCGTCGGCGACGAGCTTCGCGAGGGGTGGGAGGAGACGGTGACCGCGCTCGACGGCCGCGGCGTCGACGTGGTCGTCCTCACGGGCGACGACGAGCGCGCGGCCACGGTGTTCAACGAACACGACGCCGTCTCTTCGGTGTTCGCCGGCGTTCCGCCCGAGGGGAAAGCCGAGACCGTCGAGCGGCTGAAAGCCAACGGACTCACCGTGATGGTGGGCGACGGGACCAACGACGCGCCCGCGCTCGCGGCGGCGGATCTGGGGATCGCGCTCGGCGGCGGCACGGCGATGGCGGCCGACGCCGCCGACGTCGCGATCGTCGACGACGACCTCGGCTCCGTGGCGACCGTCTTCGAACTCGCGCGCGCGGCCGGCCGGCGGGTGAAAGGAAACATCGGGTGGGCGTTCCTGTACAACGCGGTCGCCATCCCGCTCGCGGCGCTCGGGCTGCTCAATCCGCTCTTCGCCGCGGTCGCGATGGGGCTGTCGAGCCTGCTCGTCGTGACGAACTCCTCGCGCGCGCTGCTGTCCGACGAGGCCTGACGGCGCGCGACGGACGGCCCGACGCGGGCGACGGCGGTTCGCCGACCGCGCGTGCGCCCGTCGACCTCGCGGTCGAGTTCCGGCCGCACCCGCCCGTACCGCAAAGGATTTTCCGCTCACGCAAGTAGTCGCGTCCGATGACAGACCAACAGCACCAGCCCGCGGCACCGCTCCGGAGCGGGATGCCGGTTCTCGGAATCGGAACGTGGCAGAACGAGGACCCCGCACAGTGTACCGAGTCGGTGGCGACGGCACTGGAGATGGGGTACCGTCACGTCGACACCGCGCAGGCGTACGGCAACGAGGCGGCCGTCGGCGAGGGGATCGCGGCCGCGGACGTCGACCGCGAGGACGTCTTTCTCGCCACGAAAGTCTGGATCGACCAGCTTGCGCCCGACGATGTCGCCGCCTCGACGCGCGAGAGCCTCGAGAAGCTCGCGGTCGATTCCGTCGATCTCCTGTACGTCCACTGGCCGGCGGGCGCGTACGACCCCGAGGAGACGCTACCGGCGTTCGCCGAACTGCGCGACGACGGCCTGATAGACCGGATCGGCGTCTCGAACTTCGAACCCGAACACCTCGACGCCGCGGCCGACGTGCTCGGCGAAGCCCCGTTCGCGAATCAGGTGGAGATGCACCCGCTCCTCCAGCAGGAGGAACTTCGCGAGTACGCGGACGGCAGCGACGTCGAACTCGTCGCGTACTCGCCGCTGGCCCGCGGCGCAGTCTTGGAGAATCCGACGGTCACGGAGATAGCCGAGGACCGCGGCGTCAGCGCGGCACAGATCAGCCTCGCGTGGCTCCGCGAGAAGGGCGTGACCGCGATCCCGAAGGCGACGAGCGAGGCCCACATTCGCGACAACTTCGCGAGCCTTGACGTCGACCTCGCGGACGAGGAGGTCGACGCGATCGACGCGATCGAGGAGCGCGACCGCCGCGTCGACCCCGATTTCGGCCCCGATTGGGACTGAGCCGCGATCGGCGCGGGTGCGTCGTCGGACTGCCGATCACTGGACGCCGAGCGGCTGAGCGCGCGCCTATACGTGCTCGCCGAGGAACGCCACTATCGCGCGGTACGCCTCGATGCGGTTCTCCAGCTTCGAGAGTCCGTGTCCCTCGTCGTCGAAGACCAGCTTGCGGACGGGGACGCCCTGCTCGCGGGCGCGCTCTGCTATCTGTTCTGCCTCGTCGACGGGCACGCGGGGGTCGTTCGCGCCGTGAAGAACGAAGAGCGGCGACTGGATGCGGTCGATCCTGTTGACCGGCGAGATCGACTCCAAGAACTCGCGGTCGTCCGCGAGCGAGCCGTACTCTGCCTCCCGCAGTTCGCGCCGCCAGTCGCCGGTGTGTTCGAGAAACGTCACGAAGTTCGCGATGCCGACGACGTCGACGCCGGCGGCCCACAGCTCCGGGAACTCGGTGAGCGCCGCGAGCACCATGAACCCGCCGTAGGAGCCGCCCATCGCGACGACGCGGTCGGGGTCGATCTCGGGGTGGTCGTGCAGCCACTCGACACCGGCGCGGAGGTCTTTCACCGAATCCATCCGCTTTCTGACGTCGTCTAAGGCCGCGTACGCCTTCCCATAGCCGGACGATCCGCGGACGTTCGGCTCGAAGACGGCGTACCCGCTGTTCAGCAGGTACTGCGTGACCGACGAAAACGAGGGACGGCGCTGGGACTCCGGCCCGCCGTGGATGTCGACGACGACGGGATACCCCGAGTCGGGCGGCTCCGTCTCCGGCACCGAGAGGTACGCCGGGATCTCTCGTTTATCGAAGGTGGGATAGCGGACCAGTTCGCGTTCGATGAACGTCTCGGGTGGGATGCCCGCCGTCGCGGCCGCGGTCCACCGCTCCGTCTCTCCGGTCGTCGCCTCGATCACATGGACGTTCGCGTTGTGCGTGCTCCCAGTCGCGGTGACCGCGAACCGATCGCCGTCGGGACCGAAACTCACGCCGCCGGCGACGCCGTCCGGGAGGTCCGGGGCGGGCAGTTCGTCGATCCGGTCGGGGGCGACCAGTTCGCCGACCGACAGTTCCGTGTAGCCGTCGACGTTGCGCGAGTAGACCAGCCGTCGGGACTCCTCATGAAGCGCGACGCCGTCGACGTTCCACTCGTCGCCGGAGACGACGACGGTGAACTCGCCGGTCGCGAGGTCCAGCCGCTCCAAGCGGAGCGTATCGCTGTCGTGGTCGGTGACCAGATATATCGCGTCGCCGTCCGGCCCCCACTGCGGGCTGCCGTAGCGGATGTCGCCGTCGTGTGGCGTGTGGTGTGTCAGCTCACCGCTCTCGACGTCGAGGGTGTACAGGTCGTGGTCGAAGGAGGCGTGCGCCTCGTGGACGACGAGGCGGTCGTCGCTCGGCGACCACCCGGCGACAGAGAGCCACCCGTCGCCCTCGTACACCAGTTCTGGATCGGGCGGGTCGCTCGGGGCGTCGGAGCGGTCGCCCGCGGCGTCGCCGCTCGCCTCGGCCGCCCGCTCTTGGACGTACACGTCGAAGACGGCCTCGTCTCTGCGGTTCGAGGCGAACGCGAACCGATCTCCCTCGCCGTCCCAGCCGCCCCAGCGGTGTTTCGCCGCCGGACGGCGGGTGAGATCGACTATCTCGCCGGACTCGTAGTTGAGGCGATACAGCTGCGTGCGCTCGTTCCCGCCCTCGTCCATGCCGAAGACGGCTTCGGGACGCTCCGGCGAGGAGTCGACGAACGAGACCGTCTCCTCGAAGAAGGTGCGCTGTGTAGGCCACGAGAGCGGTGCGTCGAGCGACCACACCTGACCGGTGCCGGTCGTGTTCAAGATGACGGAGAGCCGACCGTCGGGACCGATGTCGGCTCCGCCGGCGCTGCGGACGTTGAGGTATCGCTCGATGTCGTATCGGTGCATGAGAGTCGGTTCCGCACGCGGTGTGAAACCGTTTCGGGTGGTAGCGTTGCGCGGCGAGCGTCCCGGCCGCGCTTGCACCGCCGTCTGAGCGGGACGACCCGATGCCCGTGTCTTTTTACCTGCCGCCGTCGTCCACCCGGCGTATGCGCGTCGCGTTCGTCTCGCTTTTCGCCCCCGGGCACGGCGACACGCCGGCCCGGAGCCGAACGCGTCGGGTAGCTCGCGGACTCGCCGACCGCGGCCACGAGGTGACGTGGCTCTGTGCCCGCTGGTGGGGCGGGGATCACGACGTCTTCGAGGAGGAGGGAATCACGTACCGGTCGGTCACCGCCGATCCCGCTCCGTCGGCGTTCGCGGCCCGGCTCCCGCTCGCGCTCCGCCGCGTCGCACCCGACGTGGTCCACGCGGTCAACAGCCCGCCGACGCCCGGGGTCGGCGCGACGGTCGCGGGAACGCTCTCTCGGACTCCCGTCCTCGTCGACTGGTGGCACGACCACCCGGCAGACGCCGCGCGGCGGTACCGCCTGCTCGCGCGGAGCGCCGACCTCGTGACGACCCCCTCGCGAACGGTCAAGACGCGCGTGCGAGAACACGGTGCCGACGGCGACGACGTGCGAGTCGTTCCGGAGAGCATTGACTTCGACCTCGTGACTGACGCCGCGGTCGACGATCGATTCGACGCGGTGTACTCGCGGCGGCTCGACCGACACGCCAACGTCGAGACGTTCCTGCTCGGGCTCGCCGAGCTTCGCGGCCGCGACTGGACCGCCGCGGTCGTTGGTGACGGCCCAGAGCGCGGCCGGATCGAGTCGATGGCGAGCGACCTTCGGATCGACGACCGAGTGTCGTTCCTCGGCGACCTGCCGCTCCGCGAGCGCGTCTCGCTTTTCAAGGGGACACACGTCGCCGTCGCGACGGCGACGTGGGAGACGTTCGCCACGGAGCTTCTGTGGGCGCTCGCGTGCGGCTGCGTCGCGCTCGTCGAGTATCAGGCGGACTCCAGCGCACACGAACTCGTCGAGGGACGTCAGCGTGGACGACTGGTGACGACGCCGGCGGAACTCGCCGACGAGTTCGTCGCCGTCGCCGACCTCGATCGAAAAACGGTCGAACGCGACTTCGCCGAGTACGACCACGACGCCGTCTTGGACCGATACGTCGAGGCGTACCGGTCGCTCGCGAGCGCGTGACGCCGCGGACGCGTGGCGTCGGTGTAGCTTCAACAGAAACAGCGCGCGACGAGCCGACGCGGCGAATCGGGTGCGGCCCGCAGTTCGGGATGGTTACGCGTCTTCGGCGGTGATCGTCCCGCCGTACTTCATGAAGACGAACGCGAGTCCGAGCGTGCTCACCATCGCGATGAACGTCGCGATGCCGAGCGCGCGAGCGCCCTGCGGAACGAACACGGCGTTACTGCCGCCGCCCCCGCCGGTCTCGACGGTGGCTATGTCCTCGCCGACGGCGAGGCCGGCGTGCATGCCGACGGCCGTGTGCGGAACGCAGTGGTAGTGGGTGATCCCGGCGTCCTCTTCGGTCACCTCGTACTCGTAGGTGTGCCCCTCTTCGCCGACCGGGTCGCCGCTGTCGAGGCTCGCCGACCCCTCGACGGTCTGGACGTTGTGTGCGCCCCCGTTGCCCGTCCACTCCCACGTGATCGTCGTACCCGTGTCGACCCACACGAGCGTCGGGTCGAACGCGAGCCCTTGGTCGCCGGCACCGACCGAGATGGTCAGCGAGTCCTGTCCGCGGGCGTCCTGATAGGAGCCGACGTTCCCGCTCGATGCCCCGCTCGGCCAGTCGGGTTCGACTTCCTGTGCCGCCGCGGTTCCCGAGGTCGCCGTCGCCGCGCCAGCGGTCGCGGCCGCGCCGCCGGCGGTCCGGATGAACGTGCGCCGCGAGACGTCGTCCGTGCTCATACCCCCCGATTCGTGACGGGTTGTAGTGAATATGTTGATCCGACCGCGAGAGCGATCCACACTGTTGGGCCGTTCGACTGAGACACCGCGGGCCGCTCGGTGGGCGTCCGCTCGCGGCGAGTCACTCCTCGCGGTACGGCTCACACACCAGCTCGACGCCTTCCTCGAAGCCGATCTCCGGCTCCCAGCCGGTGGCCTCGTGGAACGTCGAGTAGTCGGCCATCGTGTCGTGGACGTAGCCGTCGAAGGGACATTCGATGTATTCCGGGTCGATGTCGGTGCCGAGCGCGTCGTTGATCAGTTCGACCATCTCGTTGAACGTGTACGCCTCCTCGGTGCCGACGTTGTAGACGCCGGTCAGCTCGTGGTCCGCGGCGAGCTCGCAGGCGCGGGCCACGTCCGAGACGTGGGTGAAATCCCGCGTTTGGCTGCCGTCGCCGAACAGCTCGGGAGCCTCTCCGGAGGCTATCACATCCGCGAACTGCGCCACCGTGTTCGCGTACTCACCCTTGTGGGCCTCGTTGCCGCCGAAGCCCTGATACACGGAGAAAAATCGGAGCCCGGCCATGTTCATGTCGTGGTGGTTCGCGTAGTACTCGGCGTAGCGTTCCCGGGAGAGCTTGGAGGCCTCGTAGGCCGTGTGCGCCTCCACGTCCATCTCGACCGGCGAGGGGTCGGTGCGACTCCCGTAGATGGAGGAGGTGGACGCGTAGACGACCGTGTCACAGCCCGCCTCGCGGGCGCGCTCGACCGTGTTGATGAACCCCTCGACGTTGACGCGACAGCCGCGCTGGGGGTCCGACTCGTGCATGTTCCGCGAGGAGAGCGCGGCGAGGTGGAAGACGACATCGACGTCGACAGGGTAGTCGTCGTCGAGCACCGAAGCCTCGACGAACTCCACCTCCGGGTCGAGATTCTCCGGCGTTCCGAGGTAGGTGTCGTCGACCGCGATCACGTCGTTGTCCGCGGCGAGTCGGTTCGCGAGGGTCGAGCCGATGAAGCCCGCGCCGCCCGTCACGAGGACGCGCTTGTTCTGCATGGTCCAGTGTCGTCGCGGCGGGAGGATTATCGTGTCGGTTTCGACGGCGACCGCTCCCCCTCGCTACGGCGAGGGCGGGGCGTCCACGTCGACGCGGTCGTGGATGGCCCCGTCGCGCTGGCGAAGGTGTCCCGGCGTCCGGTCGTTCGACACGGCGAGAGCCTCGCCGACGATGCTGTGTGCGATCTGGTACGGGGAGCCGCCGCCGAGATCGAGTCCGACGGGCGTGTACAGCGACGTGAGCTCCGCCTCCGTGAACGTCGTTCCCTCGTCGTCGAACGCCTCCAGCATCTCGTCGAATCGTTCGCGCGGCCCCATCAGCCCGACGTACGGCGCGTCCGAGCGGAGCAGGGTCTCGACGGCGAGCCGATCGTCAACGAAGTTGTGTGTCATCACGACGGCGTGCGTCCGGCCGTCGATGTCGAGCGCGTCGTCGAGCGTCCCCGGTGACGTTGTCACGGTCCGGTGTGCCTCGGGGAACCGCGATTCGAGGTCGACCGCGCCGCGGAAGCCGACGACGGTGACCCGGAAGTCGGTTCGCTCGGCCAGCTCCACGACCGGCCCGACGTCGTGACCCGTCCCGAAGACGACCAGGTCGGCGGGCGCAGCTATCCCGTCGACGAACACCGTGAGCGTCTGACCGTCCCGTCCCTCGACGGTCACGACGTCGGCGGAGCCGCGCTCGGCGAGGTCAGCGGCCGGTCCCGAGAGCGCCTCGGCCGGCCACGCGTCCGCGGACGAGCCGTCGGAAAGTCGCAGCTGTCCCTCGTCGGGATGGTAGTACGCGCGGTCGCCGAGTTGTCCCGGGGCGTCTGGGTTCTTGCCGTCGTCGTTGCCGTCGCCTCCGACGCCTCCGTTTCCGTCGTCTCCCACGCGTCCGTCGCGCTCGTCCCCGAGCCGTTCGTCTCCGTCGGCGGAGAGGACGGTGAGCACCGCCACGTCGCGACCGGCGTCGAACGCCTCGACCGCCGGACGATACGTCTCGTCGAGTGGTTCGAGCAGGA
This sequence comes from Halorubrum sp. BV1, assembly GCF_000746205.1. NCBI lineage: Archaea > Methanobacteriati > Methanobacteriota > Halobacteria > Halobacteriales > Haloferacaceae > Halorubrum > Halorubrum sp. BV1. Next base: position 720,967 of record NZ_JQKV01000001.1, read on the forward strand.
TGTCGATGACGCCGTTACAGCCCACGCCGAGCCCCCAGACGTCGTCGGCGTCGTCGCCCATCAGGTCGTAGGTCACCCGGTCCGGTCGGCCGCTCTCCCTGACCGATTCCGCGGCGGCGAGCAAGTCGTCCTCGATGCACCCGGCCGTGATCGATCCGACGCCTCCTTCGTCGTCGAGGAGCATCTTCGCCCCCGGACGGCGGTAGGCGCTCCCCTCGACGTCGACGATCGTCGCGAGGACGCCCGTGCCGTCGGAATCGAGGTGGTCGTGAACGCGCTGTACGACTTCGGTCTCCGGAACGCTCCAGTTGCTCTCTGTCATGTCAAGTACCCGATTGCAGATCCATGGTTTCGGGCGCGTCACGCGCCGCGTACACCTTTCGAACGCCGCTATCGTGGAGGTCGGTCCCGCAGCCGCCGTCCGCGACCGCCGACCGCACCCGCTCGGGGTCGGCTATCGCCGCGCCGGCGACGACGTCGACGCCGCGGTCGAAGAGCGGGGCAGGCAGGGCGGAGGCCGTCGCGCCGACCACGACGACCGTCGCGGACGCGGGGGCGGCGGCGAGGTATCGCTCTATCCCCCCGTACACCAGCGTCGAGCCGGTGACGAACACCACGTCGGCTCCCTTCATCGCGGCCGCGGTTTCCGTCGGCGTGAACGCCTGCACCGCGACCCCCGGCGGCGTCGAGACGGTCTCGACCGCGACGGGCTCGCGCTCTATCACGCGGACCTCGACGTCGTCGAATTTCCGGAACGCCGGCCGAAACAGCCCGACCGTGGTGATCCGCGACACGGACGCGGCGAGCAGCGCCATCGGATCGCCAGTTCGCCAGTCGAGAAACGGGACCGAAAGCGCGTTCAGCGCCGCGACGGCGAACGCGCGCTCGCCGAGCGGGACATCCCGAGCGTCGCGATCCGCGAACGGTACCACCAGTCCGTCGAGGTCGTCCGGCGGCGACGGCGACGTCCCCGACGGGCGGTGTGCGAGGCCCGCAGACGCCCGATGCTGGCCCTCGGCGTCGTCGGCGCCGCCGCCGACGAGTTCCACGAGCACCGCCGCGGTACCCACCGTGGCGCGGTCCAGTCGAACGCCGTCGAACGCGCCGCGGGCGCGAAGCGCGTCGAGGGTCGCTCGCAAAACTGGTCCCGGCCAGTCGGATCCGGAACCGCCGTCAGGCCCGCGATCCGGGTCGGCGTCGGTCATACGACCCCCTCCCCGCCGTCGATCCGGCGCGAGTCGTGTTCGTAGCCGACCGCGCCCGCGAGGCCGCGGCGCTCGATCTGCCGGGCGGCTTCGGCGAGGTCCGCGGCCGACGCGAACCCGAACAGGGCGTCGACGTACGGCGCGGCGTCGCTCATCCCGCGCGATTCGGGCGCGAACGACGCCGAGACCGCGAGCGGATTGAGCCAGACGACACCCTCGGCACGGTCGGCGATCCACGTCATGCCGTCGACGAGCAGCTCCGGGTCACCAACGTCGAGTCCGTCGCTTACGACCACGACGACGGTTCGTCGGTCGACCGCGTGCGGGGCCGTCCGGCGCAGCCGGTCGACCGCGTGACCGATCCGGGTCCCGCCGCCCCACTCGACCTCGGCGGCGCGAAGGGCGTCCGCCGGCGACCGCGTCGAGTCGGCGAACGCGTCGGTCGCCTCCACGAGGTCCGTGTCGAAGAGGAACACCCGTGCGCCCTGCGCGCTCGCCGTGACCTGCACGCCGAGTTCCAACAGCGCGCCCCGGTCGACCGTGTCGAGCACCGAACCGCTGACGTCGACGAGCAGACAGCAGCGGAACTCCGACGGCACGGGGGCGTCGCGCGGGAGGTCTATCGGCGCGCCGCCCGTCTGGAGGCTCGCCCGGAGCGCACCTCGGGCGTCGACGGCCGGCCCCGACGGCGAGCGTCGCCGCCGGCGGCCCGGCAGCGACGACAGCGCGTCCACGAACCGGCGGACGCTCGCCGCCTCGGCCGAGGACGCTGTCGGAACGTCGGCCGCGACGAGTTCGCTCTCGCCGACCGCGCTGTACCGGCGGCCGTCCGTCTCCTCGCCACGGTCGCCGGCGGGGCGGTCGCCGGCGACGTGGCGACGGTCGGTCGGAATGTGGACCGTCGGGTCGCCGTCGGCGTCGGCGTCCGTCTCCGGCGGCTCGGCGTCGGCGAGCACTCCCGGATCGTCGGCCGCCGAGCCGCTCCCGTCGGGGACGTCAGGCGGCTCGTCGCGGGCGTCGTCACCCTGTTCCGAATCGTCCCCCGGTGACGGCCCGCCGTGAGCGGTGGCGATCCGGTCGAGCCCGCTCCGGAGCCGGTGCCAGAACGTCGGGAACGCGTCCGCGAACGCGTCGGCATCGGCGGCCTCGGTGAGGAGACTCGCGCGCAGCGCGGCCGCCACGCGCCGCTCGTCTCCGAGCCCGACCGCAGCCAGCGCGCGCGCCGCGTCGAGCGTCCCGGTCGCCGGGACGCTGACCCCGTCGTTCCGGAGGACGGCGACGAGCCGGACCACCTCCGTCAGGAGGTGCGTCTTGGCCGCCGGGAAGTCGGGCGTCTCCGTCCCGGAACCCCCGTAGACACCGACGTCGGCGTCGGCGACCCCGGCCTCGGCGTCGACGGGCTCGAACTCCGTCTCGTCGTCGTGGTCGGCCATGCTCACTCGACCCGCTCTGCCGCCTCGCGAGCGGCCTCGTGGAGGCGTTCGAGCAGTTCCCCGTCGACGCGAGCGACGTCTTCCGCCTCCTTCAGCAGGCAGCCGATCGTCCGCTCTATCTCCTCGGGCGAGAGCGGTTCGTCCCCGTCCTCGTGCCGCAGGGCCGCGACCGCCCGCGCCCAGTCCAGCGTCTCCGCGACGCCCGGCCGCTTGAGGAACGACTCCTCCCGGAGGTTCGCGACCACGGAGCACACCTCGGCCGCGACGGCGGCGTCGAGTTCAGGCACTTTCCGGCGGACGATCTCGTACTCCGTCTCGAACGACGGCGGCTCGACGTGGAGGTACAGACAGCGCCGCTTCAGCGCGTCGCTCAGGCCGCGCGTCCGGTTCGATGTGAGTATCACGACCGGCGGGGTCGACGCGTTCACGGTTCCGAGCTCGGGGATCGACACCTGAAAGTCCGAGAGCAGCTCCAAGAGGAACGCCTCGAACTCCTCATCGGCGCGGTCGATCTCGTCTATCAAAAGCACCGGCGGGGTCTCGCCGTCGGTCCGGAGCGCGCGCAACAGCGGGCGTTCCAGCAGGTACTCCTCGTCGAATACGGAGCCGGATCCGGTTCCGCCGGGGCTCGCTTCGCTCGGCTCGCTTTGTGCCGCCGCGTCGTCGTTCGCCGAGACCGCCGCGCCGTCGCCGGCCACGGTCCCCTCGTCGGCCTGCACGGCGAGCAGCTGTTTCGTGTAGTTCCACTCGTAAAGCGCGTTCTCGGCGGTGAGTCCCTCGTAACACTGGAGGCGGATCAGCTCCGTGTCGAACCCCTCGGCGAGCGTCTTGCCAAGTTCGGTCTTGCCGCTGCCCGGCGGCCCCTCGACCAAGAGCGGCCGCCCGAGCCGGAGCGCGAGTTCGACCGTCGTGACGGTACGGTCGTCGGCGACGTAGTCGGTGCGCTCGAACCGCTCGCGAAGCGCCGCCTCCGTGACCGACGCGAATGGGTTCGCGTCCATCTCACCGTTCACGCTTCGACCTCCCCGTCGAGATACGACGCCGGGTCGTTGGCGAACGAGTCGGCACAGCCGTGACAACAGAAGTGGTACGTCCGGCCGTCGTGCTCGACCGACGCGTCCGCCGCCGCCGGGTCCACGGTCATGCCGCAGACCGGATCGACCGCGGTCTCGTCGTCCGCAGACGCATCGGAGCCGTCTTCAGTTGCGCCCGAGTCGTCTCCGGCTGCCCCCGAGTCGTCCCCGGCTGCGTCCGTTGCAGCCTCGGCGTCGTCACCGGCCGCCGCGGCCTCGCCCGGATCCGACGGGGTCGCCTTCGACCGCTCGTCGACTATCTCCGCGAGCAGGCTCGCCGCGATCGCCGCGGGCGTGTACGCGGCCACGTCGACGCCCGCGGGATTCGTCACCGCGCCCACGACGTCCCCCACGTCGCGGTCGAGCAGTCCGGCCGCGCGCTCCGTCTCCTCGGCCGCGCGCTCGTCGCTCGCGACCAGTCCGATGTAGGACGCGTCGGCGAGGACGCCCGCGGCCACGCCCCGGGCGTCGTACTCCCCCATCGAGGCGACGACGACGAGCGGCGAGTCGCCGACGGCGTCGGCGATCGCCTCGTGGTCGACCGTTGCCACCACCCGGGTCTCCGCGGGAACGTCCCGGTCCGCGTCGCCGTCCGCGACGACGAGCGTCACGTCGACCGTCAGCTCTCCAGCCAGACGAGCGAGCGCGCGCGCGACCGGCGAGTCGCCGACGATCACGAGCTCCGTCGTCGGCGTCACGGGCTCGACGAACAGTTCGAGGACGCCCTCGCTGTGACACGTCATCGGGAAGGCGTCGAGTCCCGGCCGGTCCACGGTCTCCGGGTCGGGCGCGATCCCCACGAGCCGCGGCGTCCCCTCCTCTATCGCGGCGACTCCCTGCGTCGCCACCACCGACTGCGCGCAGGCGGCACCGCCGACCCACCCGTGGATCTCACCGTCCGCGGTCACGACGGCGCGGTCGCCGACGTTGGCAGACACCGGCGGCTCGCGGCGGACGATCGTCGCCCGCGCGAACGCCTCCCCTCGGTCGGCGAGCGTCGCCTCCAGCGCGGAGACGTCGCCGTCGTCGATCGTCGTCGTTGTCCCTCTCGCTCCGTCCGTGACGGGCCGTCCGACGCCGTCGCGTGTGGACCCGTCGGTCCCGTCGTGTGCGGCCTCGTCGGTCCCGTCGCGGGGAGCCTCGTCGGTCTCGTCGTGTTCGGTCTCGTCGTGTGTCATCTGTGTGGAAACGGTGCCGCCGCCCCGCCAGACGCGTCCGAGGCGGCGGACGGCGCGGAGGTGGTTGGTGCGGGATCAGTCGTCTGCCGGCTCGGCGTCGTCGCCGAGGTCGAACTCGACGTTGTGGGCCGGCTGGTGGGCGAGGCCGGCGTCGTCGAGCGTCTCCCAGACGACGTCCGGCGTCATCGGCATCTCCACGTGGGAGACGCCGGCGTGGCTCATCGCGTCGACGACGGCGTTGACGATCGCCGGCGGCGACCCGACCGTGGGCGACTCGCCGACGCCCTTCGCGCCGATCGGGTGGTGCGGCGACGGCGTGACGGTGTGACCCGTCTCGAAGTTCGGGATCTCGTTCGCCGTGGGCAGCAGGTAGTTCATGAAGTCACCGCCGGTGACGTTGCCGTTGTCGTCGTAGGTGACCTTCTCAAGCATTGCGGTGCCGATCCCCTGGGCGAGTCCGCCGTGGATCTGGCCCTCGATGATCATCGGGTTGATGCGGTTCCCGCAGTCGTCGACCGCGACGAACTTCTCGAACTCCACCTCGCCGGTCTCGCGGTCGACCTCAACTATCACGATGTACGACCCGAACGGGTACGTCATCTCCGGCGGGTCGTAGTAGTTCGTCGCCTCCAGCCCGGGTTCCTCGTCGCCGGGGTGGTTCATGTAGGCTCCCGCCGCGATCTCCGTGATGGTGATCGAGCGGTCCGGCGCGCCGGCGACGTGGAACTCGCCGGACTCCCGGTCCCACTCGATGTCCTCTTCTGCGGCTTCGAGTTCGTTCGCCGCGATCGATTTGGCCTTGTCGCGCACCTTGCGCGCGGCGACGGCCGCGGCCGCGCCCGCGACGGGCGTCGACCGCGAGCCGTAGGTTCCGAGCCCGTACGGCTCGGTATCCGTGTCGCCGTGCTCGACGGAGATGTTGTCGACGTCCATCCCCAGCTCCTCCGCGACGATCTGCGCGAAGGTGGTCTCGTGGCCCTGGCCCTGCGTCTGGACGCCGACGCGCAGGACGGCGTTGCCGGTCGGATTCACGCGTAAGTCCGCGGAGTCGAACATCTCGATCCCGGCGATGTCACACTGCTTGCCGGGTCCGGCCCCGACGACCTCCGTGAACGAGGAGATGCCGATGCCGATGAGCTTGTCAGCGTCCTCGGCGATCCGACGCTGCTGCTCCTCGCGGTAGTGCTCGTAGTCGGCCATCTCCAAGGCCTTGTCGAGCGCCTTCTCGTAGTCGCCGGAGTCGTAGTTCCACCCGGTCGCAGACTCGTACGGGAACGCCTCCGAGGGGATGAAGTTCTTCCGGCGGATCTCGGCCGGGTCCATCTCCAGCTCGTCGGCGAGCACCTTCACCATGCGCTCGATGAGGTACACCGCCTCCGTGACGCGGAACGAGCACCGGTAGGCGACCCCGCCGGGCGCGGTGTTGGTGAACGCGGCTGTAAGCGACCCGTAGGCCGCCTCGATGTCGTACGACCCGGTGAAGATGTTGAAGAAGCCGGCCGGGAACTTCGACGGCTGGGCCGCCGCGTTGTACGCGCCGTGGTTGGCGAGCACGTCGACTTTGACGCCCTCTATCATCCCGTCTTCGGTGGCCGCGAGTTCGCCGGTCATGTCGTAGTCGCGGGCGAACCCGGTCGTCTGGATGTTCTCTGAGCGCTCTTCGATCCATTTCACCGGCTGTTCGAGGACGTACGACGCCGCCGCGGCGACGACGTATCCCGGATAGATCGGCACCTTGTTGCCGAACCCGCCGCCCACGTCGGGGCTCACGATCCGGACCTTGTGCTCCGGGATGCCCGACACCTGCGAGAACAGGGTGCGGTGGGCGTGGGGAGCCTGCGAGGTCATGTGGACCGTCATCTTGTCCATCCCGGGATCCCAGTCGGCGACCGCGCCGCACGTCTCGATCGGGGCGGGATGGAGCCGCTGGTACAGCATGTCCTCCTCGACCGTGACGTCGGCCTCGTCGAACACCGCCTCGGTGGCCTCCTTGTCGCCGGTGTCCCAGTCGAAGATGTGGTTGTCCTCCTGGTCGTCGAGCTCGTCGCGCACGAGCGGGGCGTCCTCTTCTAAGGCCTCCGCGGCGTCGACGACTGGATCGAGCACGTCGTACTCGACTTCGACCTTCTGGGCGCCGTCTTTCGCCGCGTAGCGGTCCGTGGCGATGACGGCCGCGACCTCTTGGGACTGGAACTTCACCTTCTCGTTGACGAGCACGTCCTGCGTGTCGTCCATCAGCGTCGGCATCGTCGCGAGGTCGTGCTCCAGTAAGTCGTCGGCCGTCAACACCGCGACGACATCGTCCATCGCCTCCGCGCGGGAGCCGTCGATGTTCTCGATTCTGGCGTGCGCATGTGGACTCCGGACGATCTCACAGTGGAGCATGCCCGGCTTCTTGATGTCGTCGACGTAGTTACCGCGCCCGGTGATGAAGCGTTTGTCCTCCTTGCGCGTCACCTCCTCACCCATGCCGCCGCGGCCGTGGCCGCAGTGTTTCTCCGGGTCGGGACCGCCGTCCTCGTCGTGTTGATACTCCGTTTCGGCGTCGGGTACGTCTGGTTCGCTGCTCATACGGAATCACCTCGGTCGTCCGCGTCGACGGCGGCGTCGCCGTTTCCGTCCTCCGCGTCGTCGAGGAGCGCCTCGCGGTCGAACGGGTCGGCCCCGCTCGGCCCGCCACAGCAGTCCTCGCGCCCGCAGAACGTGTCTGCGTCGCCGCCGACCGCGGGCGGCTCGTGGCCGCCTTCCGGCGAGGGCGTCTGTGCGGTCCCGCCGTCCGGTCCCGCGTCTGCGGTCGATTCGCCCGTCCGCGCCGCGACGGCGCCGCCGTCGGCCGCCGCTCGGTCCGCGAGTTCGTCGGCCGCGTACTCGATCGACCGGACGATGTTCTGGTAGCCGGTACATCGACAGAGGTTCCCGCTTATCGCGTCGCGGATCGTTTCCTCGTCGGGGTCGGGGTCCTCGTCGAGCAGCGCCTTGCCCGACATGAGCATTCCCGGTGTGCAGTAGCCGCACTGCAGGCCGTGTTCCTCGCGGAACCCCTCCTGAAGCGGGTGGATCCCGTCGGCCTCCGGTAAGTCCTCCATTCCCTCGACGGTGAGTATCTCCGCGCCGTCCGCCTGCGCGGCGAACATGAGACACGACTTGATCGGCTCGCCGTCCTTCAACACGGTACAGGCACCGCAGTTGCCCGTGTCACAGCCGATGTGCGTGCCGGTGAGGTCCAGGTCCTCGCGGATCGCGTGGACGAGCAGCCGCCGCGGCTCGACTTCGACCGTGTGTTCGGTGCCGTTGACCGTCAGCGTGATTTCGCGTTCGTCTGTCACTGTGTGACCCTCCGTTTGACCGTTACCGTGCCGGCGCGCTCGGCTGCGTCACCCAGCGCGCGCTGGGTGAGCACGTCGACCATCCGCGCCTTGTAGTCCGCGCCGCCGTGCTCGTCCGATTCGGGATTCGACTGCTCTGCGGCCAGCTCACCGGCCGCAGCGAACAGGTCGGGACTCGGCCGCTCGCCTTCGAGGTGCTCCTCGGCGTCCGTCGCGCGGGCGTTCGTGATGTCGACGGCGGTCATCCCGATCCCGGCCGACTCGATGGTGCCGTCGTCGTCGAACGTGAGCCGGACGCCGACGCCGGCCATCGCGTAGTCGCCTGTCTTGCGCTTCAGCTTGTGATACGCGCTCCCCTCGTTCGGTGACGGAGTCGGAACGCGGACCTCGGTGATCAGCTCGTCCTCACCGAGCGTCGTGTCGTACGGCAAGAGGAAGAACTCCTCGGCCGGGATCGCTCGCTCGCCGTCGGGGCCGCGCGCGACCACCTCGCCCTCGTGCGCGAGCAGCACCGACCCCCAGTCGCCCTTCGGGTCGGCCTGCGCGACGGAGCCGACGACCGTCCCGCGGTTGCGGATCTGTGGGTCGGCGACGAGCGGCGCGGCGTCGGCGAAGCTCCCGTACTTCTCGTCTATCACGTCGGACTCGGCGATGTCCGCGTGACGCGCGAGCGCGCCGACGCGGAGGTGGCCGTCCGCCTCGCGGAGGTAGTCGAGCGAGTCGATGCCGTTGATGTCGACGACCACGTCGGGGTTCGCGAGCCGGAAGCGCAACATCGGCACGAGGCTCTGTCCCCCGGCGAGGATCGTCGGGTCGTCGAGGCTCTCCAGTAGGCTGACCGCCTCGTCGACCGTCGTCGGTTCGTGATGCTCAAACGGGGCTGACTTCATCAGAACATCCCTCGAATTCGGTCCGTGACCCCCGAGTCGGTCTCCTCGACGTCGGTCATCTGCGACTCGATGGAGGTGAAGAAGTTGTTGACGATCTTGTTCGCCACCGGGTTGATCACGCGCCCGCCGAGCTGGGCGATCCGCCCGGAGATGTCGGCTTCGGTCCACCACTCGATGCGGGAGCCGTCGCCGTCTTCCTGCGGGTGAATCCGCATGCCGGACTCCATGCTGAAGCTGCTCCCGCTCGCGGAGCCCGAGCCGGTGGCCGTCATCTCGAACTCCTCCTCGTCGCGGTCGTCGATGGTGACCGTCGTCTCGAACTTCGGCTTCACGCTGCCGACGCCGACCTGCATCAGCGCCGCGTACGTCTGGCCTGTCCGGAACGCCCGCGCCGCGACGTCGTCGGCCTCCGCCTCCGGCAGCGTCGGAATGTCCTCCTCGGGCTCGAAGGAGTCCCACTCGAAGGAGTCGTCCATCGGTGTGATGTACTGACATCCCTTCAGCGAGTCGCGCACCGCGACCGGGTCCGAGAGCACGACCCACGCCTTCTCCGGCGGAACGCCGTCGAGTTCGAACTCGCCGTCGAACTCCATCAGCGATCCCCCACGTCTACCGTCGTTCGTCCATCTGTCACCGTCATCTTTTATATCCCCCTCCTATGAGCATACTATTACCACGGTCTATGATATGTAGTACCACCCTAATAAACGTTATCGACCATGACAAATCGGCCGTCCGCGGACGGAACGGCCGTGACGGCCTCGTCCGTAGCCGATGAGCGGGGATCCGACCGAGGGCGGCGGCGGTGGGGGCGGAGACGGCGACCACGGCCACGGCGAGATCACGCCGGTACGGACGGCCGCGGAGCGCGTCCGCAACCTCCGCGACGAGTGGCTCGATCGGTGGGGCACAGAGACGGTCGAGATCGACCGGATCGCCGGCCGGACGCTTTCCGAGCCGATCGACGCGCCGGCGGCGGTCCCCGAGCGGAGCCACGCGACGATGGACGGCTACGCGTTCGACGCGAGCGAGGGGTACCCGTACGAGCTACTCGACCGGGAGGTGTTCCCCGAGTCCGAGCCGCCGTCGCTGTCGTCCGGCGAGGCCGTCCGGATCTTCACCGGCGCGCCGCTCCCGACCGGAGCCAACGCCGTCCTCAAACAGGAGGAGGCGAGCGTCGAGGACGGCCGACTCGACGGCACGCCGACCGACCCCGGCACGTACGTCTACGAGCGCGGCAGCAACGTGGCGGACGGTGAGCGGCTGTTCGCGGCGGGCGAGCGGCTCGGCGCGAAAGACGCGATCTTGCTCGGCGACCTCGGGATCGACGAGGTTCCCGTGACGGAGCGTCCCTCCGTGGGGCTTCTGGCGACCGGCACGGAGATCCACGAGGGGCGGCAGGCCGACCTCGACTCGCCGATGCTCGCGGGACTCGTCGACGGGTGGGGCGGCGAGGCGACCTACGAGGGCACCGTCCCGGACGAGTATGACCGCGTCAGAGACCGGATCGCGGGGCTCGCCGACGACCACGACGTGGTGATAACCACCGGCGGCACGAGCGTCGGCGACAAAGACTACGTGGTGCGCGCGCTCCGCGAGCTTGGAACCGTGCTGTTCCACCGCGTCGCGCTGCGGCCCGGCAAACCCATCGCGGTCGCCACGCTCGACGACCGGGACGCCGTCGTCTTCGCAATCCCCGGCAAGCCCGTCGGCGCGCACGCGGTGACCTCCCTCGTCGCGCGGCCCTTCTTCACCGGGGACACCGCGCTTCCGACCGTCGACGCGACGATGACGAGCGACGTCGGGATCGCGGTGCCGGGGTTCACGTACGCCGTCCCGGTGACGCTCGCGGACGGCGATGCGCTGCCGCTCGGCCACGTCGACTCGCCGCTCGCCGTGTACGAGGAGGCGTTCGACCCGAGCGTGCTCTCCTCCAGCACGCGGGCGACGCGCGCCGACGGGTTCGTGCTCACCGAGTCGACGCTGTCGGCCGGCGAGGCGGTCGACGTCGTCCCCTACCCGGCCGTCGAGCGATGAGCGACGACGGACTCCCGGTCGTCTCGCCGCCGTTCGACGCGGACGAACCCGGTCAGGCGGACACAGCCGACGCGCCTCGCGTCGCGGGCGTGCTGCTCGCCGCGGGGACGAGCAGTCGGTTCGGCGACGACAACAAGCTCCTCGCGACCGTCGACGGCGAGCCGGTCGTGCGGCGGGCGGCGCGGACGCTCGTCGACGCCGGAGTCAATCCGGTGGTCGTCGTCGTCGGCTACGAAGCCGACCGCGTCCGCGACGCCGTGGCGGACCTCCCGGTCAGGGTCGCGGTCAACGACGCGTACGAGGCGGGACAGTCGACGTCCGTCCGGACGGGAATCGGTGCGCTCGGCGATACGGACGCATCCGGCGACGTCGACGCCGCGGTGATCGCACTCGGCGACATGCCCCTCGTCGATTCGGCGACCGTCGAGACGCTCATCGCGGCGTACGCCGCCGGCGCGGGCGACGCCCTCGCGGCCGCCTACGACGGCGACCGAGGAAACCCGGTGGTGTTCGACCGGCGGTTCTTCGACCGCCTCGTCGCCGTCGACGGCGACGTGGGAGGGCGCGAGATCCTGTTAGCGGGCGACGCGAGCGCGCTCGTCGCCGTCGACGACCCGGGCGTTCGGCGGGACGTCGATAGACCGGAAGATCTGCCCGAAGGGCGGTGAGTCGCGAAAGGGTGGACGGCCCCCTCGGCCGCGTCGGGCGGGCCGACGGCGGCCCTCGCGGGGAGCTACTCCTCGGGTGCCTTCCGCACCACGATGTTCCCGTCTTCGACGTGCCACTCGACGCGGTCGCCGGCACCGACGTCGAGGAAGTTCCGCACCGGCTTCGGGACCGTCGTCAGGTTCTTTTCGGAGACCTTGGTATCCGTTAGGTTACCCATCGGCTCGCGGTTCGCACGTAGTAGGGACATAGTTTACGCTACGGACACGCGTAGCGGCGAGGCGGCTTGAAAATCGGCCGACCAGCCGCGCTCAGACTGCGGAGTTCCAGCGGTGAGCGCCGCCGTCGGAGGCGTTTCCGAAATCCAGATCGAACCGGTCCGATTCGAGCAACACCGTCCCCGGGACGTACGCGCCGTCGTCGACCGCGGTGAGCAGGTTGCGTTCGCACATCGTCTCCAGTACGTCCTCGACGGTGCGCTCGCGCCCCTCGATCAGGTTCGCCTCCTCGACGACGCCTGCGACCGTCACCCGCCCTTCGAGCATCGCCAAGCGGATCGCCGACACCCACGCAGGCTCTCGTCGCATCTCCCGACACATGACAGTCGTACGCACACTCCCGTCAACCATATACCTTCGCAAGACACTCCCCGTCCGGTGATCGCCTATCGTCGCTCCGGTCAGTCGCCGGCCGTCTCGCGCGTGAACCGATCGAGCGCGAACTCGAGCATGTCCGGGCTCACGGGGCGATACTCCTCGCGTTCGTGGTCGGGGAGATACGCGCGAACGCTGTTCCACGACTCGCGGGCGTACCGCGCGTCGAGGAGGACGCGGACGCCGCGCTCGTCCGGGCCGCGTATCACCCGTCCCACGGCCTGCCGAGCCTTTCGGACCGCGGGGACCGTGAGCGCCGTCTTGAACCCCGACTCGAACCGGCGGTCGTAGGCGGTGATCACCGCTCGCGTCCGCGGCCGCGCCGTGTTGATGATCGGGACGCCGCAGACGACGGCCGCCGAGAGCCGGTCGCCGCGGTAGTCGACGCCCTCCGTGAGCGTTCCCCGCAGGCTCGTCACGAGCACCTTGCCATCGCCCGCGAAGAAGTCGTCTTTCAGCGACTCCGTCGCCCGGTCGCCGGACGACTCGTCGAGGAGGACCGGCTTGTCGAGTCGGTCATCGAGCGCGTCGGCCATCCACGTCGCCTCCGCGTAGCTCGGGGTGCCGACCAGCACGTTCCCCTCGCGGCGCGCGACCGCGGCCGTCGCGTCGAGGTGCGCGAGCCGCGTGTCGTTCCTTTCGCCCGGCGGGCCGCGGTTCTCGTGGGTGAACTTCGGCGCGTCGACCGCGAAGCTCGCGCGGTTCTCCGGAGGAAAGGAGAGTCCGTACGTCCGCTCGACGACCGGTCGCCCCCGCGCTTCGAGGTGGTCGAGGCCCGTCACCTCGCGGAACACGTCCATCGGCTCCAGCGTCGCGCTCATGAGCACGCCGCCGCCGAACTCGGCGAGCCGGTCGCCGATCGGCTCGCTCGGCAGGCAGTTGTACAGCGCGAGGCTCGCGTTGTACGCGCGCCGCCACGAGTCGGGCGGCGCGGTCTCGTCCCACGTCCGCTCTAAGTCGACCGCGCGGAAGAAGTCCTCGTGTCCCTCGCGATACCACGCGTTGAGCGTGCGGCCGACGCCCGGCGCGGCGCGCTTCTTGTCCTCGTCTTCGAGCGAATCGAGGACGCGCTTGACGACCGCGCCCACCTGCTTGGCGCGCGCCCAGACGCGGTCGCCGTACTCCTCCCGTTTCGCCCACGTCGTGATCGCGTCTTCGCCCGGCGCTTCCGGGTCGCGAAGCGGGATCTCGTCGTCGTCGAGCTCGCGCATCGACGCGCGCCAGTCCGGACGCTCGCGGTCGAGCCGCTCGGTCACTCGGCGGTCGAGTTCGCCGCGGAGGTCGGCGTAGAACTCCCGGACGGCCTCGATCTCGTCGACGGTCACGTCCGAATCCTCGATCTCGCCGCGGACCAAGGCGGCGTCTTCGGACTCCGCGCCCGCGGTCTCGAACGACAGCGGCTGGACGACGCGGGTGAGTTCGTTCTCGGCGTCGCGCAGGCTCGCGTCCGCGACGGCGTCGCTCACGAGGTCGCGCACGCGCGGTTCGAGCATGTGCGCCTCGTCGCAGACGACGAACGTCGCGTCGTCGAGCAGCGCGCCGGTGAACGTCCCGGTCGTCACGGGGTCGAACGCGTGATAGTAGTTGCCGATGACGACCTCGACCTCCGGGACGAGCGCGCCCATGACCGAGTGCGGACACGAGCCGTGGCCCGCGGCGAGCCGGACCAGTTCGTCGCTGTCGACGTGGCCGATATCGGTCACGTCGAACGGCACCGCCTCCGCGGGGTCGCCGTCCTCTGGGAGATCGTCGAGGAAGCCGGCGTAAAAGGGGCAGAACTCGGTCCCCTCGAACTCCTCCGTGTCGGGGCGGTACGGGGTGGCCTCGCCGTCGACGCTGAGGTAGTCGGCGTCAGGGGCGGCGGAACCGGGGGCGTCGCCGGTCGCGGGGCCGGCGGCGGTGCCGGACGACCCCGAGTCCAGCAATCCAACCTGCTGGCTCCGCGCCTCGCTGACGAGGTTCGAGGTCGTCGTCGCACCGCCCTCGCCGACGAGGTTGCGGGTGCGTTCGCGGAGCCCCTCGCAGCGCTCGTAGACGGTTTCACGGTCGATTCCGGCGCGGTTCTGTCGGGCGTACGGACAGACGTCCGCCTTCCCGACGAGCGTGAGTCCGGAGACGGGGTCGTACCCCTCCGGGAGGCTCTCGTTTATCGTTTCGAGATCCGTCTCGAACTGGCGGAGCTGCTGTTTGACACTCGTGAGCACGAACACGCGCTCGAACGCGGAGTCGGGGTCGCGCACGCGGTCGAGGCCGGCCGTGAGCGCGAGCATCGTCTTACCGGTCCCGCACGCGCCCTCCAACGCGAGGAACCCGCCCGCCTCGGCGGCGTCGATGGCGGCGTCGATGCCGTCGGCCTGCTCTGGGTAGGGCTCGGGGTGGCCGAAGAGGTCGGCCCACGGCGGCGAGTCGGTCACGGAGACGGGTTACGCGGCATCGGATTTAAACGCTTCATCGGCTGTTGCGAGTATCGCAGATGCAGGCGTTTCCGGTGCGGGCGTCGCGAACGCGGGCGCTGCCGGTGCGGGCGTCGCGAACGCGGGCGCTGCCGGTGCGGGCGTCGCAGCCGCTCGTCGCCGCTCTTGCGGCGAGCGGCGGTCCGCCGGCGACCGGAGGCCTCACCCGACGATATCGTGGAGGTCGGAGAGCTGCTCTATCTCCCACGTCGGCCAGACGTTCAGGTCCCAGTTGCGGCGGTGCGGGCGGCGGATGAACGCCGAGTCGATCCCGGCGTTCTCGGCGGCTCGCACGTCGGACTCGTTATCGCCGACGAACAGCGCGTTGTCGGCGTCGAGGTCGCCGAGCGCCTGCTCGATGTAGTGGGGGTTCGGCTTCCGAAGTTGGAGCGAGTGGATCGTCGGCTCGCGGCCGTAGGCGGCACCGAACCGGTCGAACCCCTCGAAGTGGTCGACGAGGAAGTCGACGGTCGCCTGCTGGTTCGAGGAGACGATCCCCATCTCCACGTCGAGGTCCTCCAGTTCGTTGAGGTCGTCGTACGGGGTCTTTCGTCCCGCGCGCGCCTCGTGCTGTTGGGCCTTCGAGACCACGTCGTCGCGAGTCCGCCAGAACGACCCCGGATCGAGGTCGTACGTCTGACAGACGGTCCCCACGCTGCCGGGGGTCGCGCCGATCGTCATCTGCTCTACGTCGTCCGAATCGGGCTCCTCGACGCCGCACTCGACGAACGCGTCCCGGGTCGCATCCCGGAGCACGTCGAATCGCGTGCGGCCCACGAGGACACCGTCGTTGTCGAACACGACGGTATCGTACGTCATACACCACATCGACGGCCGAGAGGGATAAGCGTTTCAGTCGGATTATCGGCGACGAGACGCGAGACCAGCCGGGTTTACATCGCGTCCCGATATGAAACGAGGCATGCGCGTGAGCGTCATCGGCGGGAGCTCGATCGGGGCGGAGACCGCGGCGGTCGCCGAGGAGCTCGGCGAGCGGCTGGCCGAGCGCGGCCACGTCGTCGTCTGCGGCGGGCTCGGCGGCGTCATGGAAGCGGTCTGTCGCGGCGCTCGCGGGGTCGGCGGCGAGACCATCGGAATCCTCCCGACCGACCGACGCGCGGACGCGAACGACCACGTCACCACGCCGATCGCGACGGGGATGGGTCACGCGCGCAACGCGCTCGTCGTCCTGAACGGCGACGCGGTGATCGCGGTCGACGGCGGTCCGGGGACCCTCTCTGAGATCGGACTCGCGCTCGCGCACGGACGGCCGGTCGCGGGGCTCGACACCCACGATGTCGCGGGCGTGGCGGCGGTCGAGTCGCCGGACGCGGCGGTCGAGCACGTAGAGGGGGCCTAGATTGGTCCAGATCTGCCGCCGAGCGCCGTCGCTAACTCGGTGTCGACTCTCCTGGCGGCGCTGGTCTTGACCGTCACGCGTCGTCGACGCCCGTTATCTCGAATCTGGCCCCGCCGCTCGCGCCCTCTGACACGTCGATATCCCACCCGTGGGCGGTGGCGATGTCGCGAGCGATGTTGAGGCCGAATCCCGTCCCGTCGTCGTTGGTCGTGTACCCGATCTCGAACACGCGCTCCCGGTCGTCGCGGGGAATTCCCGGGCCGTCGTCCTCGACGAAAAAGCCCGACGGCATGACGGCCTCGGCCCGCGTCGTCGTGTACATCGGCGCGATCTCGCCGACGGTGACGGTCACGTCGTCGTCGCCGTTCTCGGTCGCGTTGCGGAACAGGTTCTCGAAGAGCCGCTTCAGTCGGCTCGGATCCGCCAGTATCGTCCGGTCGCCAGCAATGACGAGCGTCGCGCCGCCGGTCTCGACGTTTGCCCAGCACTTGTTGGCGAGCGTTGACAGCTCGACCGGTTCGCGTTCCCGCGGTGTCTCGCCCTGTCTCGCGAGCGTCAGCAGGTCGGCTATCAGTTCGAGCGTGCGGTCGACCGCGGTCGAGGCGTCTTCAAGGTGATCGGAGTCGCAGTCGCGTTCCGCCAGGTCGAGCCGCCCCTGTGCGACGGTGAGGGGATTTCGGAGGTCGTGAGAGACGCCGCGAACAAACTCGTCGAGCCGCTGTCGCTGCCGTTCGACGTCGGCGGCGGCGCGAGCGGACGCCACGACGTTCGATATCCGATGAGCGAGGACGGTCGCGTCCGCGTCGCCGCACGCTCGCACGACGTCGGTGGCCCCCGCGTCGAGCGCCTCGGCGGCGGCGTCCGCGTCGAGCGCCTCGTCGAGACAGCACACGATCGGGAGGTCCGAGCGTCGGTCCCGGACTGTCTCGACGATCGGCGTTGCGGTCGCGTCGACGGGCGTCCCGACGACGAGCAGGCAGTCGATCGCCGAGTCTCGGAGCAGGTCCACGGCCGCGTCGACTCCCGTGACCGGTTCGACGACGAAACGGTCGTCCGCGCGCTCCAGCGACGACGACAGCTCCGTCGCTCTGTCGGAGGTGCCGACGAGGACGACGGCTATCGAGTCGCGAGTCAGTGGCATCGGGCGTGTATGGTGTTCTCGCGGTCACCGATGTATACTTATTGGCCGTGCCGTGTGCCGTCACCACTCAGCGCCACGAGGGGTCGTCGGAACCGTCCGGGTCGTCGCCGGCGGTCGTCTCTCCCGAGCCGCCTGTCGTCTCGTCGTCCGCATCTTGATCGGCGGCGGCGATGTTTCTGAACCGATCGTCGGGCTCGTCTCGATCGTTTCGGGCGCGGTCGTCGCGGGCGCGGTCGTCGCGGGCGCGGTCGTGTTCGCCCCGCCCGATCCGACCCGCGTCGTCCGGCGAGCCGCCGACACCGGAGGCGACGCGGTCGCGGTCGTCGCGCCCGTCGAGAACGTGGGCGACGAGGTAGCCGAATCCCATCGCGTTGAGCGCGCCGGTCACGAGGCCGCCGAGAACCGGGACGACCCCGAGAAGCGCCCACGCGAGCGCGCCGACGACGAGCGCCGTGCCCAATCCGTCACCGACGTCGGTCACGTCGCCGATCCAGCGCCCGAGCGCGACGACGCCGACGGTAGTGGTCGCGACGCCGACGACCGCGAGCGCGAGCAGTCCGGGGATGACGACGAGGAGCCCGACGATCGTGATGGCGAAAAGGACCGCCGCGGCCGCGATCGCGATGTACGCGCCGAACCCGTAGACGAACGCCATGACCGGCTCGCCGCGCACGTACCTGGCTCCCTCGTCGGTGAAATCCGGAGCGACGGCGATCACGATCGCGCCGAGGACGCCGACGACAGCGAGTTCGATCACGAAGGAGAGCCCGGTACTGATGGCGAATCCGAGCGGCTCGGTCGGGTTCGTCGGCCCCGGACCGATCCCGTCTATCGCAGTCGAAAGCAGTGTGGAGGGCATCGTCCACAGTGTGACGGACGGGTTTCAAGAATCTTGTCACAGTGGACGGGAGACGAAGCGCGTCGCGTGCGGCGGCTATGGTGCGTCGCGGGCGACGATCAGCGATCAGACCACCGGCCGGCGTCCCCGGCGACGGTAACTACCAAGTGTCGTGGAACGTGTCGAACTCGATCGAATCGAGCGGCTTCTCGCCGATCGCGGCCTCGTACTCGCCCGGCGTCAGCATGGGCTTGTGGAAGCGCGGGCCGTCGTCGGTCGTGATCCGGGGACAGCCGGTGTTGACGAACGCGTCCATATCGAAGTTGCGCAGGCGGTCCGGCGTCACCTCGTCCATCGTGATCAGGTAGGCGTTGTCGTTGTTCTCGACGATCTCCTGGGCGGTTTCCCACCGACCTTGGCCGATCTTCGTACAGAAGATGACGCCCCACTTCTCGGCGTCCATCGCCTTGTGGACCGAGGCGTAGCGCTGCTTGAGGAACTGGTCGTGTTCGGCGACCTTCACGACGTTGTTGACCGGGTCGGCGATGATCACGCGCTTGTCGGGGTGCTCCATCGCGAGTCCGACCGGATGGAACTTCCCGCCGCCGACGTACAGCACCTGCTCCGCGTCGATGTCGGCGGAGGCGTAGTTACACCCCAAGACCTGTCCCTCCTTCGTGAGCCGGTCGTCGCCGCGGCGGGTGTGGACCTCGTAGCCGCGCTCTTCGAGCCAGTCCGTCATCTCCTCGAAGCGGTTCATGTGCTGGGCCGTCGTGACGAGCCCCACGTCGGCGTCCTCCTCCGGCGGCGACAGCTCCTCGTCGAGGGCGTCCTCCATGATCGGGAACGGGTCGACGTTCGAGAAGAGGGGGACGTAGACGATGCTGTCGGACTCCTTCATCGGCGTGTGTCCGAAGTGGACGAACACGTCGGTCCGGCGCATCAGGTACGTGTCGAGGTCACAGGCACCGTAACAGGGCTGGCCCGACAGCATGAACGTCACGTCGTCGGGGGCGATTTCGCGGAGGTCGTCTGCCACCTTCGGACCGCGGCGCTTGAGTCCCTCGGGGAACTGGAGGCCGACCTTCGAGGCGTCTCGCTCCTCAATCGCCTCCAAGATCCGGTCGAGTTCGTAGTCCCACTCGCGGTCGTGTTTCAGGGCCATCCCGGTCTTCGTGAGGTCGCCCTCCGTGGAGCCGCTCATGTCGAGCGAATTGTGCGGCTGGACGGTTAAACCGCCCGTTCGACACCGTCGACGGCGGTCGATGATGACAGAACGAGGTCGGCGACTCCGCGACCGACGACGAGCCGACCCGCGTCGGTTCCGCGACCGACGACGCGCTCCGGGAGCGAGGAGCCGCTGCCGGGGGCGACAGACCGAAACCCCGAGGCCGCGAAGGCGGGCGTATGTCCGACACCTCGGAGACCGATCTCCCGCTCGAACACGTCCACGTCGCGCCCGACACAGACCCCGCGAACGCCCCGGCCGTCTTCGTCCTGCACGGCCGCGGGGCCGACGAGGAGGACCTGCTGCCGGTGGCACGACACCTCCCCGACGACCTCCACGTCGTGAGCCTGCGGGCACCGGACCCGCTTCAGGGGGGGTACACGTGGTACGAGCTCGACCTGTCCGCGGGCGGCCTCGAATCGAGCCAGCCGGACGCCGAGGACTTCCGACGCAGTCTCGACCTCGTCGTCGAGACGGTCGAGGCCGCGGTCGACGCCTACGACATCGACGCCGACCGGGTCGGCCTGCTCGGATTCAGTCAGGGCGCGATCACGAGCCTCTCGCTCCTCCTCGAAGAGCCGGACCGGTACGCGTGGGCCGTCGCGCTCCACGGCTACCTCGCCGACTCGCACGCCGACCTCGACCCGGCCGGGATCGAGGGCAAACCGGTGTTCGTCGGTGCGGGAGCCGGCGACCGCGTTATCCCCGAGTCGCGCTCGGCGGCCGCGGCCGACCGGTTCGAGGCGCTCGGTGCGGACGTGACCCGCGGCAGCTACCCCGGCGGCCACGGAATCGGCCAGCAGGAGCTGTCCGACGTGGTCGCGTTCGTGGAGTCGCGAGCCGGCGGCGCGTGAGCGGTCCGGCACCATCGTCTCCCGGAGTGGCGCTCGGCGGCGCGGAGTGCGCGCGTCGTTGACCGCGTGTCGCTCGCCGACGCGAGTCGGCGCGAGTCGGCGGCCGGCCGATGGCCTCGGAGACGAAAGCGATCGTTTGCGTCTCGCTGACACATTTATGTGAGGCCGGTGAACGACGTGTGTGCACGAACGAACACCCTCCAGACGACGCGTGCTCGCCGGCGTCGTCGCGGCGGCGATCGGCGCGACCGCGGGCTGTCTCGGCGGATCGCTGCGCGGTGACGACACGGACGACGGCGGCGACGACCGCGTCCTCCGACTGACGCTCGATTCGGTGGGAGAGCGCCTTCGCGACCGCTTCGTCGACGATCCGAACGAGGCCGATCCGACGTGGGACACCGCGGCGTTCGCGGCCGTGCGAGCGGGAGAGACCTACACCACCCAGTACCGGCGGCCGTTCTTTTCGACGACCGACGACCCGCGGTTCGCCGTCCACGACGGGACGTACTACCGACTGGGCTCCGTCGTCGTCGACGAGGCGGAGACGGTTCGGCCGGTCCTCCGGCTGTTCGACACTGACGCCGACGGCAACACAGCCGAGTCGAGATCCGCAGACGGTTCCGGGTCGGGAGCGGAGAGCGGTTCGACGACCGACTCCGACGCCGCGGTCGAGGCAGACGCCCTTCCGTCGGGCGACCGGCGCGCCGTCGAGATCGCGCACTTCGCCGCGCGGGCCCGCGGCACCGAGGGCGGCGTCCCGATTGGACTGGTCGAGCGCGGCGGCTACGTCTACCGCCGCGCGGACGCGGTCGACGCGAGCGCGCTCCTGCCCGACGACGGGCCGGAAAGCGTCCGGTTCCGAGACACGGTCTACCGTGTCGAGGTCTCTCGCGAGCGGTTCTACGAGCCGGTGTATCGCGCCACGGGGACGGTGGTCGCGGAGTCGCCCGAGCGGATGGAGGCGATCCTCAGGGCGCGCGAGGTCGACGCGCGGATCGCCGAGGGCGACCTCTCCGCCGACGCACGGCGGGTGATCGAGACGGCGAGCCACGGCGGATACGAGGAGGCACACCCGTACTCGACAGCGTACCGAGCCGTGTTGCGCGCGCTCCACGAGCGGCCGTACCTCGACGGGAACATCGAGTCGGACGCGATGGGCACCGAGGCGGGATCGGGGATGCTCCGGTACGCGGGGCGGTACTACGAGTACCGGCTCAGGTTCGGTTCTGCGACCGATCCCCGTTAGAATCTAGTCCGTCCGCCGCCGGCGTCCTCGCGGCCGAGCGCCTTCTTTAAGAAGTTCATCCACCGCTTTCGGTCGGCCGTCTCCTGCCGCCTCGCCTCCGTCTCCGGGTCGGCCGCGTCGAGCCCCTCAAGCGCCTCGAGCGCGCGGTCGATCCCGATTATCGAGGCCGCGAGCGCCTCGCCCTCCGCGTAGCTCACCTCGTTGTCTTCGATCGGCTCCAGCCGTTCGAGCCGCTCGCGACGGAGGTTCCGCTTCGCCTGCTCGACTCGCTCGCGCTCTCCCGGCGGGACCGAGTCGCGGCGCTTGATCTCGAAGACGAACGATCGGAGGTCGATCGGTTCGCCCTGAACCTCGATCTCCTCGGGGATGTCCGCACCCACCGTCGCGGCCTCGCGGTTGACGCGTTCGAGGAGCCTCTTTCGCTCGTACTCCTTCACGCCGGACGCGTAGGGGGGCCGGATACTTTCGTCCTTCGTCTCACCGGCTCGAATCGACCCGCCTGTCCGCACCGTCGTTCGGATCGTCTCATCGCCCGTCACCCCACTCGTCGTCCGTCACCTCACTCGTCTCCCGTCACCTCACTCGTCTCGTGCGGGCTGTCTCTGGCGGGGAGGTACAGCCGAACGAGGTTACCCCGCGGTTCTCGGCGCTCGAACGCCAACTCGCCGCCGATCGACTCGATACACCACTTCATCACGAACAGGCCGACGCCGGTTCCGTGGCGCGTGCTCGTCAGGTCGGCGAACTCGTCGAGCGCGTCGATTTCCGTCTGCGGAATGGACGGATTCCGGTCGGCGACGCGTATCTCTACCCGTCCGGTGTTGGGCGAAGGGCCAACAGTCACATCGACGACCGGATCGGAGTCGTCGCTGTGTCGGACGGCGTTCTTGATTGCGTGGCGGAGCGCGTGGTCGAAGGCGGCGTCCACGTGCACCCACATCGGCCGGCGCTCTTCCACCCGGACGGTCGCGTTCGGATACGTCGAGTCGAGTGCGGCGACGACGTCCCTGACGGCCTCGGTCGCCGCCCGGTGTGATCGGTCCGCCTTCGACTGCACCGCCGCCTGCTGGATCTCCTTGACCGACGTCGCGACCGTGCCGAGATCCATCGCGGTCGAGCAGACGGACTCGGCGGCGTCGCGAACGGACCTGCGCGTCTCCTCGTCCGCGATCCGGCGGTCCTCGTCCGTGATTCGACAGCCGTCGATCGCAGTCGCCCGACGTATCTGCTCTGCGTAGCCGACGATTTTGTTCGTCTCGTTGCGGAGGTTGTGACGGAGGATGCGCCAGAACAGCGTCTCCCGGCGGCTCGCGGTGTAGTAGTCGGTGATGTCTCGGATCTCAGCGAGTGCGCGCGCGTCGCCGTCGGGGCCTCGCTGCGTGAGCGACACGCTGGTCCAGACCAGTTCGCCGTCTGCCCGCTTGACCCGCCACGTGAACCGCTGCGGATCGCCCTCGACGGCTGCCCGGAGCCGTTCGGCGAAGTCGTCCGCCGAAAAGCCGTACGTGTTAGCGGTGTATCGCTCGACCGGCATGCCGCGCAAGTCACGGGCCGTGTAGCCGAGAAGCGCCTCCAGCCGGTCGTTCGCGTCTCGGATGGTCGCATTGTCGACATCGTACAGCGCGATCCCGACTCGGAGCCGATCGAACGCCGCGGGCAACGTGGCTGCCGTTTGTGAAACCATGCGGCTATCGGATGTCGCGACAGAGCGAGATATGGCTCTTGCTAAGAGCGATATATATCTCTCCGGACGGCTCTGTTCGGGAAGAGACGAGCCGGGGGCGTCGAGATCCGCGGAGCGCCGACGTTAACTCGACTGCGGCACAACCGAGAGGCATGGAGTCGCTCGAAGCCGAACTCGCGCGAGCCCGCGATCTCGACCCCGCCGAACTCGCCGATTCGATCGAGTCGATCGGCTTCGAGTGCACGCGCTGTGGCGGCTGCTGTACGGGATACGCTCCCACCGAACCGGGCGGCGCGCCGGCGGGCGAAGGAGTTGGCGAGCGCGCGGCCGACGAGGGGGCTGAGGCGGGCGTGAACGACGACAGCGACGGCGACGACCGCCCGACCGGCGAGGCCGACCGCGAACCCCACACGGCGACCGTCTTCCCAGACGAGGTTCGCAGGGTTGCGGACGCAGCCGAGGCGGAGTTCGGCGAGGCGTACGACTGGCGCGACGTCGCGCGGCCGATGCCGTTCGGGCTCTCCGAGGACGGCGACGGCGGACTGAGCGGCGAGACGTTCGAGTGGGCGCTCGCGACGGACGACTGCGGCGATTGCACCTTCTACGAGGAGGTCGACGGACGGGGCGCGTGTGCCGTCCACGACGCGCGCCCGCTGATCTGTCAGACCTACCCGTTCAGCGTCGGAAGCGAAGGCGAGTCACGACGCGACGACGGCGGCGGCCTCGGAGCCACTGAACCGATGGGCGGCGTCGTCGAGCGGGAGGGGCTGGTGCGAGCACACGAGTGTGAGGGTCTGGGGCGTGATATCTCGCGGGAAGACGCGGAGGAACTGGCGGCGGCGCTCAAAGAGCGGGCCGTTCGGGAACTCGAGGAAGCGATCGGCGTCCGCGACGGCTACGAGCCCACCGACGTCGACGGGGTCGTGGTCCATGATTCGGAGGGACAGAAACGCCCCGACGGCAGCCGGGTGACTAAAACAAACACGTAACCACTGCCCGCCTCACTGCTGTCTTCGACCTACGCTAAACGCGACAATCGATCACTCGTCTAGTGAGAATCGCGGAGATCATTATATCTTTTAAAGAATAATAGGGGACAAATCATGTGCCTTGGTAGCATAGCGACGTGTATGCGCCCAGAGTGTGACACTAGTGGTGAAAAAGTGTACGAGTGTTTCAAATGCGGGTCGCGGTGTGAGACCGGTGGGGCCTGTCCGGCCTGTGGCGGCGAACTGCGTCACTTAGGGCGGTCGCGAGACCTGTAGCCCGGGACGGACCGCGTGCGGTCAGTCGCCGTCGCCGGTCGATCCACCGGCAGCGTCCGCTCCGTCACCCGCCGTGTCGTCACCGCCGGCAGCCTCGCCGTCGTCGGTCGCCTCGTAGTCAGGGAGCGACAGGACGTTCTCGCGCCCGAGTCGGAAGCCGTCGAGCTCGTCGTCGTCGCGGAGGCCGGTCACGACCTGGCTGGTCTTGGCCGCCGTCCAGTCGAGTTCCTCTGCGACCAGCTTTTGTTTCATTCGGCCGCCGTTCGACTCGATGAGACGGAGCACCTGCTCTTCGTTGCTCAACAGCTCCTCGTCGACGGATGGGGCGTCGGTGGTCGCGTCGCCGGCGTCGGCCGAACTGTCCGGATCCGCCGAACTATCCGGGTCCGCCGCCTTGACACTCGGGCTCGCGGACTGCGATCCGACCGCGTCGTCCGAGTCGGGTGCCGTGACCGCCGAATCTCCGGTGTCCGTGCCCGGAGAATCGCTGCGTCCGAGGTCGACGTACCCGCCGCGGTGAGCGGCGACCGCCGCCGCACCGAAGAAGACGAGGAGAATGATCGCTCCGAAAAGCGGGAGGCTCACGCCGCTCGCGCCCCCGGTCGGTTCGAGCGAGACGCGTGGTTCGCCCTCGGTGAAGTCAGCCGGCCCCCGCCAGACGACGGAGTCGTCGCGGGTCTCGGTGGGCGCGGGCGTCGTCTCGGCGACTCGGTATGCCTCCGGCCACGAGACGATGAGCGACGTGTCGTCGTCGAGGAACAGCTCGTCGATGGCGTCGCCCACGATGATCCGATCGCCGTCGACCGCGGCGAAGTTCCGCCACTCGAACCGGTAGGTGAGCACGCCGTACGACTGCGGGAGTTCGCGCCGGTCGGCGCTCACGGTGACGTTCGTCACCGTCATGTCGCGGCCGGTCGCGTTCTCGGCGGCGGCGGCGGTCGCGGTCATCCGCTCGCTAAACCGGTCGGTGTACGCCGTCGTGTTCGATTCGACGTCAGTTCGGAGGTCCGTGAACGCCTGCTCTTCCTCCTCGGAGGAGAGTCGGACGCGGTACTGAATCTCCCACGTCGCGCTGCCGTCGGCGTCGACCGCGGTCTCGATCAGGACGTCGTCCGGATCGATCTCCGTCTGCTCGAACCCGACGGGGGCGACGCTGGATTCGGCGGTGGCGTCGCCGGGCGCTCCCGCAGTACCGCCGGTCGCCGCGACGCCGAGGGCGACGAGCACCGCGGCGACGACGAGGAGCGGGGCCGTTCGCTGCACAAAGTCGAGGTCACGCGGAGCGAATAAATCGTTTCTCATCTGGACAGGCTCAGCTGTCGGGCGTGAGCGGATCGAAAAACGGGGTGAGAAGAATGAAACGCGACCACAGAGTGGCTACGCTGGTCCGATCGCAGCGACGCTGCTCCACGCACTCCGGAGGAACCCCCCGGCTGCGTCGAGGGGACCGAACAACGGTCTGTCGCGTCCCGGATTGCTCCCAGCGCCCGAGCCCCGATCAGACGAGCCATCGCCGCCCGAACCAGCACTTCCCGAACCATCACCGCCGGAACCAGAATTTCCTGAACCCTGACCGGCCGAACCATCACCGCTCGTCCTGCCACCGTCCGAACCAGCACTTCCCGAACCGTCACCGCCGGACCCCTGACCAGCCGAACCATCGCCGCTCGAGCTAGCACCGCTCGAACCGCTGCGGTCAGACGGTCCGGCGTCCGATCCGCCGTTTCCCGGGTTCGAGCCTCCAGACGCCCCGTTTCCGGCGGTTCCGTCGCCCGCCGAGCCGCCGTCTCGTGCGGATCCGTTCTGGGGTTGACCGTCCCCGCCGCGCGCGCCCGGTGTGCGGTCGGACGGCGACGCGTTCCCCGGACCGGCACCCCGTACGCCGGTGCCGTTGCCACGACCGGGCGCAGCGCCGCTCTCGTTGGCCGCGTCGGGCGCGGCAGCCGGTCGCTCGGCTCCCGGTCGGCCCGGCGCTTCGGGCTGTCTTCGGTCGGGGCCGGTTCCGTTCGCGATGCCGTCTGACGGACCGCGGCGAGCGGGCGGCCCGCGACGATCCGCGGCGAGCGGGCGGCCCGTCTCGTTGCCGGCGATGCCGCGGGCTATCGCGGCGACCTCCGGACCACTCAGGTCGTTCGCCTGCTGGCGAACCGCGTTCAACCGCTCCTCGTCGAGGCCGCGCTGTGCTCTGGCCGACTCCGGAAGGCGCTCGGCGACGTCGGCGCTCCGGTTGACCTCTCGCCGCGCGCTCTCGGCTCGCGCGCCGATCTCGGCCATCCGCGCGGCGAACGCCCCCTGACTCAACTCGCCGGCGTCACGGCGCTCGCGGAGTTCGCGCTGACGGCGCTCGATCGCACCGAGTTGGTCTTCCGTCCGGTTCAGTCGCTCGGCGACGACCGCGGCCCGCTCCGCGTCGGTGCCGGCGCGGTCGAGCGCGACCTCGAACGACCGGGACGACATCTCGCCGCTGATCTCGGCCTGCTGGACGCCGACCACGCCGGAGAAGCGCGCACCGGGGCTGACGGCTACCTCGCTCTCGGCGCTCGTATCGGCTTCGCCCGTGTCGTTGACGCCGGACTCGCCCGTGTCGTTGACGGCAGTCTCGTTCGTTCCGTTCGCGTCGGGTCCGGTCGTTACCGGATCGTCTTGGGCGACGACCGTGCCGACCGGGCCGGCCGCGGCCACGCCGACCAGTCCGACGACCGCGACGACCGCGAAGACGAGTGCGATCCCTCGGTTCATCATGACGATGGTACGTGACGTATCCATATATAAATGCGACTCCGTTAAGCCGGATTAACCCCGATTAACTCGCCGACTGCGCGGCGACGGACGATTCTTTGACATCGACGACGCGGCGACGAGACTCACCGACATCGCCGGCGCAACGACGGACGTGGCGTCGGCGACCGCGCCGGAACGGTGCTGTGAGCCGCCAGCGGGCCGACTGCTCAGTACGACTTCGCGAAGTACGCCGTCCGCTCGGCGTCGTCGCCGCAGATCGCGCAGGTCTCGCCGTGGTCGCCCGCGACGAGCGGGTCCTCGTCCTCGAAGGGGACCATCACGATCTCGGCGGCCATCGGCTCTTTGATCGGCTCCTCGCACTCCTCGTCGCCGCACCAGGGGGTCTTCACGTACCCGCCGTGCTGGCCGAGCGTACCCAGGATCTCGGCGCGGTCGTCCGCCTCGCGCACCTCGCCGTCGAGCGTCTCCTCGGCGGCCGCGTACAGCTTCGCGTAGATCGTCTCAAAGTGGTCGCGGACGGTCTCGACGATGTCGGTCCGGTCCTCGACCACGCTCTCGCCGTCGGGTCGGTGGACGAGGGTGAGTTCGTCGTCTTCGACCTCGTGGGGGCCGATCTCGATCCGGAGCGGAACGCCGTTCAGTTCGTGCTCGTTGAACTTGAATCCAGGATTGCGCTCGTCACGGTCGTCGAGTTCGACGCGGACGCCGGCGTCGTCGAGGTCGTCGGCGACGCCCTCGGCGTACGCGAGCACCTCGTCTTTGGTGTCCTCCTGCCAGATCGGGACGACGACGACCTGTTCGGGCGCGACCGTCGGCGGGACGACGAGCCCCTGCTCGTCGGAGTGGGTCATGATCAGCGCGCCGAGCGCGCGCCACGAGAGCCCCCACGAGGTGGTGTGGGCGGTTCGCTTCTCTTCGGTCTCGTCCGAGTACGTGATGTCGAACGCCTCCGCGAACGACTGTCCGAGGTGGTGGGAGGTCGCGCCCTGCACCGACTTCCCGTCGGGCATCAGCGCCTCGACGGTCGTGGTCGTGTCCGCGCCGGGGAACTTGTCGTGATCCGGTTTCTGGCCCTTTAGGACCGGAATCGCGAGCAGATCCTCGTAGACGGACTCGTACTGGTCGAGCCGGGTCATCGTCTCCGCCCACGCGTCCTCACGCGTGGCGTGGGCGGTGTGGCCCTCCTGCCAGAGGAACTCCTTCGTGCGGAAGAACGGCTTCGTCTCCGTCGCCTCCCAGCGCACGACCGAGCACCACTGGTTCACGCGCAGCGGGAGGTCGCGGTGGCTCCGAACCCACTGGGAGATGTACGGCGTGATGATCGACTCGGAGGTGGGACGGACGGCGAGCCGCTCTTCGAGCTCGTTCGTTCCCGCCTCGGTCACCCACGCGACCTCGGGGTCGAACCCCTCGACGATGTCCTTCTCGCGTTCGAGGTAGGACTCGGGGATGAACATGGGGAAGTAGGCGTTCTGGACGCCGGTGTCTTTGAACTTCGCGTCGAGGAAGCCCTGCAGTCGCTCCCAGAGGGCGTACGCTCGCGGGCGGGTGACGATGAACCCGCTCATCCCCTCGGGGCCGTAGTCGGCGAGCCCCGCCTTCTGTACGACCTCGGCGTACCACTCGCCGGTGTTGTGTGACTTGGACTCGGTGATTCCGAGCTCCTGGTCGTCGTCGCTCATTACGCACAGAGGGGTCGGTCGCGGGCTTAAAACGTCCGAAGCCGACCCGTCGACGCGACCGCAGCGAGATGCGGCAGACTCGCCACGGACGAGACTGCGGCGACCTCCTTCCAGACCGCCGGAAACGGAGAAACGTTAACCCCGCTCGGCGACCTACCCCTCGGCATGGACCTGTCGGCGCTGCGTGGGTACACGCCGGGGACGATCACCGGAGCGCGCCGCGAGGCGGCCGTGCTGGCTCCCGTCATCGCGCGCGACGAGCCCCACCTGCTTTTCACCAAGCGCGCCGACCACCTCGGCGAGCACCCCGGGCAGATGAGCTTCCCCGGGGGCGGCCGCGAGCCGTTCGACCGCACCCTGACCGACACCGCGCTGCGCGAGGCGAACGAGGAGGTCGGGCTCCGTCCCGAGGAGGTCGACGTGCTGGGACGGATCGACGACACGCGCACGTCGAGCGAGTACCGGATCCGGCCGTTCGTCGGCGTCGCGCCCGACCGCGAGTACGTCCCCGACGAGTCGGAGGTCGCGGAGGTGGTCGTCCTCCCCGTGAGCGGACTGACGGACCCCGCGAACTACGAGTCGGAGCGACGCGACCACCCCACGTACGGCCGCCACCGCATCCACTTCTTCCACGTCGACGGCTACACGGTCTGGGGCGCGACCGGTCGGATGGTCGTCCAGCTGTTAGAGCGGACCACGGACTGGCGCGCGCCGGAGGAGGTCGACCGCGTGGTCGAACCGGACGCCGAACTCCCGGTCTGAGAGCGGACGGGCGTCGCCGTCGCGGTGAGTTCTGCTGTCGCGTGAGCGCTGCCGTCGCGTGAGCGTTTTCGTTCGCAGACCGCCTACGCGTCGTAGACCGCCTACGCGTCTCAGACCGCCTACGCGTCCTTTTCGCGGAGCGTCCCGCCGCCGAGTCCCTCCCACGCGACGCGGTAGCCGAGTCGCGAGAGCGCGGCGCTCGCGTCGTCGATGTCGTGGTCGTCGAGGACCGCCTCCGCGGCCGACAGCGACATTCCCGCGTCGATCTCGTCTGCCAACTCTTCGAGTACCGCGGGACGAACCAGCGTCCGCCCGACGAGTTCGTGGTCAGGAAAGGACTTCTCGGCGATGGCCTCGACGCCGACGCCCCGGTCGGCAGCCAGATCGGCCAGTCGGATCGCGTCGGAGTCGGGCGAGAGCGCGTCTGGGAGGTCGGCGGCGGCGGCGGCGATGAACTCGGCCTCGTACTCGCGGAGCACGTCGACCACGTCTTTCACGCGGACGGTCCCGGAGTAGCTGACGACGCGGTGGTCGCGCGCGGCGATCGCTTCGCCGACGCCGAGGCTCTCGTCGACGGCGACGAGCAGGTCCACGTCCTCGACGTCCGCGAGCTGGCCGAGCTTCTTTTCGACGTACTCGGGCGTCCAAAAGCCCATCACCTCGAAGAACAGTCGGAAGTCGGCGTGGTCGTAGTCGAACGCGAAGTCGGGGATCATGACGCTCGCGCCGGTTTCTAACGGCTCCGGCTCGCGTACGAGCGTCCAGTCGAGATCGAGCGCGCGGAACCGGCCGGCGAAGTCGGCCTCGACGCCGCTGTCGAAGTCGGGCTCCGCGACCGGCTCGACGCCGGGTACGGTCACGTCGCCCGCGTCGAGCCGCAGCGTGCGCTCGCGGCCGCGGTCGTCGATCGTCGCCTCCAGCTTCCACTCTGCCGACTCGGCGACGGTCCGGAGCAGCCGCGCGAACGCGGTGCCGTACCGCCGCGTGCGCGAGAAGAGCGCGTCCGGGCCGGTGACGACCAGTTCGCGGCCCTCGGGCGTGGTCTCCAGTTCGTACATCAGGCGGAGCCGCTTGACCGCCGAGACGAGTCGCTTCGGGTCGTTCGACCGCACGCGGACCTCGGTGGCGTCGAAGAGCGCGGTCTGGGCGAGCGAGAGGTCGTACTGTTCTAGCAAGGAGTCCGGGTCCCAGCGCACGTCGGCGTCGACGAGCACCTCGTTGACGTCGCGGTCGGCGTACAGCGACGCCTCCACGTCGGCGGGATCGATCCCGAGCGCGTCGGCGGCGCGGCTGATCGCCGTCTCGCGTTCCGCCTCGCTCGCGACGCCGACCGCCTCGGCGGCCTCGAACGTCGCCCGCCGGACGCGGCGCGGCGGGACCGGCGCGCGCGTTTCGAAGGTGCAGGCGCGCTCGACGAGCGCCGCGAACCCGCGGACGAGCTTGAAGTCGCCTCCCGTCTCCGCGGCCTCCGCTTCGAGGTCCGCGAGCGCGTCGTCGAGGTCGCCGCGGCGCTCGCCGACGTGCGCCTCGAACGTCCCGAGCACCCGCGCGGCGAGCGGGCGGTGCTGACGGGTGGTAAACCGAGGGCGGTAGCCTCCGCCGGCCCGCGAGACGCGCAGGAGATCCTTCCGAAGCACGCGGGAGGATACACGAGGAGTCGCCTAAAACCGGGCGGTTCTCCCGGTGCGACACCCTTAACTCCGAAACCCGTCGATCGGAGCGTAATGAGTACCGACGCGGCGAGTGAGGGTGACGCCGGTAGCGGGGACGGCGGCGGTGGGGGGGAAAGTTCCGGCAGCGACGAGCCCGAGGCGTTCGTCCGCGCCTGCGAGCACCTCGTCGACCGCATCCTCGCCGGCGAGATCGACCGTGACGATCTGGAGTCCGCGAAACTCGACGCCTGCTCTGAGTTCTCCTCGCCGAAGGTGCCGAAGAACACCGAGATCCTCGACCACGCGCCCCCTGAGGCCCGCGACGACGTGATCGAGGTCGTCCAGCGGAAGCCGGTGCGGACCGCCTCCGGCGTCTCGCCCGTGGCGATCATGACCTCGCCGAAGCTGTGTCCCCACGGGAAGTGTCTCTACTGTCCCGGCGGCCCGGCCTCGGAGTTCTCCTCGGCGCAGTCGTACACCGGTCACGAGCCCGCCGCCGCCCGCGGCGAGCAGAACGACTACGACCCGTACGGGCAGGTCACCCTCCGGCTCGAACAGCTCCGGAAGATCGGCCACCCCGTCGACAAGGTCGAACTCATCCTGATGGGCGGGACGATGACCGCGCGCTCACACGACTACCAGGAGTGGTTCGTGAAGCGCGCCCTGCAGGCGATGAACGACTACGACCTGGAGAAAGAGCCGGAGCCCGCGGAGGGCGAGTCGTTCGCGCCCGACCCCGACGAGACCGAGTTCGAATATCTGGAGGACGTGATCGCGGAGAACGAGACGAACGCGATCCGCAACATCGGCACCACGTTCGAGACGAAGCCCGACTGGTGTGATCCGGAACAGATCGACCGCATGCTCGATCTGGGCGGAACGAAGGTCGAGGTGGGCGTCCAGACGACCTACGAGCGGATCAATCGCGAGATGCACCGCGGCCACGGCAACGAGGCCTCTCGCAACGCGAATCGCCGGCTGCGCGACGCCGCGTTCAAGGTCGGCTTCCACATGATGCCGGGCCAGCCGGGGATGACGAGAGAGATGTGCATCGAGGACTTCCGGCAGATCTTCGAGAATCCGGCGTGGCGGCCCGACTACCTGAAGATCTATCCCACCCTGGTCGTCGAGGGGACCCGCGTGTACGACCGCTGGCGGCGCGACGACTTCGAACCGCTCTCGAACGAGGAGGCCGCGGACGTCGTCGCCGAGGCCATGGACCGCATCCCCAAGTACACCCGGCTCCAGCGCGTCCAGCGCGACATCCCCGCCGACTTCATCGAGGGCGGCGTCTGGAAGTCGAACCTCCGGCAGCTCGCGAGCCAGCGCGCCGAAGAGAAGGGGATCGTCCAGCGGGACATCCGCGCCCGCGAGGTCGGCCACAACGACGCCGACCCCGATCCCGACGACGTCGAACTCGATATCATGACCTACGAGGCCGGCGGCGGCACGGAGCACTTCATCTCCTTCGAAGACCCCGTCCGCGACCTGCTCGTCGGCTTCTGTCGGCTGCGGTTCCCCTCCTTCGCGCCCGATCAGCCCGGCGCGCCCGGCACGGAGAGCGACGCGGTCCGGCCCGAACTGGAGGACGCCGCCCTGATCCGCGAACTGCACGTGTACGGGAGCGAGGTCGCCATCGGCGGCGATGGCGACTGGCAGCACAAGGGGTACGGCAAGCGCCTCCTGGAGCGCGCCGAGGAACTCGCACGCGACGCGGGGTACCGCAAGCTCGCGATCATCTCCGGGATCGGCGCGCGCGAGTACTACCGGAACAAGCTCGGCTACCACCAGGACGGCCCGTACGTCTCGAAGCGGCTGTGACCGCCGGCCTTCCGTCGACGCCCGACGACCAGCCGAGCCGCGGTCCAGCGTGTCCGATGTGACCAGTATTATCTCTCTGTAGCCTCCCGACCGTGCATGGACGACGGCTGGATCCCCGACGAAGACTGGCGGACGATCGTCGCGACCGTCCCGATCGTCTCGGTCGACCTCGTCATTCGACACGAGGGTGGCGTACTGCTCGGTCGGCGGACGAACGAGCCCGCGAAGGGCTACTGGTTCGTGCCGGGCGGCCGCGTGCGGAAAGGCGAGACGCGCCGCGAAGCGGTCCACCGCGTCGCGAGCGAGGAACTCGGGATCGACGTCGAGATCGTCGAGTCGCTCGGGGCGTTCGAACATCAGTACGAGACCGCGGACGTCGACGGCGTCGACTCGAAACACTACCTCGCGAACGGGTACGTGGTCGATGTCGTAGGTGGAGACAGTGACGACAGCGTCGCTGGCGACGACGTCGACGGCGACGAGCAACTGACGGCGGACGACCAACACGACGCGTTCCGCGTGTTCCGGTCGCCGCCGGAGCCGTGTCACGAGTACGTCCGCGACTACGTCGAGGCCGCCGCGACCGTGGACGCGTGGTCGGTGTAACCGTCGTCGAAGCGAGCCCGAGCCTCGGCGCGCGACAGCGGGACAGCGTCGCGACGCGGGGCCACCGAGACAGACGAAACGTACTCCCCCACGTTCGTCCCGATCTCCGCTCGGTGCCACGCGACGGGAGTGGGTGCGGAGAGACAGACGAAACGTACTGTCTGGATCGCGCTATCTTCGTGGAGTGAGAGAGTACGTTTCGTCTGTCTCGGAGGTTAATAGCCGTGGTGTGGCGTCTCGGAGGGGATATCAGGACGTGGGCTCTGATTCGGCCTCTCGTCGAATGTCGAGGACGATCTGCGGGTCGAGGTCGAGTTCGTACTCGTAGTACCTCCCGCCGCCCTCGCCGTGGTTTCGGTCTCGGCGTTGCAGGAATCCGAGCATGTGCAGATCGGAGAGGTGGTTCTGAATGCTCTTGAGCGTCGTGAGGGGGTCCACGGCGTGCGAGTCGGCGACCGACTCGTACCGGTCTTTGATTGTTCGCGACCGGGCGGGCGAGTCGTCCTGTTGTTCGATGTACGCAACGGTTTCGAGCAGGAGCTGTGCGTGCTGCGTCTGGTCTCGAATGCGGTTCCGCAGCCGGCCTCGCTGGACGAGTTCCTGGGCTTTGACGATGTGCGAGTCGTCGACCCTGTCGTCGTCACACCGCGTGGCGACCTCGCCGCCGACGCGGAGGAGATCGATCGCCTGCCGGGCGTTGCCGCGGTCTTTGGCCGCGATCGCCGCCGCTCTCGCGATAGCCGAGTCGTCACACGCGCCCTCGACGAACGCCCGATCGGCGCGGTCGGCGAGGATGGTCCGAAGCTCGCTCGCGTCGTACGGGCTGAACGAGATCTCCGTCTCCATGAGCGTGTCTTTCACCTTCGGCGACAGCGACTGCCTGAAGGTGTAGTTGTTGCTGATACCGATGACTCCGACCTTCGACTCGGTGATGTGGCCGATCGACCGCGCCCGAGGAAGCTCGTACAGGAGCGTGTCGACGTCGTCCAAGTGATCGATCTCATCGAAGACGACGAGATGCGTGCCGCCGATCCGGTCGAGTTGCGCGTAGAGTTCTTCGAACGCGTCGGCCGTTCCGAGTCCTCGTTTCGGGAAGTCGCTCGCGTGATCGGGCAGGAGTTCGTTGACGAGCGTCCGCACGACCGTGTAGAGCGATTTCCCGTTGCAGTTCAACTCGTGAACGTGGAGGTCGTCGGCGTCCGACCGCTTCGTGACTTCCTCTTGAAGCGCCTCCATCATGTACGTCGTGACGGCCGTCTTGCCGAGCCCGGCTTTCCCGTACAGCATGACGTTCTGCGGAGTGCGGCCGAAGAGGACGTCTTGGAGCGCGTGTCGGTACTGATCGATCTCCTCGTCGCGTTCGAGGATCTGATTCGGCTGGTGGTCCTCCGAGAGCACCCCCTTCGAGACGAAGATCGATCGCTCGACGTCGCTGAATGGCCCGGCCATGCGTACGTTCGAGGTTGCTGCATTAACATATAAAACCTGCTTTTGTCTGTCTCGTCTGACTTGCAGTATCCGACGTGCCGCCGGGCTAGTCATTTTTCAATTCACTTGACGACCTCGCCTGACAGAGGCCATTTCAAACCGACCAGCGGCAGAGAGACAGACGAAACGTACTCTCACACTACGTGGTTTCCAGACGATACGGGCGTCCCTCCGTGGGCGTCAACCGAACGCGGCAACCGAGAGGGGACCGACTGCAGTCACCGACTACTTGTAGACGAAAGACAGACGAAACGTACTGTCTCTGTCTCGGTGTGTGCCAGTGATGGATGCGGGTGGTCCCGCCGGTCCCGCTCGACGCGTCCGTGAACAGACAGACGAAACGCACTGTCTCCGTCCCGCGCTGGGACACCAGGGATACAGTCGTTGAGAGGACGCTTTCGGATACTCAGAACCCGCCGACGGCCATGACGAACAGCGCGGCGGCGATGACCGCGAACAGGCCGCCGACGCCGGTCTTGATCGTCGAGGTGTCGAGCGCCGTCGAGACGTACGGCGCGATCTGCCCGCCGAGCGTGGTCGCCGGAACGGTCCAGACGACCATGTTCCACGGCGTCGACGCCAGATTCATCGTGTGGCCGCCGACCAGTCCGCCGCCGAACACGTGCACGAGGGACGCGAGCACGGCCGTCGTCGCGACGACGATGTGGTTCGTCCCGATCGCCACGCGGACGGGGACCTTCGTGCGGAGCATCGAGATGATCCCCAGTTCGCCGATCCCGAAACCGGCGAGTTCGGCTCTTTCGCACTCGCCGGGCGACTGTACCGCATTCGTAGAAACGTTTACCAGGTTTCGGAAGATACTGCGACGTATGACGACTGCAGTGAAAGTCCACGACGATGCGAAATCTCGTCTGGAAGAACTACAGGCAGAAATTCGCCTGCAGACGGGGCGAAACGTCACGCAGCAAGAGCTGTTGTCGCGGCTTATCGACGACGCGTACGAGTCGCGCGAGGCAGTGATCGATTCGTTCCGCGAGTCGTCCGTTCCGCTTTCCGACGAGGAGAAGGCCGCAATGCGTCGCGGTCGGTTTAGTTCGGGCGTAGAGACCGACGACGACGACATCGACGACGTGCTGTATGGATGACCGTCTTTCTCGACACTGGCGTGTTGTATGCGGATCACGACTGTGACGCGTCGCGACACGACGCTGCCAGCACCGCGCTCGAAGCCTTGTACGACGGCGAGTTCGGCCAGCCGTGCGTGAGCGACTACATTTACGACGAAGCCGTAACGCTCACGCTCAAGCGAGGCGGTACATTCGACCCTGCACAGCGGATCGGTGAGAAGATCAGAGGCGTCGATCCCTATCCCCCGGTGTACGAGTTCCTTCGCGTCTCTGCGGCGGTGTTCGACGATGCCGTCGACGTGTTCGAACGATACGATGACCAAGCGTTGAGTTTCACCGATGCGACGACCGTCGCGCTCTGTCGCCGTCATAACATTGACGCTGTCATGAGCTTCGACGACGACTTCGACGGAGTCACAGAGCGGGTCGATCCCCGATCTGTGTGAGATATCGGACCGTCGGCAGACACAGCCGAACTGAGGTGGATGTACACATCGTCATGAACGTGGGTGACGGTGGTCTGGGGCTGGGCCGTATTCGGACCCGAACCCATCGCGGTGGCCGTGTCGCACCCACTCAGCCGTTTGTTCCCTCCGCCAGTTCTTCCCGAAGTTCGGCCGCCGCTCGTTCGAACTGATCGCCGAGATACGGCGTTCCTGACTCCATTCGTTCCTCGAGGAAGGCGACGGCGTCCGTGGCTCCGTCGGCCTCGCCGTCCGCGGCCGCGGCGGACTCGACGTACCCGTCGAGCGCTCGCGTAAACGCCTGCGAGAAGTGGTCGTACACGCCGTCGACGCGCTCCATGTTGTCGTCGAGCGACTCGACGAGCGCTCGGTAGACTGCGGCCGCCGCCGCGTCACGTCCTTGCTCGCGGTACTCGGTCGAGAGGTCGAACCACTCGGAGAAGTCGATCGGCTCGAAGACGACGTAGTACTCGGGGTTCGCCTCCTCGAACCGTCGATCAATCGCGGCGCGCAGTTCGTCGACCGAGCGCGTCGACGACTCGTCGAACCGAGCGAAGAACCGCCCGCGGAGGCCGGCGTCGGTCGCCAACGCGTCGCGAAGGAACGCCCGGAGATCGTCGGGATCTGCGGCGTCGAGCGCGGCGTCGAGCCGATCGCCCTCGTCCGGCGGGAACTCGTCGACACACCGAAGCAGCACGGCGACAGCGTGCTTGCACGCGCCCGGACCGTCGTACGGGCAGGTACACCACGGATCGAACCCGTCGGCCGCGAGATTGACGCGAACGTCGTACTGGTGGCTGCCCATCACGACGGCGGTTACGGTGTCGTCGACGCGGTGGATCTCGCGGATGCGGTTCTCGGTGAAGTAGGCCTGTCCGCGCTCGAAGACTGCATCCGTGCAGACCTCTCGAACCGCGTCTGCGGTCACGCTCATGGTCAAGAGTCGTGTTCCGTCGATATCGAGAAAAATCTCCGCTCGGATCGACCGAAGTCGACGATGACAACGCCGTTTCATTCGTCCTTCGGCGAGCGACTGTTGCGCCCACACCAAGCGAATGTTCCTGCCAGCAGCTATTATGATCGAGATGTTGCACCGGCCGCAGGCTCGGAAGTAGATGATTGCTGTGTCTGTATCGACTGCAGCTTCATCCGTTGCGAAAGCGGCTAAATCCGCTCGCAAATACATCTCCAACAGAGCAGAGTAGGCCTGTTTTCAGCTACTGGTAGGCATCTCTTGACGAGGAACGCGGCGTCGGCGTGTTCCTCCTGCTGGCGGTTGGTGATGTCGGGAAGGGTCCCACGGAAGACGTTGTCGCCGAGCATCAGCATGAAGTCGCCATCGACGTGCGGTTCCACCTGAAGGATGGTGGGCCAAGCCGAGCTGCTCGCGCTGGTGGGTGTAGGTGATGGGGACGTCGCGGTAGGCGTCGCCGTAGCGGTCGATGATCTGTTCGACCTTGTAGCCGACGACGACGATCAGCTCGGTTGCGCCCGCGTCGATCAGGTTGTCGAAGACGTCCTCGACCAGCGGCGTGCCGTTAACCTCGACGAGGACTTTGGGCTTGTCGTCGGTGAGCGGGCGGAGGCGCGTGCCCTTGCCCGCGGCGAGCACGACTGCTTGCGTCCCGTGGAAACACTTTGTGAGCACGCTTTCAAGTGCCCTCGCGCCACCAAACAGCAATCTTATCAGTCGAGCACGGAAAGCATCGCATACTCGAATGACGGACGCCAGCGAGAACATCACATGGAAAGAGAAAGCCCAGGCGTTACGTCGGGTCGCGCAGTTCCGCCCGAGGCTCACGATTGTGATCGTGTTACTCGGCGGGGCAACCGCTTTTTTGGAGGGGATCGGTCTCAGCTTTATCTGGCCCATCCTCGAAGTCGCGCAGGCCGATGAACCGATCACGCAGGCAGAAGGGTTTCTCGGGGTTTTCCTCAGAGCGTACCAGTTCGTCGGGATTCCGTTCCAACTGGAGTACCTGATCATCGGTGTCGGGTTGGCGATGACGGTTCGATTCACGTCATCGTTTCTCGTGGCTTGGCTACGATCCATCGTCCAGATGGCGTACGAGGAGATGCTTCGAACGAAGGCGTTCAATTCAGCGCTCGACGCTAGGGTCAGCTACTTTGATGAAGAGGGGTCCGACGATATCCTGAATGCGATCATTACGGAGACGCGGTACTCGGGACGGGTGATCCAATCTGGTGTGCAGGCGTTGGAAACGACATTTCTCGCGCTCGTCTATCTCTCGGTGATGTTCTACATCGCGCCTCGAATGGCGCTTGGCGCGCTGGTGTTACTTGGCGGAATCACCTACCTGCTCCGAGAGGTTATCGAACCAGCCTACACAGTCGGTTCTCGGGTCGCTACGTCGAACGAGCGCGTCCAAGAAGCGGTGCAAGCAGGGACGCAGGGAATTCGCGACGTGAAGCTATTTGGACTTGCTGGCGAGGTCTTCGAAGTCTTCGACGAGTGGGTCGGAAAGTATCGGGAGTCGTCGATTGATCTGGCGAGAAATAAGGCGGCAATCCAAAATTTTTACGACCTCGCGGCAGCTCTCACGCTTTTTGCACTTATCTACGTCGGATTTACTTATAGTGGTCTCGCGCTCGGTGCGCTCGGTATCTTCTTCCTCGCTATGTTTCGGCTCGCACCGCTTGTGAGTCAGTTAAACAGCAATGTGTACAGTCTCGAAGGTAATCTCTCGCATCTCGTTCGGACGCAGGCGTTCGTTGAGGAACTTGACAGTCAGCGAGAGGCAAACGGTGACGCTGACCCCGGTCGCGTCTCAACGATTAAGTTCGACGACGTTCGATTCTCTTACACCGAGGACGAGCAAGTGCTCGACGAAATATCGTTCTCGGTCAAGCGCGGCGAGTTCATCGCGTTCGTTGGTCAGTCGGGTGCCGGGAAGTCGACGATTGTCTCCCTTCTGGCGCGTTTTTATGATTGTGATAACGGAACAATCACCGCAGATGGGACACCGATCGACGAGTTCGATTTAGAGGCGTGGCGCGACCGCATCGCGGTGGTCCGTCAACAGCCATTCATCTTCAACGATACGCTGGAGGGCAATGTCACGGTCGGGAATCGCGGCGCCTCGCGCGAGGAGGTAGAGCGCGTCTGCGAAATTGCGATGGTGGACGAGTTCGTTGACGAACTGCCGAATAGGTACGACTCGCAGCTGGGCGACGACGGCGTTCGGCTATCGGGCGGACAGCGCCAGCGCGTGGCGCTGGCGCGGGCGTTGTTAACTGACGCCGATTTCCTCGTGTTGGACGAGGCAACGAGCGATCTCGATTCTAGTCTGGAGAAGGAGGTACAGACGTCGATCGAGTCGATGGACCGAGAGTACGGAATGATTGCGATTGCGCATCGGCTGTCAACGGTGCAGAACGCGGATCGGATACATACGGTTGAGAATGGACGAATCGTTGAATCCGGTTCCCATACAGAACTACTCTCGGACAATGGTAAGTATGCACAGTTGCACTCCATCCAATCGGAAAAATGAGATCAATTATCAAAATTTATTAATGAGAAACTCTTTATTTAATAGATTGATGTATGTAAAATTAATAGTATAATATAGATGACTTCTGGTAACACCGTTCTCCTAACAGGGGGCGCCAGGTTTGGTCGGCCGATCTCTTATCCCTCGAATTCAGATATTGTGGAACTGCTTCTCGAGCAGTTGGAGGTCTGTGCAGGCCACCACCTGCGACCCTACAACGGTGACGAAGACGGCGCAGATGGTCTCCACCACTTTGAGGCCAAGCGCGGAACCACTGCGTTCCACGCTTACGCAACACTCTGCGCACGCGTTAGGAACAAGCGCTGCCGCTAGCGGCGGAGATCAGCCGATACCGCGGAAGTACCCTTCGATCAGCGTTCTTCAACCGCTATCGCCGACTCACCCAAACAGAACAAGCGACTCAGGCAAGGTTAACTGTCGAAGCTTTGTGAGGTACTGAGACTACCTACAAGGCTCGACATATTTACAGATAACCCAATCCTTCGAGCCTTTCTTTGGCGGTTGATTTATCTAGATTCATATCAATATCCTCATCTTTTGTTGGATACGGTGAACGCATCGTGCCGAGTTCTGAAGACAGCTGGCCGACAATATCGCTATTTTCTTTAGAAACATCGTGTTTTTCGTCTGGATCCGATTGTGTGTTGTAGAGTTCCTCATTTCCTGTAGTTTCATCAATTATCAACTTCCATTTTTCATTACGTATACTTACAAGATCACTTTCGATACTCGTGATTTGGTCGACCGATTGTTCGTGACGTGTTTCCCCATATAAATATCGTTTATCTAGATTATCAGCATCTGTAACCAAACTTGTACCAGACACAGCTGGAATGTCTATCCCCTCTATGTCGGCAACCGTTGGGAACAAATCAACTAAACCCACAAGTTCATCACACGTTTGTTCCCGGGGTAATACAGCATCTGCAGCTGGTTTAATAATCAACGGAACACGCATGGTAGTATCGTACAAATATTTTCGATGTCCAATCTCGCCATGCTCACCAAAGGAATCCCCGTGATCTGCAAACAAGATAATCGTTGTTTCCTGATAAGTTCCTTCTTTTTTTAATTTTTCTGTGAGACGGCCGATCTCTTTATCAATCCGTTGTACCTGTTGTAGATGATATCGCAACCCAATCGGCTGGTCCTGGGTAAGATTTTGCCAAGAACGATATGCCTTTTTCAATGGAGCGCCCGCGGCATCGTCGAGTGATCGAAGTGAATCCGAGTACAAATATTCTAAAAAGTTGAGACCAAATAATCTGTCTTTAAGACTTTCTTCATTTTTCTCATCAGTAAAATCTCCTGCACCGTCGTGAGCATCGAAATAATGCATGAACAGGAGCGTGTCCGTATCCTGATTTTCAATCCAGTTCAGCGCATTGTCGGTTACTTCATCTCCTGGACGCCGTTGACCGATGATCCAGTTGTCGTACCCGTTTTCGAACTCGGCATCCCACGTCTCAAACCCTCTATTTAATTCATACTGATCACTCAGAGCGTGAGCCCCGATGAACCCAGCAGTGCTGTAGCCCGCGTCACTGAACTGTTCTGCCATGGTACTCACCGTCTCTCGAAGCGTACAACCAAACATGCTCCTAATACCATGCTCGTATGGGTATTTTCCAGTGAACACGGACGCATGTGATGCTGGTGTGAATGGTGCCTGACAGTATGCATTAGTAAATAGTATCCCGTCGCCAGCTACTGTATCGATGTTTGGTGTCTTTGCTTGGTATGGAATACGACGATATGCACTGAATTGGCTCGGAAAACAGCTTATTGCTTCAGGCCGAACGCAGTCCAGAGATAGTATAATTACATCAGACATGATACATGGATATTTACCTTTATTTTTATGTCTTTCGAGACCTCTCGACTCCTTCGAGGACGGAGCTGATTCGGCCAGGACCTGTGGCGGGGACACGGACCGCCCGGTAGCCGTCGGTCACACCATGTCGACGTACGGCTGCGGAACGATGAACTGACCGCCGTCTTCACGGTACCCCCGCTCCTTGTCGAGGATGGCATCCCGGTAGTTCCACGCCAGCAGCAACGTGTAATCGGGCGGGTCCTCGCTGAACGCCTCGGGTGCCCGGACCGGAATCTCCGTTCCCGGAGCGTACGTGCCCTGCTTCTCCGGCGTCGTGTCGACGATGTAGTCGATGATGTCGGGGCCGACGTCACAGTAGTTGAGCAGTACGTTCCCCTTCGCGGGGGCGCCGTAACCGGAGATCGAGGCCCCCTCCTCGGAGAGGGTGGTCAGGATATCGGTCAGGTGCTCGCGGCGCTGCCGGACGAGGCCCGCGAACTCATCGAACCGGTCGGTGTCGTCCAGTCCGGTCGTCTCCTCCAGGGTGATCAGGTCCTTGACGACGTCCCGACGGTCGCGTGGACCGTCCTCCCGCTGGACGTACGCGCGGATGGACCCGCCGTGGATGTCGAGACGGTCGACGTCGAACAGTTCGAGTCCGAACTGGTCGAGCAGTCGCACAAGCGGTCGAACGGCGAAGTAGGAGATGTGCTCGTGATAAATAGTGTCGAACTCGCCACGGTTCAGGAGGTCGACGAGGTAGGGGACCTCCATGACAAACAGGCCGTCCTCGGCCAGCAATGTCTCGACCCCATCGAAGAACCCGTGCAGGTCGTCGATGTGGCCGACCACGTTGTTGGCGAGGACCGCCGCTGCCGAGCCGTGGTCCTCTTGCACGGTCGATGCGACGTCCGCGTCGAAGAACTCTGTGACGACGTCCAGCCCGTGTTCGTCCCGGGCGACGCTCGCGACGTTCTCGGCAGGTTCTACCCCCAGCTTCCGGTAGGTGTCCGGGAACTGTCGCAGCAGGAGGCCGTCGTTGCAGCCGATCTCGACGAGCACGCCGTCGGGGTCGTCAAGCATATCCTCGACGGTCTCGGCGTACTCTGTGAAGTGTTCCTCCAAGGGATCCGAGGCTGAGGAGAAGTACATGTACTCGCCGAACAACAGCGACCGGTTGACCGTGTTCTTCAGCTGGACGTGGTTGCAGTCCTCGCAGAACACCACCTCGAGTGGGTAGGTCACTTGATCGGGGTCGGGCCGGTCTAGAAACTTGTTGACCGCCGGCACCTTCCCGAGGTCTAGGAACATGTAGAGGCGGTCAGACCGACAGATACGGCATCGTGAGATCGCCGTGTACGCGTCAGAAACCATGTATCAACCAGCCGTTCGGAGACTCGTATGCCTTTCGGTTGGTGGGTTTCGACGCGGGAGCGACCACCAGTATAATGATGGTTCGGCCAGAGCGATCGATAGATGCCGTTTTACTTCGAGCGACAGGAGATACCGGACGTAGTGCTCGTCGAGACGGACGTATTCAGCGACCGCCGTGGCTCGCTGTTCGAGATGTACAATCGACCGCTGTTTGAGGATGCCGGAATCGACGGGGAATTCCACTTGGAGCTCGTCTCACGGTCGGCACAGAACGTTCTCCGGGGGTTGCACATCCAGCGACCGCCGTACGCGCAGGCAAAACTCGTCCGGTGTGTCTCCGGGGAGATATTCGACGTCGCCGTCGACCTCAGGGCGTCCTCGGACACGTTCGGCGACCACGTCTCAGTCCGTCTCTCAGAGGACAACGACGACGCCCTGTACATCCCCCCCGGATTCGCGCACGGCTTCCTCGCCCTAGACGAATCGACCGTCCTCTACAAGCTGGACGACGAGTATGCACCGGACCACGAGGGCGGCGTCAGGTGGAACGACCCCCGGCTGGCCATCGATTGGCCGCTCGACGGGGAGCCGGTACTATCGGACGACGACCGCGAGCTGCCGACGCTCAACGAGCTGGAGTCAGCGGGAGATCTGCTGTGATGCCACTCACCGGTCCGCCGGAACTCCCGGGGGGGACGCCATGCGAGTGATGGTCACCGGGGCGGGTGGACTTCTCGGGAGCAACCTCGTGGCCACGGCCACGGAGCGGAGCTGGGAAGTGATTGGCGCGTACCATTCCGCCGACCGTATCGGCGAGGGACCCGCGACAGCGTCGGTCCAGCTCGATGTGACAGATCCCAACCGGGTTGAAGCGGTGATCGACGAGACCGCCCCGGACTACGTCATCAACTGCGTTGCAGTCGCCGATGTGGACGGCTGCGAGCAGGACCCGGAGCACGCATGGGCGGTCAACGCCGATGGGGCAGCAGCCCTGGCGGCCCAGTGCGCCG
Source organism: Halorubrum sp. BV1 (assembly GCF_000746205.1). NCBI lineage: Archaea > Methanobacteriati > Methanobacteriota > Halobacteria > Halobacteriales > Haloferacaceae > Halorubrum > Halorubrum sp. BV1. Next base: position 765,538 of record NZ_JQKV01000001.1, read on the forward strand.
AGACCGGTGCCGGGTTCTGCCAAATATCGACGGACTACGTGTACGGCGCCGGTCTGGAACTGCCGATCTCGGAGTCCGCCCCGACTGGGCCGATGCAGGTATACGGTCGGACGAAACTCGCCGCGGAGCGCCGGACCCAGGAGAACCACCCCGGGCCGCTAATCGCTCGGCTCTCGTTTCTGTTCGGAATCCATCGAACTAGGGAGGCCGTGGAGGGGTTGCCACGGTGGATACTAGACCGCATCCGTGCCGGCCGCCAGGTGCCGCTGTATACCGACCAGCAGATTACCCCAACGTACGCCGAGGATGCTGCTAGGACGGTGCTGGCTCTGGTCGCGTGCTCCGCCGAGGGCGTCCTCCACACCTCGAATCGGGGCTGTACCACCCCCCACGAGTTCGGCCGGTACCTGGTCGAGCAGGATTCCGCAGCAGGGCGGGCGGACCGCCTGTCGGAGTCCTCGATGGCGGCGGTCGACCGGCTGGCTGATCGCCCCTGGGGGGTCTGTCTCTCGGTCGAGGCCGTCGAGTCGGAACTCGGGCGGCGCCAGCCGACGTGGCGCGATGCGCTCGAACGGATGGTCGAGGAGTTCGAGGATATCAGACTGGCGGACTGGACAGATGAGGGGCCAGCAGACGGTGTGAAATAGAAATCCGACAGTTCCCCGGGAAAAGGGGGTCGATGGATCAGCGACCCGTTCAATCCGAAAAACACTTTTACATGTGGATAGACTGGAAGCAAGATAATGAAAGGTGTCTTGCTATCTGGCGGAACGGGCTCCCGGTTGCGACCGATCACACATACAGGACCCAAACAGCTTGTCCCGATCGCGAACAAGCCGGTCCTCGAATACGCCCTCGATGACCTCATCGAAGCCGGAATCAACGAGGTGGGAATCGTCCTCGGAGACAAGGGCCGGACGGAGATCCAGGAGTACTTCGCGGACGGTTCAGAGTTTGGCGTCGACATCACGTACATTGTTCAGGGGGAACCGCTGGGTCTGGCACACGCAGTGGGCTGTGCGCGTGACTTCGTGGGCGACGACCCGTTCGTGGTTTATCTCGGCGACGACATGATGCGTGAAGGTATTGGAGACCTGGTAGCGGACTTGGACCCAGAGACCTACGCTGCGGGCATAGGCCTGCAGGAGGTCGACGAACCGTCCCGATACGGCGTCGTCGGACGCGACGAGAACGGGGACGTCACGGAGCTCGTCGAGAAGCCCGAGAACCCCCCGTCGAAACTCGCGCTCATCGGTGTCTACGTGTTCACGCCGGAGATCTTCGAGCAAATAGAAACGTTAGAGCCGTCCTGGCGGGGGGAACTCGAGATCACCGAGGCGGTCCAAGGGCTCCTCGACGGCGGCCGGAACGTGCAGTCGACCGTCGTCCACGGCTGGTGGAAAGACACCGGGAAACCTAGCGATGTCCTGCACGCGAATCGCCTAGTTCTCGACGACATCGAGTCAGACATTCGAGGGACAGTAGAAGATGACGCTTCCCTCATGGGCCGCGTCGAGATCGGTGTGGGGACGACCGTCGAGAACGGCGCGGTGGTTCGGGGCCCTGTCTCCATCGGGGAGAACACACGTATCAGGTCGAGCGCGTACATTGGCCCCTATACTAGCATCGGTGATAACTGCGTCATCGACAACGTCCACATCGAAGCAACTGTCACCATGGGCGAGAACACAATCACCGCCGACCGCACGATCGTCGAGAGCCTTATTGGCCGTGAAGCCTCTGTCACGACGAACGAGGACAAACAACCCGCGGGTGACCGCCTTGTCATCGGCCGGAACTCGTCACTCGAACTATGAGGATCATCACAGACACCTGCCCCGAGTGTAGAACAATCGTCGCCGGGAACGTGCTTGAACGCCACCGCGTTATGAAGTGCCCCGGGTTGGACTGTGCGGCGGTTCGCAGGTTCGAGGACCTCCCCGAAGAGGATCAGGAACACATTGTGACCAATCTCGACAAGTATAAATTGGGGTAACCGGGAGACATTAGTGTGGCAATACTCGTCACTGGCGGGCTGGGATACATCGGTTCACGACTCATCCGTGAGATTCCAGACCATCCGGCGTACTCGGGCGAAGATATACGGATACTGGATAACTTCCGACAGCCCCGGTTCCACTCACTCTGGAATCTGCCATCCTACGCGGATTACGATATGGTCCGCGGCGACATCCGGGATGCGGATGACCGTAGGAAGGCCTTAGAGGGCGTCGATACCGTGTTCCACCTGGCTGCGATCACGAATGCATCTGAGACGTTCGATATCCCCGAAGAGACGTGGGAGGTGAACCACGAGGCAGCGGTGGCCTTGTTCAAGGACGCACAAGAGGCCGGCGTCGAGGAGTTCGTAAATGCCGTGACCTGCTCCGTGTACGGACGTACCCATGAGGAGATCACCGAAGCGTTCGACTGTGATCCCGAGTCCCCGTACGGCGAAGCGAAGTTGGCCGCGGAGCAAGAGATGTTCGAGCTGTATGATGGCGACATGGGACTGACCGGTCTCCGGCTCGGAACCGTGTACGGTTGGGCGACCGGGATGCGCTTCGACACTGTCGTGGACAAGTTCGCATTGCTCGCCACGATGGACGAACCACTGACCGTGTACGAGGGAGCGGAAGACCAGCAACGTCCCTATCTGCATGTGCAGGATGCCGTTCGGTCGATGCTGTTCGCCGGAATGGAACTGGGTGACGGTGAGGCGTACAACGTCGTCGGACAGAACGGACGACTTCAGGATGTCGTCGATGCCATCGAGCGTCATTTCCCGGGTGTCCAGATCGGATATACAGAGGCCGAGCAGCTGAACCAGCTTTCCTACATCGTCAGCGACGATAAGATACGAGAGGAGGGATTCGAGACTGCGTACACACTCGACCAGGGTGTCGAGGAGTTGTCGGATGAGTTCAGAGCACTACGCTAAGTACCTGCTGGTTCGACCGCAGTCCCACTGATCCTCCAGGAGTCCGAGCAGGGCGAGATGCAGCGAAGACCGTGTACTGTCGGCCGTGCACTACATAACGGTGGATCGGTCAGCTACCCTGCGGTCACCCCTCGCCGCTGCAGTGTCTCCCTGCCGAGAGCACACCGGCTCGGACCCCGATCGGCCCACCGATACCGCAATGGATCGCGTCGTCCAGTTCAACCCCACCCGAGGAGGGTACCTATCGCCTTCTTCGACGTGGTGACTACCCCATCCTCACGTAACGACTTCATGGCAGCGCGCACCTGCGTGCGGGCGACCCTCCCACCCGACCTCAAAGTCGACACCAAGCCCTTCTCTCGGAGGGACCGCCCTATCGCAATCGCTCTCCGTCGTCCGGTCACGGGCCCACCCAGCGCAGTGAATCCGAGTGTACTCAGTACCCCGGCCTCCCGCATCGACTGTCTGAAGACGGCGAACGAGCGTTCGACCTGTCCGGAATCAAGACTGACCGCAACGGGTCCCCCCTCAGGAAGGCCTTCGTTCGTGTGAATCGGATGGTATATTCGCCGCCCGGTGTCGCTGTTGATCTTCGACGCTATCTCCGGTATGTTGGGGGCTCGGCCGTGGATGATCTTCACCTCGCCGACGACATACTGTGGGAAGGGAATTCTGAACCGGTACTCGGGGGATATCAGTCCCACATTCACGTTCGTCTGGTAGATCGCCTCCCGGAACGCGGGCTGATCGTTGTCCAGCTCGTCCCACTCCGACAGGTGTCTGTCGAATATCTCCTCCCACTTCTCCAGCAGCTCGTCGGTCGTATCGGAACGCTTGAACCCGAATATTCCCGCGTGGAGCATCGGGAAGGCATCGGGCGCTCGGACCTCCGGCAGGGTACTCTCGGACTCCGGCCGATAGATGTCGAGCCTCCTGCCCGTCTCGTCGGGCGCTATCACGTCGAACCGCTCCAGTAGCTCAAACAGGTCGGAGAGGGCATCCTTGTCGACCACCCAGGTGTCGGTGTCGAGATACACAGTCCGCTCGAACGGCGTGCGGTCCAGGTTCTCGAGCCGCACCGACAGCCAGTCCTGACGGTTCTTGACTGTCTTGTCGACGGGGAGCACCTCGTCGAAGCAGTCTTCCTCCTGTTCCTGGTTCGTGATGATGGCAATGGGGTAATCGATTCCCACCTCCCTGAGCCGGTTCGCAGACTCCACAGCTTCCTCGAAGAACTCCTGACCCAACGCGGTATATAGGATGCCTTCCTCTGGGTCATACGAAGCCATACCGGATCTGTCGGGGCCTGTGTATAAAAAGACCCGGAGCTTCGACTGCCCGATGGATCAGTGGGCCCGTTGCAGGGGAACAGCCACATCGCACGTCTCCGTGGCTACCTGCCGTGAGTTTGCCGCTGCACCTGCTGTCCACCACCAATGAAAGGGCGTCTTCGGTCCGGCCCACCACGCTACGAGAATCGCCCAGCGACGTGAGGAATCCAGGCCTCAGAGGTACACAACGCCGATACCGCCCCAAGTTTGGTTCGGATGAGAGATGAACTCTTCCGTCGAATACTCGCCTTTGAGCTCTGCCCAGAACTGATCGACCTCGCAACCCGGATGTGTGTCCGTCCATTTCAGATGGCGGTCTTCCACCTCAGTACTGTCGCGCCGCTCTTCGACCGCCTCGGGGTCGTCTGGGTGGGTTACGATATCGTGGAACGCGACGATGCCGTCGTCGGCCATCAGGTCTGCGTACATCTGGAAGTCCTGCTTGACGCCTTCGTAACTGTGATCGCCGTCTATGAAGAGGAAGTCGATAGACTCCTGGTCGTCCAGGATATCGTCTCTGACCCGATCATACGTCGACTGGTCATGGGAATCCGCCCTGATGAAGCGCAGTTCCTTCCCGGGTGAGAAGCTCTGGAACAGTCCGATCTTTCTCTCGTCGTCCGTGAACAGACCGCCCGGCAGGTCTATACTTATGAACTTCGATGCGGTGTCAAGATGTCGGCACCAGACGTAGAAGGCCCCTCCATTCGCCGTACCTATTTCCATGATGGTTTCGGGGTCGTACTCGTCCACTACCCTCGTCAACTCGGCGAGCTCCTCCCGTAGCTGCAGGGCATGCAACACGTAGTCCCCGTATCCTGGTTCGACATCTAAGACCGTGTCCAGTATCTGTTGTAATCCGTTCTCAGAGGCCATACGCTTCCGTACAGCCCGCTTCGTCAGCGAATATTCAACTGGGTTGACGACCAGAGCGCGTGACAAGCGGATGACTCCGTGATTCCATATCTTCCTCATCAGGGGAAATAGACCCTCTTCCTTGTATACCCGGACCGCCTGCGCGAAGAGATTCATGCATAATCTCAGATGTCGTGTCGGTATTAAGGTTCGGTATCGCTCGACGGAGCGCTCTCGTTGACCGCTCTACCAGCAGCCGAATTTGCCTCGGAGCCGGACCGTTTCTCCCAATTATTCCACTCGGGCGCTCTCCGGCGCTGGCGTGCATGAATCGCCATCCGGAGTTAGGCCGTTCCGGATTAAGGTACTGTGGTACCAGCCGGCAACCGAGCGATCGAGGAACGCGTGACGGTAATCCCACCATCCTTGGGGTCAGGCTCATCTGTGGTCCAGAGAGTGACGGGAAGCGTACTGGCTCAGCCGAGTGCGGGCTCAGTTGGTCACGGAGGTCAATCCGTGTGGCTCTGCGAGAAGATACGGAAGGAATAAGTGTGTCTTTTTCAATTATCAATTATCGAAAGGACCCAGGTGTGTTTCCACGAGTCCGCCGGTGGCCGGTACGCCGTCGAGGGTGCGTTCGAGTCTCTAGAGCGTGCAGTTCCCCGACCAGATCTGGCGGTTCCGAGGACATGACGGAGCCAGTGTACGACCTGTTCGGCGACTGGGTGACATCCGGCGTCGTTGCCGCCACTGTCCGTTCAGAACCAACACGCACAATCACGAGGAAGAACTGCAAATGAGATCGGTGGCTATCCATCCGGATACACGGTGGGGCGTAAGCATCGAGGAGTTCCACGACGACCTGAGGCGGTTCACACCCGACAGGAGCGGCCGCTGGGGCGGTATCGAGGCCGTCAAAGACCCATCAGCTGCTGACTATCATGTGGTGTTGAATAGTGCGCGAGAGGTACCGGACGCCCCGACCGTACTGTACTGCCTTGAGCCTCCCGTCATCCCCCAATGTGAGGACTGGGACAAACTGGACGCCGAGAGCTCGTTCCCCGCAGGCCGTAGTCGTCGACCCCAGCTATGGCACATCGGGAAGGGCACGGAACGCGACTACGACTTCTTCGACCGGCTCTCCCAACCGGAGAAGTCCCGCAGGCTCTCGTGGATAACCACGGACAAGGGCAGGGACATGAATCCGCTTGAACGGGTCGTCAGGGAGGGATTCCAGAAGATCGGCTACAGGATGCACGAACGGAAGCCCCTCTCACGGTTCAACTTCCCGACGGACGGCCACATTCTCCGGATGAAGTTCCTTGATAGGCTCGTCGACACATACCCGGGAATCCTCGACCTGTACGGGAGAGGCGACTTCACATGTGACGCGTACCGAGGACCGCTCGACGACAAATGGGCTGGCTGTGCCTCGTATAAGTACTCCCTCGCAGTCGAGAACTACCAGGGTCCAAACTATTTCAGCGAGAAGGTGGTCGACCCGCTGCTCGCCTGGAGCGTCCCCATCTACTGGGGGTGCACGAACCTTGAGGAGTACCTCCCCGAGGAGAGCTTCATCCGTATCGACATCGAGGCGAACAACGCTCCCGAGCGACTCCGGGAGATACTTGAGAACGACGACTGGGAGCAGCGGCTGGACGCCGTCGCCGAGGCCCGCCGCCGTATCCTGAATGAGTACCAGTTGTTCCCAACCATCGAGTCACACATAGCGGGTCTATGACCGATGGGGGTAGCTGCGATGGTCCGCTATCGCCACGGGTGACTGGGGAACGGACCGTCCCCGAGAGCGTCAGCCCGACGAAACCACCCGGGGAACTGCAGTCACGACCCGTCCAAACGACAACCCCCGGTCGTGTCGCCGTGGCCCCTTGGTGGACGCCGGGACTCGTTCGGTCTTGTCATCCTGAAGGTCGTACGCCACGGCCAATCATCGGATATAATTCTGTGAGCATCATTGGTCGGGGTAGTATCAATGTCCGAGGAGAAGGTTTCGACGAGGGAGAAGTTCGCTTCGATAAAGCAGGTAATCCTCCAGCGGCCGCTGGTCCTGACCTTCATCGCTGTTTTTAGCTTCTTCACGGCCCTGTTCATCAGATATCTTAGTTGACTCTTCTTCTTGCCGGGTCTCCCCTGTCCCCGGAACCGCACGGAATACGTGGCATCACCGAGGCTCGGCCGAATTCGCCCAGTTCGTACGAGATCATGAATGAGGCCCTCGTGTTCGAGGAGGCCTAGTTGCAGCCAGTCTCGCCAAGCACGCGCTCGGGATCATTCACCTCGGCAAAAGCGAGACTATCCTCTGTTTCTTTTACCTCATGAGTGCCACATAGTAGTAGATGGTCTCGGGAACGGGTACAGGCTACGTTGCCTTGTTTTGCCCCCAATTAACGGAAGTTTCAGACGCTCTCGCAGAGAGATTCTGTCAAACTAACCGGGGAATGGACGCCGTCTGGCGATATGGTATCGCTCAGACGGCTGGCACAGTTGTGTCGAGATCTTGCCAAGCAGCACGTTGAGGATCCGGACGTACCCGCCGCGCCGGATGGACGGGTACGCCGAGTGGGTGCAGATCACGTTGATTCTGTACCACGTCGAACTGGAAAAGAGTCTTCGCGAGACCGAAGACTACCTCAACGAAATGCCCGGCGTCCTCACCGTATTTGATCTTACCGAAGCACCGCACTACAGCTCGTTTTGTCGACGAGAAAACGAGTACCGAATACGTGAACCCCGCCGTCTGCTCCGCCGAAATGCGGAGCAGGCGGGCTGGGGTGGTGATGCTGCGATTGACGCGAGTGGTTTCCAGCGCGATCAAACCAGCTACCACTACCGCGACCGCGCAAATTACTCGTTCCACTCGATGAAGACGACGATCTTGATCGACGTGAATTCGCTGGCGATCAAGGACGTTCATTACACGAATCAGAAGGCGTGGGACGGCCACATTGGAATGCAGATCTTCTGCCGGAACGCAGAAGAAATGCGTGTGTTGTCTGCTGACGCGAATTACTCGTGGAGCGACCTCCGTGAGGAGTGTCGCTCCAACTGAACGCGACCGTTGATCAAGCACAGGGAACAAAGACCATTGCAGAAGGCTCACAATGCCCGGATGAACGAGGATTACAACCAGCTCTGGATGAGTGAAACGGGCTTCTTGCAGTTGAATGAAGACGACGGCGAGAAGCTCTGCTCCCGGAACTGGCCGTGCCAGCTCCGGGAGCTCACACGGAAGTGCATCATCCATAACCTGACATAGGTTGGGAGTTAGGGCCCGCCGCCTGCTCCTCTTCTCCGGACTTATTCGAGAGAGGAATCGCCGTCGTCACCTGATCGAGGGAGTAAGATACCATAGTTTTGACCTTTTGATGACCATCGCTAGCGGCAGCTACTGCATTCTCTGAGTTTAAGTACCAGTCTTTGACGCCGTGAAACCGTGAGGTTGTCGACCCTACCCCGACGCAGTCTTGCGTTCAATAATGCAAGATACCTCCAAAAAGTCCTTCGCGTGATCCGAGCACCGGACGCCCTCGCGGACGGCGTCGGTGTTGACGGTGTCGTCGACCACCCGAACGGGCTCGGCGTCGCGGTCGCCCCCGAGGACGTGCAACTCCGGTTACGCCATGCGAACCGGCAGACTACCGACCAAATCTCCAGCCACCTCGTCCTGAGATAACAGCGTTAGAACGAAACTGTCGGCACCGTCAATACTGCTCGACACCTGCCTCACCTATCGCCTGAGCAAACGTCCCGGCGTGGTCGTCGAGGTAGAGCGGGGCGTCGGGACGTTCCAACCCGACCCGGTCGGCGTACTCTTCGCGGATAGCCTGATGCGCTTCTAAGTAATCCTCGTTGAGCGACAGCTGTTTTTACAGAGCTCCTTGTCGACCGCTGGAACACCGGACGGCTCGGCAAAGGGGTCAAGCGGGGAATCGGACGCCTCAGGCGGGCGGATAATGGCTAGAACTGGTCGAGAGTAACATCGAGGTACTTCTCGGCGAAGATACGCCACCCGTGAAAGTGTGGTGTAGAATCCGACGAGCGGTTTCGCGAGGGACATTTCGGCCTTCGCGAGGGCGAAGAGATACGGTGTACCTTCAGATCGTCGAACCCCGAATAGTCTTCGGCATACGCCGTGAAGCCGAGCGCCGCGAGATGAGGGAACACCTCGGTCGTCCTCCTCGACGAGGAGCTCGGCCGGGATGTCCTCCCACAGCTCGCGGTACTTTGTCGCGACGTACGCTATGTCTGACGCCTGTTGCTTACCGTATGCGTACCCGGCATCGTCGCGATCCGGCACGTCGAAATTCTCGGAACTCGTCGGGGTCGAAGCTCCCGCGAGAAAGGCGACTCAGGCTTTCATTCAACAGCAAGAGCGTCATGTACTTGTCGCGGGTCGTTTTGTGCTCGGTGATAGCCTGGTAAAGTGTCTGAAGTTCATCCCTCGCCTAGAGGGAGAGGATCACTTTATCCCGTCGGTGTACTCGAGGTCAGTCGCCTTGTATTGTTTCGCCAGCTCCGTTTCGGTGAGCTACTCAATCTGCTCTTCGCGGTCCTTGGCCGCTTCTTGAATACACACCCATAGAGGCTGTGTTGAATCGTTGTAGGGCGTGGAGATTCACTGTTTGACGAAGTGATTGATGTTAGATACAATACATATCAGAGCGATTTATCGGGACTCACGGAACCACATCTGCGTTCGCACGGCGAAGCCAAGCGAGCGCTTCACAGCCGAGTTCGCGGTTTCGGTCATAGAGCGCTGACTGTAGCGGATATCGTCGATTCTAGCGTTATGTGCGTGGTCGTACGAAGCGAAGATACGGTGTTTAATCAGCGGTCTGATCCCGAGGTCGCGTAATCCTTACCGAAGCGATTGCTTGTCATAGCCTTCATCGGCCGCAAGAGTCCTCAGATCGCCTGCTTTCCGGCGGTCGATCTGTTCAGTAAGGTTTGGGTCGCTTCCTTCTCGATTCTTGAGAAGTGAACGTCAAGGACGGTTTCGTGCAGCTGCGCCGACTGGCGCAGCAGCACTCGACACACGCTCATACTGATCGGTCGAACACCTTACACAACGTTGACAGCGCGGAGAGATCGGCCGGATTGAGGCCGGTCTCTCCGGTTATTTGTGGCATCTCTTTGAGCGGGTCGATCGTCATGCAGTATGATGAATCGAGGTAAATCCGCAGACAATGAAGGGAAACAAGTACATAGTCGACAGTAACTCTTCGAGCAACCGGCGCAACTTCCCCGATGAAGCGGGAGATTTGGGTCATGAACAACTGAAGTCTCCCGCTTCAACTCCTTTGATTTAGCGGCCTACCCCGCTTCAGTATGGCGATTCAACACAGCCGAATCAAACCATCTCTAGCCTCAGATCGTATCGAAGCGCATCATTGAAAACGAATGGGTTTTGTCTAACCATCGAGAGTCAATCGTTCTATTCCTCGATATTTACTGCTCGGCACACTAGCCTCCCGAACCCAAACTGGCAGTAGAGCGCCCTTCGTAACACTGAGAAAATCGAGAGTCTCGCCGGTGATAAGTCATGATGACCACCCCTTCGGGACACACTCCGTTCAGAGGGCGTCCGACTGTTGTTGTGTCATCGGATGGGTACTGCAAGTCGATCCCGATACAAACCGCCTGCTTCACACTCGTCTCTATTGGACAAAAACCAATGCAAACTCCATGATGTGCTCTTCACGCACGCTAGGGATATAGCAGAATTTTATATTATCAGAGCAAGAAATCCGGAAATCAATCGCTATCGAATATATTTACTGTTAGAAATTGTTTTATTCGACCATAATTTCTAGCTAGATTTCCAATTGATTTCACAAATGTTCCTTTAATCGACAATTCTTCATGAATGTATTGTGAGGGTGTAATTAAACTATTTACAATCATCAAACTCTGGTTTGATGGTGATAATTCTTTTTTTTCGAACCAATATATATCAGATATTCCGAGTTGGTATCGTTTTTTCCAGAATTCTCTTATAGAATCTACAAATGTGTGGTAAACCACAAGATCTGGTTCATATATAATCGGATATTCGTACAACGTACGTTCAGCAAATTCAGTCTCTTCATGCCCCCATTGGAAATTCTCATCAAAATATCCAACATTATTAAAAACCTCTCGACGAAAAGCCATATTGGCGCCCACAATTGAAGTAGTGTACTTTGATTCTTCTCCTTGATCATAGTCCGCACCATAGGACGAGAAGATATCATCTTGCGGGTTCACTACCTTCCCTGCTATTATCGGATGTTGTTCCAGAGCTGACGAAACTATAGATAAGTATTCGACAGTTGGCTTCGCATCATCATCAATAAAAACTAATTTATCAGCTGTTGCCTCTTCAACTCCCTTATTTCGAGCTTTGGAGATCCCGTCATCACGACGAATAACTATCTCGTAATCGTCAAAATTACTTTTATTAAATATCGGTATACAATCTATCTCTGACTTTGGTCGGAGAGTGACCACAATAACACTAATCTCTACCATCTTATCTGCAGCTAATTTGGAGAAGTTAATAAACTATTGATATGAGTGGGCTAACTGTCGATTAGGATGGACAAAGTGAATTATAAAGTAGTTACTGGCTCTGTCGAAATCCTCATAGATTTACATGTTTACCGTGTAATCCTACGCGGTGAAGGGCCTCTTGAAGTCGCAGCTACTCCGGTTTACTGAAAAGGCGATCCATCTGGCACGCCGAGCGGTCTCCCAATACTCCTCAAAACACCGCTTTACACTCCCACAACATGTTGTTCCACTCTGTTTCAAAGTTCGGAAGAACACGACCCATCGTGGGCTGCTTGACGAATTAATCGAGATGCCACGTATCCGTCGTGTTCCTGAGTTAGCCGAATTCCTACGTCATCAACACTTTGTAAGGCGTTCAACGGGCTTGATATAGCTGTATAGCGTGTTATATTGACTCTCTCAGCGACGCTGCTTCCGACGAGTGGAGTTGTTGGTGTTGACGCGTCAGGAATCTATCACAGCCACGCCTCAAAACACTACACAAAACGAGCCGAGATCACGATTCAGCAGCTCAAAGTGACGTTGCTGGTCGATGCGAAGGTAAACGCGAATCTCGATCTACATGTAACTACGACGCAAAAACACGATAGCCAGATCGCTCCGTCGTTGATCAAACGCAACCCCGAGACTATCGATCTCCTGCTCGGAGACAGAGGCTACGACGACCAGAAAATCAGGTGACTTGCCCGTCAATACGAGATTCGGCCACTGATTAAGCATCGTGAATCCACGTCACTTCAAAAGGCATGGAACGCACGCTTAGACACTGATCTCTACGGGCAGCGAAGTCAGTCCGAGACTGTCAACGCAACGCTCAAGCGGAAGCGCAGTGGGTTCGTCCGGTCACGGCGCTGGTGGAAACAGTTACGTATTCCCAATTCAATCGCCCATCGCGAATTTCGATCTCGCTCCACAAACGATAAATTAGTCCACGCAATACGGAGGGGCGGTCGAATTCTGCTACAGATCCGCAGAACTCGTTCGCATCATCCTCTAACTTAACCACTAATCTTATGATATATAGATTTTATATAGTTCGGTAGTAGCAAACTGGCATGACATCCTATATTATATTTGTTTTCTTCGCTTTTATGTAGCCACGAATAATAATCGAGAAGCATTGAAATGTAGTTTCTTTCTTCTCGGTTCATTCGAACAGAATATTCGATGATATACTCTTCCATCGACTGTAAGGTTTTCATTGCTCTTTTACTTGACAAATTGTCAATTATAAGTGGTTTGTTTTTATTATATATATACTGACTAGCGTTGTACTTCTCCTCGTTATTGAGTCGGTTTGAGATACTATCCCTATGGTGTCGATACTCTGTGAGTACCTCTTGGCAATAATCCACTTTTGTTTCTGCTGCTGCTCGAATTTTTAGGTCCCAGTCTTCATATACGGTCAAATTTTCGTCATACATACCAATCTTACGTATTATATTGGTGGATATTAATTCATTCCGATAGAGTGATCTAGTTGGCCAGTCACGGCTGGCGTTCTCTGCCAAGATTTTCCCTGTTGGTGGTTGCGAATTGTTAAACCATATATCTTTACTATTCCCACCTGAATCTATATTTCTAATGTTAGAGTAAACAATTCCCACATCAGGGTTTTTAATGTATTTCTGGTGCTCTATTTTTAATTTATTTGGTCTAAAACGATCGTCACCATCAAGAAAAGTCACAAGATCACAGTTGACGTTTTCCAGAGCAATGTTGCGCATCTCTGGAATATTAATGCTAGCGGGAATGTACACTGATTTCGCGTGTTGGTACTTTTGTTCATAGGAGTCGATAATTGAACGAGTACCATCTGTGGATCCCGCATCAACAAGTATTATCTCGTCTGGCTCTTTATTTTGATTGAGTACACTTTCGATTGCGTCAGATATGTATTTGGCTTCATTGTGAGACGTGATGATTACAGAGATGTTCATATTCTATCTGACTATTCCAGTATCTTTTAGATTACGCTATTCCAGAGCGGTGTTTAGATACACTGTCCATATAGCGACAGAGTCTGAGCTACTCGTCGGCATTGATTCAACAGTGTTCCTAAGTACACAACCAAGATTTTTACATATAACCGAGGGATTCTAGCTGATCAACTGTTTCTTGATCTACCTTCTCTTCTCCCGTGTTCTGTCTTTTTTGAAATTGTTCGAATATTTTCTCACATTCATCTAGTGAAATTGAAGGGTTACCATACTTTTTCATCCCCGGTGAAAATTCACTGAACGTTGATCGGAACCCGTCACCACCGATGAATCTATTCGGGCTCATATTCCAACGAAGATATCCATAGATTATTAGAGCTTTTAAATATCCGCCCTTTGTCTTCACGAATCCGCCATCATGATCCCAATAGCTCTGAATCATTCTTCGAGAGTCTAAGCGAGTGCTCGAATAAAATACGGATTCATACTGATTATATCCTGGACGATAAACTTCCTCACCTATCTTAATAGAATCCCCGTCCATCTTTTTCGTCTGTATTCCTAGTAGCTCACAGACTGTTGGCGCAATATCGATATGGCGAATACACCCATCCCGTCTACCAGGGTCGATATCCTTGTGGTAGAATAGTGTTGGCACATACACACTCTCTGGCCGGGCTAAGTGATTGTGTCCCACGTATCCATATTCTCCAACACGCTCGCCGTGGTCTCCTAAATAAACAAATAGTGTGTTATCAGTCACATTATAATCTTTCGCTTGCTGAATGAGGTTCTGAAATCGATCGATTGAGCCACTAACTGCATTTTGATAATCTTCGCGCATCTGCTGAATGGAGGATACCGAATCAAAGTATTCCTCGGAAGTCTGTTGTCGAGTAAATTCCTCCCAGTCAAACTGGTTGTACGGGGCATGGCCAGCAGGATCTCGAATTAAATAGACATACGGGCTATTAATTCTCTCAAGATCTTTACTCGGTGGGTTCCGCAAAACATCTGTAACAGGATGGTGCTCCATTGACGGCGATATCGCACAGTCTGTTTTAGGCAAGTTAAGAAGTGTCTGTGTATCAGGACAAAGTTGATGCTGGAATCCTTCAACTCCGTGGGATGGGGGGTACAGTCCAGACACAATCGAAGCGAAAGAGGTAGGCGTATGTAGTGAAGAAGCGATCGTCTTGTAGACAGCACCAATCTCACTGATGTCTTGTTCTACCGCAGTATCGTATCTTACAGCATCAGCAACATATATCACGACGTTATCAATGTCCATACTCTGCTAGACGATGTAGAATGTAATAAGCTTCAACAATTCGATTCTCAATTGGTGGCATGCAAGCAGGCAAGAATTCACAGGTACAGCATAGATTGTAGTTTGTATATCATAGTACCAGACCGAATGATACACGTTTATTTGTGAGTCCAACGCTAAACCAGTTATGAACCTTGCATCGGAATTTGAGAATCGTCCTGTATTCGTGACCGGAGCTGACGGCTTCGTCGGCTCACATCTCACCGAACAACTAGTCAAATTTGGAGCGGACGTTCGCGTGTTCGTACGCGCCACTTCAAGTGGAGAATTGCGCAATATTCGACACCTCCGCGATGATATAACTGTCCACAGAGGAGATCTCCGTGATAAACACTCTATCGAGCAGGCAATGCGGCCGTTGAAAGAATATTCGGATACAATCATATTTCATCTTGCTGCACAAGCTCACGTTGGTGAATCGTGGGATCGGCCTTACGAAACAATTGATACGAACGTTGTTGGAACACTCAATCTCCTTCAAACTGTTATCGATCTCGATCTAGATATTTCGAAATTCGACACGGCTGGAACATCAGAAGAGTATGGCAACATTGATGATCAAATGGCGACAAAGCACGATTTTGACGATGATGGCCGTGTACTACTTAGTGAAAGATCGCCTGTTAATCCGACATCAGTCTATGCGACATCAAAACTTGCGGCCGATTTCCTCACAATGAATTATCACGATGCGTACGGTCTCCCAGGAGTCACGACTCGGATGTTCAATAATTATGGCCCGAGACAAAATCCGAGATATATTACCGGGACAATTATTACGCAAGCCTTGGAACGAGATATTGTTGAACTAGGGAATCTAAGCCCCAAACGTGACATGTGCTACGTATCAGACGGCGTTCGTGGTCATATGCATGTGGCATTAGAAGGAAGCCCAGGTGAAGAATACGTATATGGCTATGGGGAAAATATATCTATGCAGGAGTGGGCTAGTCTGCTGCTAGAAGTTGGGAAAAAAGAGGGGTACTGGGATGATCCGAAAATCGTACAGCGTGATGATCGCTATCGCCCTGGAGATAGTGATGTTGAAGAGTTGCTAGTCGGATATGAGAAGTTGAACAAAGAAACCGGCTGGGAGCCTGAAATATCTTGGAAAGATGGGGCAAAGAAAACGATAGAATGGTACGCAAACAATCACGAAGCGTGGTATGGACGGGTTGATTGGAAATGACTCACATGGAGGATAAATTCAAGAAACTAAAAACCATTTACGATGAAGAAGGGACCCTAGCATTACTTCAAAAATCAAAAAAGCATATACTTAATAAATATCATCCAAAGCCAGCGGTAGCAAATAACTCTACCCGGAACTCGGTATGGTTTACTAAATATTTATACAGCATGTATTTTGATCTTAAATATGGATCTGGAACAGATGTCATGGACGAAGAATGGGATACACTAATTTTGTTAGACGCTTGTCGGTTTGATGATTTTTCCGAGGTTAATACAATTGAAGGTGATCTGCAGTCGAGAATTTCAAAAGGTGTCGACAGTAACGAATTCATTCGTGAAAATTTTCTCGGAAATGAGTTTGCAGATACGGTATATGTCACGGCAAACCCACATGTGAGTATTCTTGACAAGTCGGTTTTTCATGATATTATAACTGAACCGATCTCTGATTGGGATTTCGAATATCAATGTGTTAAGCCAGAAACGGTGACTAAATTTGCGAAAAAAGCTCATCAGATGTATCCCCACAAACGGATTATCGTGCACTACATGCAGCCACATGATCCCCCATTAGGTCCTATTGCAGACGATTTGCGGAGTCAGCATCAAATTGGAGGAACTGATCCGAATTCTAACCAATCAACTGATATGAGGATCATGGAACTAGTTGCAGATGGAAAAATAGATGAAAAAAGAGCACATCTAGCATACCGCGAAACTCTTCAGATCGTGTTGTCTGAAGTAACTGACCTATTAGAAGACGTATCCGGAAAAGTGGTGATTAGCTCAGATCATGGCGAAATGTTTGGTGAAGATCCATATCCCTTTTTAGGAAAGCTGTATGAACATTATAAGAATCCAAAAACAATTGAGTTGTGCAAAGTGCCGTGGTTAGTCGTAGAGAACAATCACGATCGGAGAGAGATCAACAAAAAAAGTATAGATGAGTCGAAACAATCCAGTAGTACAATCTCATCATCTGAGATTGAAGAGCAGTTGGAGGCGCTCGGTTACAAATAATTAAAGTACAAGCCCATATTCCCTTATTATAAGCTTAAATGATAGACACAAACGATTCAATTGTTGTTACGGGTGGTGCTGGTTTTCTCGGTTCGCACCTTACTGAGGAACTCCAGTCCAGAGGGTATGAAGAGGTTTTTGTTCCCCGTAGCTCAGAGTATGATCTTCGGAATCCAGGTGCGATAAAACAGCTGTACGAGGATATCGAGCCAGATGGAGTCATTCATGCCGCGGCAACTGTTGGTGGAATAGGCGCAAATCGTGAACGGCCAGGAGAATTCTTTTATGATAATGCGATCATGGGCATTGAACTTATTGAACAAGCTCGGAGATACGATATTAAAAAATTTGTCACACTTGGAACAATCTGCTCATACCCGAAGCATACCCCCGTTCCATTCTCTGAGGAAGATCTGTGGGATGGATACCCCGAAGAAACAAACGCTCCCTACGGAATCGCCAAGAAGGCGCTTCTTACCCAAGGACGTGCATATCGGAGACAGTATGGGTTTAACTCAATCCACTTACTTCCAGTCAATCTTTATGGCCCTCGAGATGATTTCGATCCTAAAACATCACATGTTATTCCGGCAATCATTAAAAAGTGTATAGATGCGAAAAAGCAGGGAAATGATTCAATCACTGCGTGGGGTACTGGGGAGCCGACACGAGAGTTCCTGTACGTAACTGATGCAGCTCGTGGTATTGTTGATGCAATGGAAGATTACAACTCACCAGAACCAATGAACCTCGGATCTGGGCATGAAATATCTATCAAAGAGTTAATAAGAACAATCGTTGAAGTGACAGAATATGAAGGTGAAATCATATGGGATCGTTCCAAACCAGATGGTCAACCGCGCCGGTGTTTGGATATATCAAGAGCAAATAAAAATCTTGACTGGGAACCAAAAATTGAACTTAGAGAAGGAATCAGAAGTGTTGTTGATTGGTACCTGGATCAGAGATCAGATGTCTAGATGAATAATTAAGACTATTCTGGGCAGATAGCGCGTTTTTTATTCTGGCTATACACTCTCTTCAACAAATCTTATCACATCAGTTGTCGTTCTCTCTGATATGGATCGCCCACTCGTTTCAATCGTTACGCCCTCATACAACCAATCAGAGTATATAGAGGACACACTACAATCCGTTCAAAATCAAACTTACAAGAATATTGAACATCTCGTGATTGATGGTGGCTCAAATGATGGGACCCAAGATATACTTCGAAAGTACGAGAGTGAATACAATTTGCAGTGGGTATCAGAATCTGATGAAGGTCAGTGTGATGCGATAAATAAAGGCTTTAGCCGAGCAAACGGCGATATTATCGCTTGGTTGAATTCAGATGATGTTTATTTTGATACGAAAGTGTTCGAACGTGTCGTTGATTATTTCCACACACATAATGAAGATGTTATATATGGGGACGAGGTTCTTATTGATAAAGCCTCTACAATCACGTCTGTGGATGCGCGCCCTAAGTTCGATGCATCAAAATTGTCGTATAGGATACTACTCGCACAAGCAGCCTCGTTTTTTCGGCGAGAAGTTATTGAGCAAGAAAAACTCAGGGTTGATTTGCACTACTGTCTTGATCACGAGTACTGGCTACGACTCTCACAAAAATTCTCATTCAGACATGTTCCAGATATATTAGCCGGATTTAGAGTATATGATGAACAAAAGTCTCAAACGTATGACCAGATATCCAAAGAATTTGACGATGTGATTCAGGGGTATGATAGCTCTACACCGGGGATATTCTATTCGTTGTTTGATAATAGTCGAATAGAACTATCACGGTGGAGACGAGCAGCAATTTACACGTACCGGCTTCATCAAAATCCACCAGAATTTGCGTTTGATGGTGATTTAGCACCTCTGTTCAGGATGCTCACAAATATTCCACCTGGAAAAGATGACGCAGTAAAAGTGTGGAGACGTTATTGGAATAGTACTGGTTGATACATATGAACGCCGCGCAAGTCGTCCCCTACGTCACGTACCCTCCCAGAATGGGGGGCGATCATCGCACACATGGACTGATGAAGGAGTTCCCGGAACTTAGCGACTCCGTCATCCGGTACTGTCAGGGCGGGACGCCAGCGATGTACCGGTCGCTCGATCTCCGTCGGCACGTCACGATCGCGGATGGGTACGAGGAGAGACGTCATCTCCACCCGATTCACGAATTTCCGAAAGCGCCGATGCTGCTCGGCTATCCGAATCTCTTTGCCAGCACCTCACTCCGTTTAGCGAGCGACGGTCTAGACACTATACTCAACGACGCCGATGTCGTCGTCGTGCGCGAACCGTGGCAGTTGCCGTACGTGCTCGATCACGCGAAACCGGACGCCCCAGTCGTGTACTCAAGTCACAACGTCGAGACTGAACGGTTTGGCGACATCGATCAGCCGATGTGTGCCGATCGAGTAGCAAAACGCGTCGACACATTGGAGCGACGCGCAGTCGAAGAAACCGACGCGGTGATCTGCACGGGCAACAGAGACGCCGACGTGTATCGCGACCGGTACGATCCCGGCGGACCGATGATCGTCGCCCCGAACGGGGCGTACGAAGACGACGTTCGAGAACACCGTCCGGATTCCGACGGTGCACGTCGAGTCCGACGCAAATACGACATCGCCGACGACGCCACCGTCTCACTGTTTATGGGGAGTAACTACCGCCCGAACGTCGAGGCCGCTGAAGCGGTCGTCGACATCGCTCGAAACATGACCGAGAGAGACGCGGATTTCGAGTTTCTGATCCTCGGCGATGTCGGTAGCGCTCTCGATGACCGTCATCTCCCGCAAAACGTCACGACGACCGGATACGTCGAGGAAGATTTCGAGTCGCACTTCGATGCGGCCGATGTCGCACTGAATCCGATGGTGTCCGGTGGTGGAACCAACATCAAACTCATCGAGTATTTCGCACGGAGTTTGCCGGTGATCTCCACGCCGTTCGGTGTCCGCGGGATCGAGGTACGTGATCACGAACACGTTGTGGTCGCAGAGAGAGAGACGACTGCAGACGAGATAGAAGAGCTCGGAACAGATACCGACCGCCGAAAGAGACTCGG
Organism: Halorubrum sp. BV1; assembly: GCF_000746205.1. Classification (NCBI taxonomy): domain Archaea; kingdom Methanobacteriati; phylum Methanobacteriota; class Halobacteria; order Halobacteriales; family Haloferacaceae; genus Halorubrum; species Halorubrum sp. BV1. The sequence goes on from NZ_JQKV01000001.1 coordinate 785,816, forward strand.
GAACGCTGCTCGCCTGCTCACCGAAGAGCAATACACGTGGGAAGCGTCATCACGAACCGTTCGCTCGCGTCTTCACGAGCTGTTTGGTCCGTTCTAAGCAGATCTCCACTGTCGTACGTGGTACACACGTTCGGCTCACAGATTAATCAAAGTGGTCTGAATGGAGTGACTACTTGTATCCTAGTTCCTCCAGCCGACCTTCAACAACACTCGAGACTTCGGTTTCAGAGTCGTTTTCATCGGGCCACGGTGGAAGGTTCTCACACAGTATGTGATAAATATCGTCAGGCAGTTCGGCAGTTTCCTCTTCGGGAAGTGTGTATCCTACCTTGACCTCGTGACCCTTGGAAACGAGCAGCTTGTAGTCGCGATAGTAGATCGCTTTCTTTTCGTGTCCGCTGAGGCTCCCCTCAATGAGGACAGTTCGATCATCAGAGTGTTCCTCACACAACGATCGACCGGACGATTCTGGGAAGTCGCTCCCGGTCACGTCCGCGAACGTGACAGGGAGATCGATCAACGACGTACTGCCATTCATCGGCCAGTCGGCGTTCGTGAGTAGCGGGACGCGTGCCACCTCTTCGTAGGGAGCACCGCCGTGATCGACGCAGCCGGATCCGCCGAAGTGTTCGAGATCGAATTCGAGGTGCTCCCAGTGGGCCTCACCGTGATCTGACGTGATGACGAGCAGCGGATCGTCGAGGCGTTCGTTCACCTGGGTTTCAAACGATTCGAGAGCCTCATCCACGTAGTCGACGGAGGCCCGGTACAGTCGACGCCGGTGCTCCCGATAGTCCTGACATCTCCGATCACAATCGAGATCCGTCTGAAATCGCCAGTTCTCCAGGTCATCTATCGAGTCGTCGACCTCGTGTCTGTGCTTGTATTTTTCCGGTGGGGTAACGGGTGCGTGTGGATCCGCTAAGTGGAGAAACGCGAATGTCTGTTCTCGCCCCTCCACCCAAGTGAGATAGTCGTCGAGTATCTCGGCGGCATCGGCAGTGATCGTGTGATACAGTTTGTGTGTCTGGAATCGCCCGGACAGTGCGACGAACGGCGTGTCGTGACCGAACCCACCGTACGTTTCGTACCCGGCACCTGCGAGGGCTTCTGTGATGGTGATTTGCTCCTCGTCCATGCGCGGTGGAAGTCGGATGCCGTCCGTATCGTCGAGATCGTCCGTTTGTCGCATTGCCCCGTGCTCGTGAGGATACTGTCCTGAAAGAAGAGAGGAGACGGCCGGGAACGTCCACGTTCCGGGGGAGACCGCTGTTGTTCCGTTCAGACTGGATAGATACGGAGTCAGCTCTGCGTTGACGTGGTCAGCTCGCAACGCATCGACGACGATACAGACGATGTGATCTGGAGCGGATTCCGCGCGGTGACCCGAGGGGAGCGATTTACTCCCAAACTGTCTATTTGCCTTTGAGGTTTGATAATAGTCATACGGAACCGCAAGCCCCCGCTTGACCGAAGGTGGAAGCGACGTGATGAGCTTCCGTTTGAGATCCATACGGAGGGACACACACGACCGTACTTTGACTCTTCGGGAATGCAGGAGCTACAAGCATATACTAGGACAGAGATGACAAGCCTTATGCGCGTTTTGACAGTCGTCTTCACGTAATGAGTCAGTCGAACGAGCCACCAGACGGATCGGGTTCTTCCGTCCTCGAAATGCTCAAACGGTGGTATCACGTGCCAGTCCTCCTCGGTGTGTTGGCCTTCATGCTCTGGACGCGGGTCCAGTCGTACGGTAGCTTCGTCGTTGACGGCGAAGTGTACTTCCGTGGGAACGATCCGTGGTATCACCTTCGGGAGACGAACTACCTCCTTGAAAACTGGCCGAGTACGATCACGTTTGATCCGTGGACGGGCTTCCCATTCGGCAATGAGGCGGGACAGTTCGGAACGCTCTGGGATCACATCATGGCCGTCGGGATCTTCATCGCCCAGCCGATAATGGGCGGCCCCGAAGAGGTCATGCTCGTGATGTCCCCCATCGTCGGCGCGCTCGTGGCGATCCCCACGTATCTCATAGCGCGGCGCTTCGTCGGCCGGTTCGCGGCGCTCACTGGCGCGGGTACCCTTGCACTCCTTCCCGGCACCTTCTTCAGCTACTCGCTCGTCGGGTTCCCGGACCACAGTGCAGTCGAGGTTCTCTTCCAGAGTATCGCGGTGTTTGCGTTCCTCGTCGCATTCTCGGTCGCCGAGCGGGAGGCACCGGTCTGGGAACTCTTCGTCGATCGCGACTGGGATGCACTTCGGCGGCCAATGAAGTATGCCGCTGCGGCTGGCCTCGCACTTGGCCTCTACATCTGGACGTGGCAACCGGCCGTTCTCATGGTCGGTTTCACGGGCGTGTATCTCGCGATCAAGATCACCAGTGACACCTACCACGGGAAGAGCCCGGAACCGATCGCGTTCACCGGGGCGATCGCGATGGGTGTTACCGGGTTGATGCAAGTGATTCCCTTGGACAACTTCGGGTTCGTTCCAGGCGGATATTCGCTTCTCCAAGTCGTTCTCCCTCTCGGCGTCGCTGTCGGCGCAGTGTTCCTCGCGTGGCTCGCCCGCCAGTGGGAATCGCGCGACCTTGACACCGTGACCTACCCGCTCGCGGTCGGTGGACTTATTGCTGTCTCCGCCGCCGTCGTCTGGGTCGCAATTCCTTCTCTTTGGTCGACGATAACCAATAGCCTCCTCAACTTCGTCGGCTTCAGCGCCCGCGCCACCTTCCGCACCATCGGCGAGGGCCAACCCCCGCTCCAGAACGCTTCCTTCGCGAACTTCGTTCTCTCCCAGTACGGCCTCGCCTTTTTCCTCGCGCTCGCTGCCGTTCTCTACATAATCGCCCGGCCCCTCTACCGCTCTGAGGACACCAACCACACGCTCTACATCCCGGCCGCGCTCGCGGTCGTCGGCTCCGTCTACGCGGTCCCCCAACTGTACGACACCATCGGCGGCGTCGTCGGCGTGAGCTGGCAGGTGGTCGGCCTCGCGCTCGCCGCCGCCCTGCTGGTCGGCGCGACGTTCCTCGTCGAGTACGACGCCGAAGAGCTATATTTCGTCGTGTGGGCGGCGTTCATCGGGAGCGCGGCGTTCACGCAGACCCGCTTCAACTACTACCTCGCCGTCATCGTCGCGGTCGGTGCGGCGTACTTCCTGCAGGTCACGCTCGACGCGATCGATCTCACCTCGCTCGCGGCGCTCCGCGACATCGAGGGGTGGCAGGTGATGACCGCGCTCGCGGTGATCGCGATCCTCGTCGTGCCGCTCGTCGGCGTCGCCACCCCGGTCTGGACCGCGGGCAACTCCACCGGGCCCGGCAGCGTCACGCAGTGGGACGGGAGCCTCCAGTGGATGAACGACGAGACGCCCACGCCGGGCGAACTCGAAGGCGCGGACAACGCGATGGAGTACTACGGCACCTACGAGCGGCCCGAAGACGGCGACTTCGAGTACCCCGACGGGGCGTACGGCGTGCAGTCGTGGTGGGACTACGGCCACTGGATCACCACGCGCGCAGAGCGCATCCCGAACGCCAATCCGTTCCAGCAGAACGCCGACGCGGCGGCGAACTACCTCCTCGCACCAAGTGAGGAAGAGGCCCGCGAGGTGCTCGCGAGTCAGAGCACCGAGGGCGAGCACACCCGCTACGTGATGGTCGACCGGCAGATGGCGTCGCCGAACTCCAAGTTCAACGCCCCGGTCACCTTCTACGAGGGCAACGAGACGACGAGCGACTTCAACCGCGTCCTCTACCAGCAGACCGAGCAGGGCGGGTTCCGGACGCTGATGCAGGTGAACACTCAGCGCTACCACGAGAGCCAGATGATCCGCTTGTACGAACACCACGGCAGTGCGGTCGAGCCGCGGCCGGTCGTCGTCGACTGGAACCAGCAGGCCGCCCAGACCGCGAACGGCGACCGGATCGACGTCGCCGTCGCGCCGCAAAACACGAGCGCCGTGGTCCGGCAGTTCGACACGATGGAGGAGGCGCGCGCGTTCGTCGAGGAGGACGGCAGCGCCCAAGTGGGCGGCGTCGGCGGCCTCCCGTCCGAGCGCGTCGAGGCCTTAGAGCATCATCGGCTCGTGCACGCCAGCCAGTCGCAGGGGCAGTCGCCCTCGGCGCTGCAGGTGAGCGTCCTCCAGCAGCTCGGCATCAACGTTCAGAGCGCCCTCGGCGAGAACGCGCTGCGGGCGTTCCAAGACGACTGGGTGAAGACGTTCGAACGCGTCCCCGGCGCGACGATCGAAGGCTCGGGCGCAGAACCCGGCCAGGAGGTCACGGCGACCGTCGAGATGGAGAAACCTTCCGGGCGGACGTTCACGTACACGCAGTACGCGACCGCCGACGACAGCGGGAACTTCGAGCTGACGGTGCCGTACTCGACGACGGGCTACGACGAGTTCGGCCCCGAGAACGGCTACACGAACACGAGCGTTCGCGCGACCGGCCCGTATCAGCTCTCGACCGGCCTCTCGATCGACAACGGCACCGCGAGCGTGCTCACGGGCACGGTGAACGTGACCGAAGGGCAGGTCGTCGGCGCAGATGATGCGGCCGCCACGGTCGAACTCGAAGAGACGACGCTCGGCGGCGGAAGCGACGGTGGCGACGGAAGCGACGGAAGCGACACCACCGACGGATCGGGCGATGGCACTGGGGACACCGGCGACGACACGAACACGACGAGCGTGGTGGCTCCGGCCGAGACGCTCTCCGTCGGCGCGTCTCCCGATCCCGCTCTCGCGAACGCGTAGTGCCGAGGTCACGGTTCGCTCGTTTTATCACATGTCGCCTGTTCTGTGCGATTATCTCGTCGTCCGACCGTGTCCCACGAAACCGTGAGAGTCCATGAGTGACCGCCGCGACTGGGCGGTGCTGTACCTGAAGGGGGTCGCAATGGGCAGTGCCGACGCCGTTCCCGGCGTCTCCGGGGGCACCATCGCGCTGATCGTCGGGATCTACGAGCGGCTGATCGCGGCGGTCACCGCGGTCGATCCGGACCGCATCCGACGCGTGCTCGCCGGCGTGCGTCCCGCGAACCTCCCCGACGCGCGCGCCGCATTTCGGGAAGTCGACGGCGCGTTCCTGCTGGTCCTCGGTGCCGGTATCGCCACCGCGGTCGTGGTCGTGTTGAGCGGCGTCGACTACCTGCTCGTGACGCGCCCGGTCGCCACCTACGGGTTCTTCTTCGGGCTGATCGCGGCGTCGGCGGCGGTCTTGCTCGGCGACGTCGCGCTCGACACGCCGCGCCGGAAGGCGGCCGCGCTGGCGGGCTTTACGCTCGCCTTCCTCGCCTCCGGGGCGGCCGCGACGTCGCTCGGGAACCCCCTCCCGCTCGTCTTTGTCGCCGGCGCGGTCGCGGTCAGCGCGATGGTGCTCCCGGGGATCTCTGGGTCGCTCCTGTTGGTCGTCCTCGGCCAGTACGAGTACATGTCCGGGACGGTGGGCCGAGCGATCGACGGGCTCGCCGCGCTCGCGCTCGGCAACGGGAGCGACGCGCTTGTCGAGACGCTGCCGCCGGTCGCGACGTTCCTCTGCGGCGGCGTCGTCGGACTCTTCACGATCGCACACGCCGTGCGCTACGCCCTCGAACGCGCCCGCGCGGCGACGCTCGCCTTCCTCGTCAGCCTCGTGGTCGGCGCGCTGCGCGCCCCGCTCGTGGAAGTGGCAGTTCGATTGGCCGAAAGCGGCGAGTCGTGGCGGGCCGCCGCGCCGCGGTTCGGGCTCGCCGCGCTCGCGGGTGCGACGCTGGTACTTGTGCTGGACCGGTACTCCGCGACCATCGAGTACTGAGCGTCGGGAGCCACTCCGGTTGCCGGCGAGAACGACCCGCGTGCTGCTGGTGTCCAAACGCTATTTTCCCACCCTATCCAACCGGAACCGTGACCACCACCAACCGCGAGTGGATTCTCGCCGAGCGACCGGACGGCGAGCCCGACTTGGACTGTTTCGAACTGCGCGAGACGGACGTGCCCGCTCCCGACCCCGGCGAACTCCTCGTCCGAACCCGGTACCTCTCCGTCGATCCGTACATGCGCGGCCGGATGCGCGACGCGGAGTCGTACGCGGAACCGTGGGGTGTGGGCGACGCCCTCCGTGGTGGCGTCGTCGCCGAAGTGATCGAGAGCGACAGCGACGCCTACGACGCTGGAGACCTCGTCACTGGCGAGGGGACGTGGAGCGACTACGCCACGCTCGACGCCGCCGACGTCGCGCCCGTCAACCCGAGCGTCGCCGACCCCGAGGCGTACCTCGGCGTGCTCGGTATGCCCGGCCGGACGGCGTACTTCGGCCTGCTGGAGGTCGGCGAGCCCAAGCCCGGCGACACCGTCGTCGTGTCGGGCGCGGCGGGCGCGGTCGGTTCCGTCGTCGGGCAGATAGCCAAACGCAACGGCTGTCGCGTGGTCGGCTTCGCGGGCACGGACGAGAAGACCGACTGGCTCACCGATGATCTCGGCTTCGACGCGGCGATCAACCACACAACGACGGACGACTACCGAGCCGCGCTCGATTCGGCCGCGCCCGAGGGCGTCGACGTCTACTTCGACAACGTCGGCGGCCCGATCACCGACGCCGTCTTCACGCGACTGAACCTCGATGCGCGCGTCGCCGTCTGCGGGCAGATCTCCCACTACAACGACGAGGAGGTGCCGACGGGGCCGCGGAAGCTCCCGCAGATCATCGCGCCGCGCGCGAAAGTCCAAGGGCTCCTCGTGAGCGACTTCGCGACCCGGTTCGAGGAGGCGGGAGAACGGCTCGGCGAGTGGGTCGCAACCGGAGAGTTGGCGCATCGCGAGACGGTCGTCGACGGCTTGGAGAACGCGCCCGACGCCTTCCTCGGACTCTTCGCGGGCGACAACATCGGCAAGCAGGTGGTGCGGGTGGCCGGTGGCTCAGGCGAGGAGTAACGCCGCTGTACCCGACCGCTCCGGTGGGTTGAAATCTGCGCCCGGCGAACGGCCGGTCGATGCAGACGCGCAGGAGCCTGCTGGCCGCGGGCGGTACCGGAGCCGCGGGACTTGTCGGACTCGCCGGATGTTCGGCCGCCCCCTCGGGATCGAGCGGGACCCGTGCCAGCGAGGCGGATGAGACCGGAGACGACACCGCCGGCGGCGACGCCGATGACGACACCCGCATCGGGTTCGTCGGCGACCTGATGCTCGGCCGGAGCGTCACCGACCGCTGGGTCACCGACGAAAATATCCACACGACGGGCGTGTGGGGGTCGACGCTCTCGCGGCTGGAGGCGCTCGACGGGCTCGTCGCGAATCTTGAGGGGTGCATCTCCGATCGCGGCGAGCGATGGCCCGAGAAGACGTACTACTTCCGCGCGCCGCCCGCGTTCGCGGTGCCCGCCTTGGAGGCCGCCGGCGCGTCGTTCGTCTCGCTCGCGAACAACCACATTCTCGACTATCGCGAGCAGGGACTGCGGGATACGAAAACACACCTGTCGAACGCGGACATCGCTCACGCCGGCGCAGGGACAGAGCGAGAGTCAGCGCTCGAACCTGCGGTGTTCGAGGCGGGGGACGTGCGGGTCGCGGCGTTCGGCCTCACCGACCAGTCCGCGGCGTTCGCGGCGACGGACGACGATCCCGGGACTGCGTATGCGACGCTCGATCCCGGACGCCCGGAGACGCGCGCGCTCGTCGAGGACGTGCTCGACAGCGTCGAGTCTCTGGAGCCGGATCTGGTCGTCGCCTCGCTGCACTGGGGACCGAACTGGGAGACTGAGCCGCGGGCCGTCCACGAGCGGTTCGGTCGGTTCCTCGTCGACCGCGGCGTCGACGTCGTCCACGGCCACAGCGCCCACATGCTGCAGGGCGTCGAGGTGTACGACGGGTCGCCGATCATCTACGACGCCGGCGACTTCGTCGACGACTACGTCGACTACATCGATCGTCAGGGCGTCCACAACAAACGCAGCGCGCTGTTCGAACTGACCGTTCGCGACGGCGACCTCCACGAGATCGAGGTCGTGCCCGTCCATATCGTCGACGAGTCGGCGACGCTCGCCGAGGGCGAGGTCGCGACGTGGGTCCGCGAAACCGTCGCCGAGCGGTCGCGGCCCTACGGGACACCCGTCGAGCGCGACGACGTTCGGCTGACGATCCCGCTCGGGGGCGAGTGACCGGTGACTCGTCGGACCCGAGCGATTAACGGCGCTCGGGACGACAGGTGAGATATGGCGACCGAGGACAGAGTGGAATCCAGCTCACCGCTCGACGAAGTGATGGAAGATATCCGACAGGAACTAGTCCGCCGAGTCGCGGCGGGCGATCGAGACGCGAACCGAGACATCTACGACGCGCTCGAAAACGAGTGAGGTCAACGGCTTCAGCTTTCTAGCTGTCGGGCGTTGAATAGTCTGTTTCCTCGATGGCAAGTGCTGGCTACACTCTCTGTATTCAGAGCCCGTACTGCTCGCGGACGACGCCGTCGAGTCCGCGCTCTTCGAGCAGGTCGAGCGGCGCGAGCATGTCGAGTTGGACGACGCCCGGCAGCCGACCGATCTGGACGCCGCCGGTGAACGTACACCGCGCTCGGATCTCGCCCTCGCTCATGTCCAGCAGTTGGCCGGCACGGTCGAAGGCGTTCTGCGTCGCGTCGTTGACGGTCGCCCCCGAGCCGACCACCTGAATCGGGGCCATCTCCGACTCCACGTCGACGCCGTGTTCCGCCCCGAGGTCGCGACCGGCCGCCACCTCGTCGTCGCTGTACGGCTTGCTGATGAAGGGGAGATCCTCCTCGTTCGGCAACAGGATGGGGCCGTCGAGTTCGAGTCCCTCGATCACCTCGACGTCGAAGGTGACGGTCCCGCTCACGTCCGTGGTGTGCAAAGAGAGTTCGCCGTCGCCCTGGTTCGCGTGGAGGTCGCCGACGTACACCCCGCCGCCGTCGACGTCGACCGGACAGATCAGCGTCGCGCCAGCGCGCACCTCGGGGATGTCCATGTGGCCGTCGGTCCGCTTTTCTAAGTCTTCCTCGGTCTCGACGCCGTAGTCGTGGTCCGCGCCGATCAGGCTCTGTCCGAAGTCGCCCGCGTTGTGCGAGTCGGGCATCGTCACCGACGGCGTCGTGCCGATGTTGCCGATGAACGGCCGGAGGCGACCGAGCGTGCCGGGCATCCCGTCGGGCTCGTACAGCAGGATCGGGTGCTGGCGGGCGTTCTCGGGGATGTCCATCACGCGCTCGGCGTCGAGCGCCAGCTCGTGGGCTCCCTCCTTGTCGAGGGTGATCCCGACGGCGTTCTCGTGGTCGAACGCGACGGTGTAGCCGTATTCGAAACCGAACGAGGAGGCGTTCGCACCGCACTCCGCACAGCGGATCGCGTCCTCGCCGGTGCCCTCGACGACTGAGTCGGGCCACGTCGTCCCGCACTCCGGACAGCGGTGGTCGACGAACGGGTCGTCTTTGAACGCGCCCTCGCGTTCCGCCATCGACCCCGTGCTCGTCGCCATGCTCGTCACCTCCACGTCGCGGATGTGGATGGCGACGGCGTCGCCGACCGACGCGCCCTCGACGCGGATCGGCCGCGTCACCTCGTGGCCGCCGCGGAACGACGGCGTGACCATCGGCCCCCAACACCCTGGCGGGGTGTACGTCGTGACCGTGCCCCCGTCCGCGACCGTCCCGGCCCATTCCTGATCGGGCCCGACCAGCCCGAGCGTGTACTGGTCGACGTACAGCTCCTCTTGAACGCCTTGCTGTGACATACCACGTTGTCGTACGTGGCTCACCGGAATAACGCTAGTGTTCGCGGAACCGGCCGCAGCGGAGTTACAGATACTCGCCGAGCAGGGGTTCGACGCGCTCGCGAGTCTCCTCGGGAATCGCCTCGGTCGGCGTGTTGACGGTCCCGTCGAGGGCGGTGTGCGCCTCGCACTCCAGGTCCTCAGGGAGCGTCCGGACCGCCTCCTCGACGGCGGCTTTGATCGCCGCCTGATTCTGCTCGGCATTTTCGAGGACCTCCGCGAGCGTCACCTCGCTGTCCTCCTTCCAGACATCGTAGTCGGTGACGCCCGCGATCGTCGCGTACGCGATCTCCGCCTCGCGCGCGAGCTTCGCCTCCGGGATCGCGGTCATCCCCACGAGGTCCCAGCCCTGCGACTTGTAGAACGCCGACTCCGCACGCGTGGAGTACTGCGGTCCCTCGATACAGACGTAGGTGCCGCCCTTCACGACGGGCGTGGCGTCGCCGTCGTCAGCATCGCTGTCGCCGCCAACCGCCGATTCCGCGGCCGTAGTGAGGTGCTCGACCAACTCTGGGCTGTAGGGGTCCGCGAACGGCTGGTGGACGACGACGCCGTCGCCGTAGAAGGAGAGGTCGCGGTGTTTGGTCCGGTCGTAGATCTGGTCGGGGACGACGAGCGTGCCGGGTTCGAGCTCGTCTTTCAGGCTGCCCACCGCGTTCGACGCGAAGATGTGGGTGACGCCCGCCTGTTTTAACGCGTACATGTTCGCGCGGTACGGCAGGTCCGTGGGCGAGACGCCGTGGTCGGAGCCGTGCCGCGGGAGGAAGGCGACCTCGCGGCCGGTGTCGCCGAACTCGCCGATCGTGATCGCGTCGCTCGGCTCGCCGTAGGGCGTGTCGTACTCGACCTCGCGCACGTCGGAGAGCGGGAGCGCCTCGTATATGCCGCTGCCGCCGATGAAGCCGATTGTGCTCATGCGCGGAGTGCGGTCGCTCGGTACTTATATAGAATGACTCGCTTAGAGCAACCACCGGACCGCCACGAGCGCGAGCGCGCTCACGACGAGCAGGTGGAGTAAGACGGCCCCGACCGCCGCACCGCCGACCTCGCGCATCTCCCGGAGCCGGATCGAGAGGCCGAGGCCGACGAACGCCAGCGTGAACAGTGCGTCCGAGACGCGGCCGATGGAGTCGAGCGCGGCGGGCGAGAGCACGCCGCTGTTGGCGATCGCGGCGACGAGGAGAAAGCCGAGGAGGAACTTCGGGAACTCCGACCACAGCCGACGCACGCCCGGATCGGTCGCCGACCGGGCCGTGTACGCGAGCGAGTACGCGATCGCGACGCCGCCGAGAAGCGAGTTGCGCGCGAGCTTCGTCACCGTCGCCCACTGGCCCGCCTCCGGGGAGTGCGCGAAGCCCGCGGCCGCGACGGGGCCGGTCGAGAACATGCTCACGCCGGCCCAGACGCCGAACTGGCGGCTCGTCAGGCCGAGCCACTCGCCGGCGAGCGGGAACGCGACGAGCGTGGCGGCGTCGAAGAGGAGGACGGTCGCGGCCGCGAAGGTGATAGCCGAGCCGCGCGCGTCGAGGACGCGACCGATCGCGACGACGGCGGAGACGCCACAGATGCTCGCGCCGGCGGCCAGAAGCGACGGCGTCGCGCCGTCGAGTCGGAACAGCAGCCGAGCGATCGCCTCGGCGAGCAGGAGCCCGCCCGCGACCGCGAGGACGACGAGACCGAGGACGGTCGGTCCGGCCGCGACGAACTCCTCGATCACGACCGCCGCGCCGAGGAGGACGATCCCGGTCTCTAAGAAGAGCTTGTCGACGCTGACGCCCGGCTCTACGGCCGCGGGCGTGCCGACCGTGTTGCCGACGAGCGCGCCGACGCCGACGGCGACGACGAGCGGCTGTAAGCCGTCGACCGCGCCGGCGACGCCGTTCGCGAGCACCGCGCCGGCGACGAGCAGCGCGAACCCGGGAAGGTAGGGTCGGATCACGCTGACGGCGGTCGCCACGCGCCGCATCACAGCGAGCCAACCGCGAACTGGATCGCGAGGTGAACGGCGACGATACCTAATCCGAGGACGAGCGCCTGCCAGCCCCGATCGAGCGCGGTCCAGCGATCGACGAGCGGTGACGCGGGTCGGTCGGCGGCGGACGGTCCGGCGTCCGAGGTCATTGTGTGTCCGTCATCACGGCACTACTTACCGATATCGCTCGCGGCACGAATCTGGGAACAAACGCAGAGAACTAGGGCGTCCGGTGTCAGTCGTCGGCTTCAGCCGGGATGGGATCGTCGTCGGCGGGCGATCCGTCGACCTGGGAACCAGCAACATTATCCGACTCGTCGTCGAGCCGAGGGAAGTTCTCGATCGTCGCGTCGCGGAAGGCGGCCTCGTCGAACGCGTACTCGCCGTCGAAGAAGTCAAGCACGGTCTGGACGTCGGTCATCGCGTTTTTCAGCGCCGTCGACGCGCCCGGAGAGGGCGTGATGTTGAACAGGATGCCGTCGCCTTCGATCTTCGCTTCGCCCATGTCGAGCGTCTTATTCTCGGTGTCGACGATCTGCGGGCGCACGCCGCCGTACCCCTTCGCGCGCTGGATGTCGTCGGCCTCGACGGTCGGCACGACCTTCTGGACGTGCGGGAGGAACGCGCGCTTGCCGAGCGCGGGGATGTCGTACGCGAGGTTCCGCACGACGAACGGGAAGAGGATGGGGTCGGCGAGGATGTTGGCGTAGCTCAGGACCGAGGAGACGTTGAGCCCGAACACGTCGGCGAAGTCGCTCACGGTCGAGATCTCGCCGCGTTCGAGCGCGGGCACGACCTTCGCGGTCGGACCGAACCGCGTGACGCCGTCGTCGTGGACGTCGGCGTCGCCGTGGACCGCGGCGAAGGGGAGTTTTTTCATCTGGAGGGTGTACACCTTTCCGTTCAACAGGTCGCCGGCGAGGAAGAAGCTGCCCGCGACGGGGAGAAGCGACATGTCCTCGCCGTAGCCCATCTCCTTTGCGAACTGGAGGCTGTGAGACCCGGCGGCGACGACGACGGCGTCGGCCGCGAAGTCGCCGTCGTCGGTCTCGACGGTGAACCCCTCGCCGCTCTCGTCGACGTTCGTTACCTCGGTGCCGAGGTGGACGGAGACGCCGTCTTCCGCGCGGGCGTCGTCGACGAACGACTGCGCGACCGCGCCGTAGTCGACGACGTAGCCGTCCGGCGTCTGGAGCGCCTTGAGTTCGGTTCCGGGGTCGCGCCCCTCGACGACCTTCGGCTCTAACTCCGCGATCTCCTCGCGACCGATCTCGCGGAGCTTCGGGAAGAGGTCGCCGAACCCCTCGTCGCGGTACCGCTGTTCCAGCTTGTCGACCTCCTCGTCGCCGACGCCGAGCACCATCTTGCTCCGCTTGCTGTGCATCTCGCGGTCCGGATCCGTGCCTTCGAGGTAGCCTGCGAGCAGCTCCGCGCCCTCTTTGACCTCCTCGGCCTTTTCGAGGGTGTAGTTCGTCTCGATGTCGCCGAAGTGCAGCGTCTGGGAGTTGTTCGTCCGGTGGGAGTTGACCGCCGCGATCTCCCGCTCCTTCTCGATCAGCGTCACGTCGTCGACGTCGGTGAACTTCGCCACCGTGTACAGAAGCGACGCCCCGCTAATCCCCCCGCCGACGATGATAAGGTCAGTGTTCTCGGACATGCGTGGTGAAAGCTCTCACGTCTCGTGACGAACTCCCCCGTTAACCATTTTACCATATCCGCGCGGAATCTGGCCGTAGAAGCCCTACAAACGTCGTTTAGATCATACGACGATCGTCGAACGTTCGTGGCCGCGGCGACTCATTGGTCCCGAGCGATCCGGTACCGCTCCCGGAGCCGCTCGAACAGGTCGCGGCCGGTCTCGGTCTGGAGACGGGGCTCGGTCGTCGCGAAAAACTCGTCGAGGTCGTCGTACTCGCGGAACGCGTTCGGGTCGCCGGCGGCGGGGTCGTACCGGTCGTCGCGCTCGTAGATCACGGCCTGTAGACAGACGTCGAGCAGATCGCACTCTTTAACGAGGACAGCCTCCGGCGACTCGCGGACCTCGTACTCTTCCCACACGTCGCGGACGCGATCGGGGAGCGGTCCGGCGAGGACGACCATCGCCTCGCGTTCCGCCGCCTCCTTGGCGTCCGAGTCCGGCGGCTCGGCCGTCGAGTCTGCACGGGTCGCCACGTCACCCGTCTCCGCCTCGGCGACGTCGTGAACGACCGCGAGCCGGAGCGCGCGGTCGAGGTCGACGCCCGGGAGGTCCGCACGGAAGCGGTCGCCGAGCGCCATCACGAGATAGGCGATGCCCCACGAGTGAGCCGCGACAGACTCCGGGTCGTCGACGCCGCGGAGCTGCCACCCCGTGCGCCGCTCGTCTTTGAGCGCGTAGGCGTCACAGAGAGCGTCGAGTGCGGGGTCGCTGTCGGCGTCCGGAGCAGACACCTCGTCGCCGGCGTCGTCTGCGACGGAGTCGTCCGAGTCCATCGTCGAGTGCGGGCTACTCGGTGAGCGTCCAGCTATCCTCGCCTGCGGGCTCTGCGACGTCTCGCCGGACCATCTCCTCGATCACCTCGCCGAGCCGGTCGGGCTGGGCGACCTCCATCTCGATGCGGCCGATGCCGTGGTACTCCTCTAGGTAGTGCCGGATGGTTTCCCGGTCGAAGACGGTCTCGTCGGCGCGCTCCATCGCCCCCTCGGTGAGGTCGATCATGTCCTCGACGAAGTTCCACGGGTAGACGACCCACGTCCACTGTTCGAGCCGCTCGCCGACGAAGTCCGGCTGGAACTCGGAGGTGCCGAGAAGCTGGAGCGTGGCGGTGCGCACGTCGCCCGCGTCGCGGTCTTCAACGTACTCTTCGGCCCGGCGGATCGACCCGCCCGTGTCCGCGATGTCGTCGATGATCAGGACGTTCTTCCCTTTGACCGAGCCCTCCGGCATCGGGTAGCGGATCTGCGGCTCGTCGGTCTTCTCCGCGGCTCCGACGTAGTGTTCCATCTTGAGGCTCGTCAGGTCGTCGAGCCCGAGGAAGTCGCAGATACACCGGCCCGCGAACCAGCCGCCGCGCGCCAGCGCGACGACCACGTCCGGCTCGAAGTCCGCGCGCTTCACCGCGTTCGAGACGTCGCGACAGAGCCCATAGATGTACTCCCAGTTGGTGAGGGTGCAGTCGAAGTCGTCCGGGAGGTCGCTCATACGCCCGTTCGTCCCACCCGCGCGCTGATAAGGGTTTAGCAACGTCCCCAGAGCGGTCCCGACACGATTTAGGTGGCCCGCTCACAACGGGTCGGTAATGAGTACGCAGGCCGCGACGGCGGAGCGAACCGTCGTGATCGGGCTGGAGGTCCACGTCCAGCTCGAGACCGACACGAAGATCTTCTGCGGCTGCTCGACGGAGCCCGGAGACGACGAGGAACCGAACACGCGCACCTGTCCGACCTGTCTGGGGCTGCCGGGCGCGCTGCCGGTCCTCAACGAGGGGGCCGTCGAGGCCGCGGTGAAGATCGGGAAGGCGATCGACGCCGACATTCCCGAGACGACGACGTTCCACCGGAAGAACTACTACTACCCCGATCTGCCGAAGAACTTCCAGCTCACCCAGTACGACGCGCCGATCTGTCAGGCCGGCGAGCTAGAGGTCCGCGCCGACGACGAGACGCGCACCATCGGGATCACCCGCGCGCACCTGGAGGAGGACCCCGGCAGCATCCAGCACGCGGGCGGCTCCATCGAGAACGCAACCCACACGCTCGTCAACTACAACCGCGCGGGCACCCCGCTCATGGAGATCGTCACCGAGCCGGACTTCCGGTCGCCGGCCGAGACGCGAGCCTTCCTCGCCAAGCTGGAGGAAGTACTGGAGTATCTCGGCGTCTTCGACCCCACCCGTGACGGGAGCCTGCGCGTCGACGCCAACGTCTCGCTCGTACCGGAGGAGGACGTCGCCGACGACGGGAGCATCACCGACGACGCCCTCGCCGACGCCAACCGTGCCGAGGTGAAGAACATCTCCAGTCACAAGGGCGCAGAGCAGGCGCTCGCGTACGAGGTCACCCGCCAAGAGAACGTCCTCCGGCGCGGCCGCGAGATCGAACAGGAGACCCGACACTGGGACGAGGCGCGCGGCGTCACCGTCTCGATGCGCTCGAAGGAGGCCGAGAAGGACTACCGCTACTTCCGCGAGGCGGACCTGCCCGCGCTGGAGGTGGCGGACTGGAAGGACCGGATCGCGATCCCGGAGCTTCCCGACGCCCGCCGCGAGCGCTTCCGCGAGGAGTACGGGCTCGACCGCGAGGCCGCCTCGAAGCTCACTTCCACGAAGGCGGTCGCGGACTTCTTCGAGGACATCGCGGGCGAGTTCGACCCCGACCTCGCCGCGACGTGGGTCGCCGACAACCTCCTCGGCGAACTCAACTACCGCGAGATGCAGATTACGGACGTCGAGGGTCGGCTCGACGAGTTCACGCGCCTGATCGAACTGGTCGCGGCGGAGGAGCTGACGGTGAAGAACGCCGAGGAAGTCGTCCTCCGCGAGATGCTCGACGAGGACGACGACCCCGAGACCGTCATCGAGCGCGAGGGGCTCGGCAAGGCCGAAAGCGACGAAGTCGAGAGCGCGGTCGAAGCCGCCATCGAGGAGAACCCCGACGCGGTCGCCGACTACCACGACGGCGACGAGGGCGCGATCAACTTCCTCGTCGGGCAGGTGATGCAGGCGACCGGCGGCAGCGCCGACCCCGGCGACGTGAACGGGCTGCTCCGCGAGGATCTGGACGGGTAATCGCCGTGTGTCGGAGCGTCGAGGCGCGCGGCCGATGAACGTGCGCGTACGGGTCGTCGGCGGGGAGACGGAGCACATCGATCTTCCCGACGACGCCACCTACGACGACCTGATCCGCGCCGCGGGCTACCATCCCCAAGAGGCGTCCGCGCTCGTCGACGGCTCGCCCGTCCCCGGCGACCGCGTCGTCGACGCCGACGAAGTCAAACTCCTGCGGCTGATCAAGGGCGGCTCAACCGACCGACCGGCCGAGTCACACGCCGCGACCGGCGACGACGCGTGAGCGGAGAGCGCAGTCCGGGCGGTCGCCCGCGAGATCCCCCAGACGGCTTCGCGATCGAACCCGCCGCCCCTGACGACCGACTGGACGTCCTCCGGGTCCTCGACGCCGCGATGTTAGAGACGGACGCCGCGGCCCTCGACGACGCAGTCGACCGCGGCGACGCGCTGGTGGCGAGCTTCGATCGGACGGACGCGGTCGTCGGCGCGCTGGTCGCGGTGCGACGGGGGCCGGAACAGCTCCACGTCGACGCCGTCGCGGTCCGTCGGTCGCGTCGCGGTCGCGGGATCGGCTCCGCGCTCGTCGCGACCGCGGTTCGGCGGGCCGAGCGAGACCCGGACATCGGGGTCGTCACCGCCGAGTTCGACGCCGAACTGGAGGAGTTCTATCGCGACCTCGGGTTCGAGGTCGTCTCGGCGGGAGACGGGGAGGAGAGCGGTCGACTACGGGGCAGTCGTCGAGTCGGCGATGGCTCCGGCGGCTGATCGGTCCCCGCTCCGTCGCCGCTCACGCGCGAACGACGAGCACGGAGAGGTCGGAGAATGCGGTGTCGTCGGGGCCGTCGCCGCCGGCCCCGTCGGCGAGCGTTCCGAGGTCGGTCCGCGTGATCTGCTCGTCGGGGTGTGTCAGCCGCTCGCAGACGATTGCTTCGCGGGTCCGGTCGGCTCCGCCGTCGGCGAGATCGGCCGCCACGTCCTCGGGCATCCAGTCGTACGGCCGCGGGATCACGATCAGGTGACGGTCGCCGACGGCCTCCCGGAGGCGCGCGAGCGCTGGCGAGAGGTCGCCTCTGACGTGGAGCGTCTCGAAGACGGACGCTTCGAGCGGCGTGCGGGCGCGGCTCGCGGCCATCTGCACCGAGGAGATTCCGGGGACGACGCGGACCGGCGCGTCGACCGCGGCCTCGACTTTCCCGAGGAACTGGTAGCCGGAGTGGTTCGGGTCGCCCATGAGCACGGCGACGCCGCGCGCTCCGTCGGCGACGCGGGCGGCGAACCGGCCGAGCGCCTCGGGCTCGTCGCGGTACCCGCAGGTGATGAGCTCCGCGTCGGTCTCGTCGGCGACGAACTCGACCACGGTCTCGAAGCCGACGACCACGTCCGCCTCGCGGAGCAGCCGACCCGCGCGCCGGGTCAGGAACTCAGTGTTGCCGGGACCGATCCCGACGGCGTGGACCGGCGGTTCACCGTCGGACTCCGCGTCGGGTCGCGACGACTCGGGCGCTGCGCTCGCCGCCTCGGCCGGGGAGTCGGGGAGGTCGGGGACGGGGTCGTCGGAGCCGTCGGAGTCGTCGCCGGTCACAGGTCGATCTCCCCCTCGCCGTCTCGCGGCTCCGCGCCCTCGCCGCTCGACCGTTCGGAGGTCGCTACGCAGACCTCCCCCTCCCGAGCGTCGCTCGCGACGTGGACGAGTTCGTTCGTCAGCCCGGCGGCGAGGCCGCTGCCGCCGCGCCGGCCCACGTTGGTGACGGCGGGCACGTCGTGGGCGGCACAGACCTCGCGGAGCCGCTCGCGCGAGTCCGCGGCCTTCACGAAGCCGACGGGCGTCGCGACGACGACCGCCGGCCGCGTGCCGTCCTCGATGCAGTCGGCGAGCGCGAGCGCCGCGGTCGGCGCGTTCCCGACGACGGCGATCGCGTCGTCGTAGACGCCCTCGCGGTCGAGTTCGAGCACGGCCGCCGCGGTCCGGGTCATCCCGGTCTCGGCGGCCAGCTCCGCGCCGTTGCCGATCGCCTTGCGCACCGCACAGTCGTGGCCGCGGCCGGTGATCCCGGCTTTCACCATCGTGATGTCCGTCACGATCGGGCGCTCGTCGAGCACCGCGCGTGCCCCGGCGCGGACCGGTTCGCTCTCGTCCGCGCCGGTAAAGCGGACGAGGTGCTGGAACTCCGGGTCGCCGGTCGCGTGGACCGACTTGGCGCGCAGGCGGTCCGCGAGCGTCTCCTGTGGAACCAGCTCGTGGACGCGGTCCATGCTGGTCTCGGCGATGTCCATGGCCGCCTCGGTCGTCGCCCCGAGGTCGGCGTACGCCTCGCGGTCGCCGGAGCCGTCGTCATCGGCCGTTTCGGGTGTCGTTGCCGTCGCGTCGGGTGTCTCTGGTGTGTCGCTCATGGTGTTAGCAGATCTGCTCTCAGTCGTCGTCGCCGGCGCGGCCAGCGAGCGCGTCCGCGCCGTCCCGCGACTCGCGCTCCTCGATCGCCCCCTCGGCGCGGAGGTTCAGGTCGCGCAGGCGCTCTTCGGTCTCCGCGTCGGCGTCCCACAGCCCGCGGTTTATCGCCTCTCCTAACGTGTCCGTAATGGAGTCGAGCGCCCACGGGTTCACGTCCGAGAGCCACTCGCGGCGGTCCTCGTCGAAGGCGTACGCGTCCGCGACGGCCTCCCAGAGCGTGTCGCTCACGACACCGGTGGTGGCGTCCCAGCCGAGCACCACGTCGACCGTCGAGGAGAGGTCGCCCGCGCCCTTGTAGCCGTGCTCCTCCATCGAGTCGAGCCAGCGCGGGTTCAGCACGCGCGAGCGCAGCGCCTTGCGGACCTTCTCCTCGTTGGTGTAGACGCGCACGTCGTCGGGGTCCGAGGAGTCGCCGACGTAGGAGGCGGGCTCTTCGCCCGCGTGCTCCGTGACCGCCGTGATGAACCCGCCGTGGAACGCGTACCAGTCGGAGGAGTCGAACTCGTCCTGCTCGTCCGTGTCCTCGATCTTCACGGTCGCCTCGACGCCGGAGAGCCGGCGCTCGAAGGCGTCGTGCGCCTCGGTCACGCGGCCGCGCTTGCCGAGCGCGTAGCCGCCCCACTGAGTGTACACGTCGGCGAGGTCGGAGCGGTCCTCCCACTCGCCCTCGTCGACCGCCTTGTTCGTCCCCGCGCCGTAGCCGCCGGGCGTCGTCGTGAACACCCGGTGCGTCGCGGCCGACTCGGGGTCGTCGACGCCCGCGGCGGCGAGTTCTTCCGTGTCTTCTTCGACGTGTTTCTTCACGTAGTTCAGCTCGTGGGGCTCGTCGAGGTCGACCACGGCGTCGACCGCGTCGTGGATCACGCCCGCGGCCGCGGGGAAGGCGTCGCGGAAGAGCCCGGAGACGCGCGTCGTCACGTCGATCCGGGGCCGATCCAGTTCGTCGAGCGGGATCGGTTCCACGTCCTCGACGCGGCCGGCGTCGGACCACACCGGCTCGACGCCCATCAGCGCGAGCACCTGCGCGATCGTCTCGCCGCGCGTCCGGACCGTCGGCGTCCCCCACGCGACGACGCCGACCTCCTCGGGGTACGCTCCTTCGTTATCCAGATGTCGATCCAACACGCCCTCCGCGACCTCCCGGCCCACGTCCCACGCGGCGCGCGCGGGCACCTTCCGCGGGTCGAGCGTGTAGAAGTTCCGGCCGGAGGGGAGCAGATCGACCCCGCCGCGGGTGGGCGCGCCGCTCCCTCCCGGCGGGACGTACTCGCCGGCGAGCGCGTCGGCGACGTTGCCGACCTCGGCGCGCGCGCCGCCGACGCGCGGGGCGGCCTCCTTGCAAATGTACGCGAGCGCCTCGCGGAGGTCGTCGTGCGCGCCGGACCGCGCTCGCGCGTCGCCGATCGTGTCGACGTCGACGACGAGCAGGTTCATGTTCACCTCGTCGTCCGGCCCCGCCTCCCGCTCGGACTCCGGCACGTCGAAGCCGCGCTCGGCGAGCGTCGCCACGAGGTCGAGGCTCACCTCGTGGACGCGGTCGGCCGCCTCCGCGTACGTCATGCCCAACTGCTCGTCGTACGCGCCGGGGTCGGCGCGCATCCGGTCGTAGTCGACCCCCAGCACCCCGGCGACCGACTCGCGGAGGCTCGGCGCGCCCGGGTTCTCGAGCCGGGTGAGCGCGACGAGGTACTCCACGAGCCGGTCGCCCGCGGGCGGCTCGCCGAGGGTGTGCAGTCCCATCCGGATCTGGGTGGTCTTCACGTCGGTCAGGTACGCGTGGATCCGCTCGATCAGGTCGTCGATGGCGAGGTCTGCGCCCGACACCTCGCCCTCCGCGAGCGTCGAGCCGGCCTCCTCGGGACCGCGCACGTCCGCCTTTTGCGCTATTTCGCCGTCGATCCCCAGCTCGACCGCGAGATCCAGCTCGTCGACCGCCTCTCGGATCCGACGTTCGAGCCGCTCGCCGTCGTCGGGGCGCGCGTCGGTCGTCCCGGCCTCGCGGTACTGGTTCGCCAGCTCCTCCAGCTCCGCGAGGTCGTCGTAGGTGCCGGCGTTCGCCATCGGCGGCGTGAGGTGGTCGACGACGGCGGCGTACGAGCGGCGCTTCGCCTGCGTCCCCTCGCCGGGGTTGTTGATCACGTAGGGGTAGACGTTCGGCAGGTCGGCGATGAGTTGGTCGGGGGCGGACGACGCGTCCAGTCCGACGGTCTTGCCCGGGAGCCACTCCAGCGAGCCGTGCGTGCCCATGTGGACGACCGCGTCGGCCTCGAACGACTCCCGGAGCCAGCCGTAGAAGGCGACGTAGTCGTGCGGGGGCTGAAGGTCGGAGTCGTGGTACACCTTCGAGGGGTCCATCCCGAACCCGCGCGGGGGTTGAACCGTGACGAGCACGTTCCCGAACTCGACGCCCGGGATCGCGAACGGGCGGTCGGGCGGGTCGCCCCACTCGTCGAGGACCGCCTCGCGGAAGCCGTCGTCGAGGCCGTCGAACCAGCTTCGGTAGGTCGCGGGCGAGACGGTGTCGACGCTCAGATCGCGGACGTCTTCGGGCGCGACCCAGCGCTCGTCGAGGGTGAGCTGCGAGGTGAGCGCGTCGATAAGCGCCGCGCCGTCGGTCGGGGGGCCGCTCTCGGCGTCGCCGGCGCCCGCCGCTCCCGTTTCGCCCGCTCCGAGGTCGTACCCCCGCTCGTCAAGCTCTCCGAGCAGGTTCGCGGTGCTCGCGGGCGTGTCGAGGCCGAACGCCGTGCCGATGCCGTCGTCGCTCGGCGGGTAGTTGTGGAGGACGACCGCCACGCGCGTCTCCTCTGGCGGGCGGTGTCGGAGCCGCGCCCAGTTGACCGCCAGCGACGCGACGTGATCGACCCGGTCGTCGATCGGGTAGTGCTGTTTCGGGGCCGAGCCGATCCCCGCCGCGTCGTCCGCGCGCTCCTTTCCGGAGATGGGGTGGGTGATCACGTTGCCGTCGAACTCCGGGAGCGCCACCGACAGCGCGAGTTCGAACCCCATCACGCCGGTGTCGCTGGCCGCGTAGCGCGACCGCGACCGCATCGTCGTCACCGTCTGGAGCACGGGGACGCCGAGCCGGTCCAAGAACACGTCCTCCGCGCTCGCGCCCTCGTCGTCGGCGTCGCGGCCGCGCTCGTCCATCGAGAGCGCGAACATGAACGACGAGCACATCGCGTCGACCACGGGGTCGCCGTCGGCGTCGAGCAGCCACTCGTCGGTGACGCGCTCGGCGTCCCAGCCGTCCTCGTCGCCGGCGGGGTTACAGAAGATCGGGAGCGCGTCGACGCCGCGCGCTTCGAGCGCGCGCACCTGCGCGTCGACGTACCGCGTGTTCTCGTGCGTCCAGTGGGACTCGTAGAACCACACCCCGACGGTCGGCGTATCGGGGTCGAACGTCGCGACCAGCTCCTCGTACCCCGCGCCCGGGTGGTCGGGATGATACACGCCCTCGGACGGGAGCGCGACCGGCTCGTCGTACGCGTACCCCTCGGCCGGCGCGTCGCTTGGAGCGCCGTAGGTGTCGGCCAGATATCGCAGGAGGTTCGCGAGGTTGGCGGTCCCGCCGCGCTCCAGGTACGCGCGGACGCGCTCCGCGACCGCGTCGTCGGCCGTCGTGTCCTCGGCGGCGAAGGCGTCCCCGGTCGCCTTCACGACGACGGGAATCCCCGCCTCGCGGAGCCGGGCCGTCGCCCGCTCGTAGCCCGGCATGCTGTCGGTGCCGCCGTGGAGCCACAGCACGACCGCCGCGGCGTCCGCCTCGACCACCGCCGAGAGGAACGCGTCCACGTCGGCCGGATCGTCGAGGTCGCCCTTCGAGCGCGCGAGCAGGTCGACGTCCGTCTCGCCCGCGGCGGCGGCCACGGACCCGAGTTCGTTCTCCGTCGCCGTGTAGAGTCCGAGTGTCGTCATAACGTTTGTAAACCCTCGTTGCTGTAAGTCAACTGTGCTTGATGAAGGCAGCGACAAAAACCCACCGACGCGAACCGCGGAGTTCGGCGACGTGGTCGGTCAGACCGAACTGAAGCGGGCGCTCTCGGCCGTCGGCGCGAACGACGACCTCTCGGGCGTGCTGGTCCGCGGCGAGAAGGGGACCGGAAAGTCGACGCTCGCCCGCGCGCTCGCGTCGTACCTGCCCGAGCGGCGCGTGGTCGCCGACTGTCGGTACGGCTGTCCTCCCGGCGACCCGAGCCGGCAGTGTCCCTCGTGTCGCCGGCGGGCGAGCCTCCCGGTCGCGACCCGGCCGGCGCCGTTCGCCACGCTGCCGCTCGGCGCGACCCGCGAGGCGGTCGTCGGGTCGCTGTCGGTGGCGGGCGCGCTCGACGGCGAGGCGTCGTTCGATCCGGGGCTGTTGGCGCGGGCGAACCGCGGCGTCCTCTACGTGGACGAGGTGAATCTCCTTGACGACCACCTCGTCGACGTGGTGCTCGACGCGGCTGCCTCCGGCGTGAACACCGTGGAGCGCGACGCGGTCTCGCTGACCCACCCCGCCGAGTTCACGCTTATCGGGACGATGAACCCGGAGGAGGGTGCGCTCAGGCCGCAACTCCGCGACCGGTTCGACCTCGCCGTCGACGTGACCGGACTCGACGCGACCGACGACCGGATGGCGGTCGTCGACCGGGCGCTCGGCCGCGACGCCGGAGCGACTGCCCGGAGCGGCGGTGACGCGACCCGAGAGACCGGCGAGGACGACGCGGCGGGCGGCAAGGGAGACGAGACTGGCGCGACGGCCGGCGATCCGCCGTTCGACGATCCCGCCGCGGCGATCGCGGACGCACGCGGTCGGCTCGGCTCGGTGACGCTCCCAGACTCGTTCCTCCGCGACCTCGTCGAACTGTGTCGCGACGCCGGCGTCGACGGCCACCGGGCGGACATCGCGGCCGCGCGCTGCGCCCGCACCCTCGCCGCGCTCGACGGTCGCAGTCGCGTGATCGAGGGCGACGTGCGCGAGGCCGCGTCGCTGGCGCTGCCCCATCGCCTGCGCACCGACCCGTTCGAGGAGACCGCCGACGCCGACGAGTTGATCGACGACCACCTCGGGGACGACGGCGACGAACCGGACGCGGGCGAAGGAGACGCCGGCGAGGACGCCGACGGAACAACGGACGGCGAGGCCGGAGAGGGCGGCGAAGAGACGGACGGTGAGGGGGAAGGCGACCCGGGCGACCGCAACGGCGAGAGTGAGGGTAAGGGCGGCGGAGGCGGCGAGGAGCGCGGCGGCGACGAAGACGCGCCGGCCGAGACCAGGGGCGACGAAGGCGAGGACAGCGACGGCGACGCGGACGGCGGCGCAGACGACGGACCGAACCGCGACCCAGACGGCGGCCGCGGCCGCGAACCGCCCGAAACGATGGCCAACGAGAGCGGCAGCGAGGCTGACTCCGCGGGCGACGACCCGGATACGGATTCCAGAGACGACCCGGACGAGGAGACCGAAGACGACACCGAGGAGGCGACGCCGCTGGTGCCGGGGTCAGACCGGGTCGGCGTCGGCGACGCGGTCGCGCCCGATGTCGAGACGCCCGACGCCGGAACGCCGGCCGGAGGAGACGGCGACGGGCGGTCGAGCGCGGCCCCCTCGACGCGAGGGACCGGTCCGCGGGTCCGAACGGAGCGCGCGCGCTCCGGCGACCGGGTCGACGCCGGCGCGTCGGTCCGGGCGGCGGCCGAGCGCGGCGGCCGGAGTGTCAAGGAGCGGGACCTCCGGCGGTCCGTCCGCGCCGACGACGCCGAGACGCTCGTCTGTTTCGCCGTCGACGCCTCCGCATCGATGCGCGGGCCGATGCGGGCGGCGAAGGGCGCGGCGATCGACCTCCTCCGCGACTCCTACGAGCACCGCGACGCCGTCGCGCTGGTGGCGTTCGCCGGCGACGACGCCGGCCTCTTGCTCCCGCCGACGGACGACGTGGGGCGGGCGGCGCGTCACCTGAAGGAGCTTCCGACGGGCGACCGGACCCCGCTCGCGGCGGGCGTCGACGCCGCGGCCGACGCGATCGCGCGCGCCGACGCCGACGCGTCGCTCGCGGTTGTCGTCACCGACGGTGGCGCGAACGCCGCTGAGCGGCCGACCGCGGCCGTCCGGGAGGCCGGCGGGCGGCTCCGCGAGGCCGCCGACCGAACGCTCGTCGTCGACGCGGCCGACGCTGAGGGCGTCGTCCCGACGCTCCTCGATGCGACAGGCGGCGAGCGCATCCCGCTGTCGTCGCTGTCGGCGGAGCGGGTCGAGCGAGAACTCGGCGGGACGGCGGACGACCGGTCGGAGCGGTAGCCCGCGCCGCTCGCGGTTTCACTCCTCGACGGGGAAGGCGTCGTGGAGGTCGTGGTGGGTCTCGCCGAGCCCGTCGAGCAGGTCGTCGCCGTGGGTCGCGAGGCGGGCGAGGCTCCGTTCGGCGTCGCGGACGGCGACGAGGCGGCCGCGAACGTAGTCGGACTCGGGGTCGTCGGCGTCGAGCGTCGCGACCTCCTCCTCCAAGTCGACGAGTGCGGCGTCGAGGTGACGACGGAGCGCGTCAAGCGTCTCGGCGGTCGCGAGCCCCTCGATGGGGCCCGAAAGCTCGCCGTCCAGTTCCTTCTCGGCGTGCTCGCGCGCGGCGCGGTCGTCGGTGCCGAGGACGTTCATTAAGCCGAGTCGTAGCGCTTCGAGTTCGTGGCAGCTCATGTTATTGTAACGTGTCGTGGACGAGATCGGAGACGATGCGCTCGCGGTCGAGGTGCGAGGAGACGATGCGGTCCGCGTCGGACTCGCCGACGCCGCCGTACCAGACGCCGTCGGGGTAGACGGCCACCATGGGGCCGTCGCCGCACTGGTCGAGACAGGAGGTCCGCGTGACGCGCGCGTCGCAGGCGTCGGAGTCGCGGACGGCCTGCCGGAGCCGCTCCAACACCGCGGGCGACCCGGCGGCCGCGCAGGTCTGGTTCGTGCAGACCGCGACGTGGTTGGCCGGCGCGTCGTGAGCGTGCGGGTCGTCGTCGACGTCTTCGCGGTCGGCGTGGGCCGCGCTGTGGGTCATCGCGCGCAGCATGGCGCGAGCGCCCCCCTCGTCGGCCTCGTACCCGTCCAGTTCGACCTTGTACTTGCAGGTGTCACAGGACATCTCGACGCTGCCGGTGCGGGCCTCCTGCCAGCGGTCCGCGAGCACGTCGAGCAGCCGCGGGTCCGTCCCGAGGGGCTCGCCCGGGGCCGCGTCGACGTAGGGATACTCGGCGTCGAACGACTCCGCCCCCTCCGTGATCCGGCCCGTGAGCACGCCGTCGCCGAGCATGTAGGGAAGGACGACGACCGCGTCCGGCCGCCCGCGGGCCACGCGGTGAAGCGTCTCGTCGAGCGTCGGGTCGGTGACGCCGATGTACGTGGCGCGCGCATCGGCGAACTCGCGGCCCTCGTACAGCAGCCGCGCGAGCTTGTGCACGTCGGCGTTGGCGTCGGGGTCGGAGGAGCCGCGGGCGCACAGCACGACCACCACCTCGTCGTCGGCGCGGTCGACGCCCAACTCTCGCTCGACGGCCGCAGCGCGGTCGTCGAGCAGGTCGAGCAGCGCGGGGTGCACGCCGAGATGCGAGCCGTTGCGGATCTCTAGGTCGGGGTGGTCGGCCCGCGCCCGTTTCACTGCGAGGGGCACGTCGTTTTTTACGTGGCTCGCCGCGAAAAGCGAGAGATGGACGACCGAGACGCGCGAGACGCTCCTCGCGAGCCCCGCGATCGCCTCGTCGATGGCGGGCGAGGCGAGTTCGAGGAACGCGGCGTCGACCGGGATCCCGAGCCGCGATTCGAGGTCTGCCGCGAGCGTCCGCACCTGCTCGTTCGACTTCTCGCGGCGGGAGCCGTGCCCGACGAGCAGCACCGCTTCGTCCGAGAGCGCGGCCGGGGTCGGGGCGGTCTCGCTGCTCACGCGCGCTCCCCCTCGCGGACGCGCTCGACGCTCTTTTCGGTCTTGGTCCGCCGCTGCGGCGCGAACAACCCGGACTCGCCGCTCCCCTCGTAGAGCCACTCGCCGAGGGCGGGGCCGGCGTCGTCCGCGACGCCGAACCAGTACCCGCCCGACGACGACTCGTTGAGGTCGCCGTAGGGGGCGTGGACCGGCGCGGCGTCGAGGTGCGCCCTGACGGTCGCGAGCAGCGCCTCGTCGTCGTGGACGACCGAGATGCCGACGGCGTTCGCGTCCGACTTGTAACACACCGTCCCGCAGCCCTCGACGAGCCCGCGGAGGAGCTGGCGGCGGTGGTCGGCGAGCGCCGAGAAGCGGTAACCGCCGTTGGGAGTGTTCGAGGCATCGGCGGCGTCACCGCCGGAGTCGACCCCGCCGGTCGGGAGTCCGAACGCCGCGGCCGCCCGCCGGGCAGCGGGCGTCTCGACGACGACGTACTCGTCGCTCGTGCGGGTCACGTCGGTGTCGTGGGCGTACTCGCGTTCGGTCACCTCGCGCTCGCGGTCCACGTCTCGCGCGCCGAACAGCGCCGCGACCCGCTCCGCCGCCGGCGCGCCGCCGACTCGGACGCGAACCTCGTCGCCGTCGACCGCGCCGTCGGCGGCCACGCGGCCCCACAGGTACGCGGCCTCGGGCGTCGAGGCGAGGAGGTCGTCTGGAGCCGTCGGCAGCGGGGCGTCGGTCCAGTCCGCGCGCCCGCTCATTCGCCGTTCCCCTCCGCGACCGTGATCGCGTCGAGCGGGCACGCCGCGGCGGCCTGCTCCGCGTCCGCGATCCGGTCGTCGGCGAACGTCGCCCTCACGCTCGCTGCCGTCCGCTCGACCGACTCGGCGTCGGCGGCGTCGATCCCCGCGAGCCCCTCGTCGTCCTCGACGAACCGCGGGTCGCGGACCAGACACGCGAACACGCCGTCGCAGGCGTCGCGGTCGACCGTCACCGTGTAGCGTTCGCTCATCTCAGTAGTCGTACTTGCTCTCGTAGCCGCGTGGGGTGACCATCCGGCCGTCCCACACGTAGGTGTCCTCGTTGCCGACGACGACGGTCGTCGTCATGTCCACGAGGTCGGTTTCTCCGTACTCCTCCAGTTCGCCGAGCGTCGTGATCTCCGTCGCCTCGTCGTCACGGCCGGCCCCGTGGACGATGCCGACGGGCGTATCGTCGTCGCGATGCTCCCGCAGGATCTCGCAGGCTGTCTCCCAGTTCTCGCGGCGCTTGCGGCTCCACGGGTTGTAGATGGTGATCGTGAACCCCTCGCCGGCGACGGCGTGGAGCCGAGACTCGATCTCTTCCATGGGCGTGAGGTGGTCGGACAGCGACACCGACACGGAGTCGTTCACGAGCGGCGCGCCCAGTCGGGCGCCGCACGACTGCGCCGCGGGAACGCCGGGAACGACCTCGAAGTCGACCATCGAGGCGGTCGCGCCCTTCGATTCGAGGATCTCCAGCGCGAGCCCCGAGAGCGCGTAGACGTTGGGGTCGCCGGAGCCGACGATCGCCACGTCGTTGCCGGCGAGCGCGCGGTCGATCGCCTCCTCGGTCCGTGATACCTCGCCGCACATCGGCGTGTCGTACAGCTCGTCTGCCCCCTCCGTGATCTCGTCCGGGATGAGGTCGATGTAGGTGGTGTAGCCGACGATGTGCTCGGCGTCGGCGAGCGCCGCCGTCGCCCGCGCGGTCATCCCCTCGGCGTGACCGGGACCGAGCCCGACGGCGACGAGCCGCCCGGGGTCGGCGTCGAACTCGTCGACGGTCGCCGTCACTTTCTCTTTCGTGTCGCTCGACGCGCCGCCGCCGCAGGCGCTCGCGCCGCCGGAGTCCGCGGAGTCGCTCGCGGTCGACGACGCGCCGCACGCCGAGCCCGACGAGCCGGCGGAGGAGCCGGCCTCCGCGCTCGCGCCGCCGTCGGTCTGTGCGCCGCAGGCGCTCGTCTCGGTGACGTCCGTGCTGTCCGTCTCTTTCGTGCTGTCCGCCTCGTCCGTCGAACCGCCGCAGGTGGTGTCGCTCATGGTGGTGGTGTCTCAGAAGTCCTCCACGTCACGCCCGCCGCGCGGGGTGACGAGGTAATCGCGGTAGTCGTTCTCCCAGACCTCGGTCTCGTGGGTGCCGACGAGGATGGAGGTGCCCATCCCGCCGACCTCCTCGTCGTGCTCGGTCGCCTCGCCGAGCGTCGTCAGGGTGTACGTCTCGCCGTCGACGTTGCGGCCGGCGTCGCCGCGGCCGGCGTCGTTGACGATGGCGACGGGCACGTCGTCGTGGCGCGCCTCGCGGATCGCCTCGATCGCGCGCTCGTAGTCGCGCCAGCAGTTGTACAAGACGATCACGAAGTCGGCGGTCGCCGCGGCGTGGAGCTTCTCCTCTATCTCTGCCCAGCCGCGCCACTTGTCCGACAGCGAAACCGTACAGAAGTCGTTCGACAGCGGCGCGCCGAGCGTCGCCGCGAGGCTTAGCCCCGCGGTGACGCCGGGAACGATCTCGATCGGCACGTCGGTCGCCGCCTCCGCCTCGGCCATCGTGAACAGCAGGTCCGACTTGCCGTACACGTTCGGGTCGCCGCCAGAGACGTGCGCCACGTCCTGCCCGTCGCGGACGCGCTCGAACGCCTCGCGGGCCAGCTCGACCTGCTTGCCCATCGACGAGCGGACGAGCTCCTGGTCGGCCTCCGCCTGCTCGTCTTCGGGCGGGAGCGTCCCGTCGTCGCGCAGGAACGCCTGATACAGGTTCGAGGCGATCACGCAGTCGGCCGTCTCGATGACGCGCCGGGCTCGGTCAGTCATCTCGCCCGGCAGTCCCGGGCCGATGCCGACGACGTACAGCGTGCCGTACTCCTCCGGCGCGTCGCCGGCGGGGTCGCCGCCGGCGGCCGAACGCGAGTCGGGGAGCGGCCCGCCCGATGACGCGCCGTCATCCGCGGCCGCGTTTTCGTCGCTCGTATCGCCGTCGCCCATATCGCCGTCGTCCGTATCGTCGCTCATCGCCCCACCGCCACGGTGACGCTGTCCTCGTAACCGATCTTCTCGACGACGAGCTCGTGGTCGCGGCCGCCGGCGATCGCCGACGCCTCCGAGATCCCCGGCCAGCCGATCAGCTCCTTCGAGCGCGACGGGGTCGGGCCCTCGTGGGCTTCGAGAGTCTCCTTCTCGAAGCTCACGACGCCGAGGCCGCGCTCTTCCGCGGCCGCAAGCAGCCCCGGCTCCTCCTCCTTGCGGGTGCCGGTGGCGACGAACTCCACGTCGGTCCAGTCGGCGTCGGCCGCGTCGAGCGCGCGCGACCACGCCGCCTCGAACTGCTCGGCGGTCGCGCCCGACACCGATCCCGTCCCGAGGACGACCCCCTCGTCGGCGTCGCTGTTCCGCTTGAGGACCGTCACGTCGTCGCCGACGAGCACCGCGCGCGGCCCGTCGAGGCGCGCGACCGGGCCGAGGTCGTCGTCGAGGACGGCGAGGTTCGTCGCGACCGTCGAGTCGCCGTTGACGACGTGGGCGTCGAGCGCCTTCGCGCGCTCTTCGACGCCCTGCTTGCCCGCCGCCTCGCTCGCGGTCGTCATCGCCGGCACCGCGCCGAGCGACGCGAGGTCGTCCGCGACCTGGTTCGCGCCGTGGTGCCCGCCCGTGAGCGGGATGGCCCACGTCAGCTCCTCGTCGACGACGACGACCGCGGGGTCCTCCCACTTGTCGTCGAGGAGCGGCGCGGTCTTGCGCATCGCGATGCCGCTCGCCATCAGCCCGCAGAACACGTCGTACTCGCCCCAGTGCTCCGCGAACACGTCGCCGTGGTACTCCAAGAGGTCGATCCGCTCGTAGCGGTCGGCGAGCCCGGCCTTGATCTCCTCGGCCGTGTCGCGCTTGCGCTCGAAGGTGACGATCCCGAGCGTCTCCGCCACCTCGCCGTCGGAGTCCGCGGTCGAGCAGTGCCCGCCGCCGGAGTCTGTGTCGTTCGCGTCGCTCGATCCGGTCGCCGTATCGTCGTCGGTGCTCATTGTGCGGATTCCTCCGTGATCGCGTCGGCGTCGGCGTCCGCGGCCGTTCCGCTCGCGTCGCTTCCGTCGCCGCTCGCGTCGCTCCCGTCTCGCTCCTGCTCGCTCTCGCTTCCACGATTAGCCCAGTCGCCGTAGAGGTAGGAGCGCTCGTAGCCGCCGCCGGTGACCGCCTCGCCGATGACCACGAGCGCGGAGGCGCGGTAGCCGGCGTCCTCGACCGCGTCGGCGACGTCGGCGACCGTCCCCGAGATCACGTCCTCGTCGGGCCACGAGGCGTGGTACACGACGGCGACGGGCGTGTCGGGGTCGACGCCGTCGTCCAGCAGGCGGTCCATCGTCTCGCGGACCGCGTGGGTGCCGAGGTAGATGCAGGTCGTCACGTCACCCATCCGGACGAACTCAGAGATGTGGTCGTCTTCGGGGTCGAGCGTCTTCCCCTGCGGCCGGGTGAACGCGACGTGGTTCGACACCTCGTTGAGCGTCAGTTGGGTGTCGAGCGTCGCGCTCGCGGCGAACGCCGACGTGACGCCCGAGACGAAGTACGTTGAGATTCCCTCGGATTCGAGCGCGTCCATCTGCTCTAGGGCGGCCCCGTAGATCGACGGGTCGCCGGAGTGCAGTCGGACCACGGTTCGCCCCGCCTCGTGGGCGTCCCGCATCAGCGGGATCAGCTCTTCGAGGTCCTTCCCGACGGAGTTCACCTGTTCGGCGTGGTCACAGAAGGCGTCCAATAGCTCGCTGTTCACGAGCGACCCCGCGTGGACGACCAAGTCCGCGTCGGCCAGGAGCGCCCGCCCGCGCACCGTCAGCAGTCCGGGGTCGCCGGGCCCGGCACCGACGAAGGGGATCCCCTCGCGGTCGTCCAGCACCTCGGTCGCGGGGTCGGGGAGCGCGTCGCTCACGCGTCGCCCACCTCCGCGAACGCCGCGGTCGCCGGCTCGTCGCCGGCGTCGGGGCGACGGGCGTACGCGAGCGTGTAGTAGTCGCGGTCCGCGATCGCCTCGGGGTCGTCGGTGACGACCGTCTCGCCCTGCTCCATGTACAGCCGGCGGCCGTACGTCACCTCGTAGCCAGCGGCGACGAGTCCCTCGTGGGTCGCCGGCGCGTCGGTCACCTTGAACAGAACCATCCGGTCGGGGCCTGTCGGCGACTTCCCG
Source organism: Halorubrum sp. BV1 (assembly GCF_000746205.1). Lineage (NCBI taxonomy): Archaea > Methanobacteriati > Methanobacteriota > Halobacteria > Halobacteriales > Haloferacaceae > Halorubrum > Halorubrum sp. BV1. Next base: position 817,835 of record NZ_JQKV01000001.1, read on the forward strand.
GCGTCGGCCTCGCGGAGCGCGAGCCCCGCGCCGGCCTCCACCTCGACGCCGAGGGCGGTCGTGAACGCGGTCGTCGCCGAGACGCCCGGCACCGTCTCGACGGACACGTCCGGGTGGAAGGTGTCGAGCGTGCGCCGGAGGTGGCCGAACGTCGAGTAGACGTTCGGGTCGCCGAGGGTGACGAACGCCGCGTCGCCGTCGCGGGCGACGGGCGCGACCGCGTCGGCGGCCTCGCGCCACGCGCGCCGGAGCTCGTCGGGGTCGCGCGTCATCGGGAAGTCGAGGTCGCCGAGCCGCGACTCGGGGACGTGTTCGACGGCGACCGACCGAGAGAGACGACCGGGCGTGTAGACGGTGTCGGCCGACTTCAGGACGCGCTTCCCGCGGAGCGTGATCAGGTCTGCGGCCCCCGGGCCGAGACCGACGCCGTACAGGGTCACGCGTCACCTCCCGCGCCCGGCGCGTCGGCCGCCGATTCGGGCTCGTCGCCCGTGCCGTTCTCGACGCCGCCCGCGATCAGGTACACCGGGTTGTCCGAGTCGAAGCTCGTCGCGCCCGCGAGCTCGTACCCGTGGCTCGCCTGAAACTGGACGACCTCGTCGAGGATCCCCCGGTCGCGGAACGCCTCGACCGCGCGCCCGGCGACCTCCAGCCGCGAGACGTTCATCACGACGCGGGAGACGTCCGTCTCGACCGCGTGATCGAGCACCGCCTCGAAGTTGCGCGACCCCCCGAGAAACAGCGCGTCCGCGTCGTCCGGGAGCCCGTCCGGTGCCTCGGCCTCGACGAGGTCCACGTCCGCGTCGACGGGCGCGTTCGCCGCGAGGTTCTTCTCCGTCACTGCGAGCCGGTCGGGCTTGCGTTCGAGCGCGGTGACGCGGCCCGCGCGGCGGGCCGCTTCGATCGTCACCGCGCCGGTACAGGAGCCGACCTCGACGAAGTGGTCCTCGGGCGTGAGACCCAGTTTCGAGACGGTCACGGCTCTGATTTCGGGCTTCGTCGGGCCCGCTTTCGCGTCGTGGGGAAGGCGTGTCGACGGCGTTCGAGGCATCGGTTCCACGAGAGGAAGCCCGCGTAATAACAATTTGGATTGTTCTAAGGAAATTTATATTGAATTACGGCACACAGACCGGTCGGTACGCGTCCGCAGGGACGGCGGAACTCGGGCCGTGTCGCGTCGACGATCCACGTCGGAGACGTGAGCCGGTCAGTCGGCGTCGGTCGGCGGCGCAGTCGGCCCGCGGCCGAGTTCCGTCGCGTCGGGGCCGAACACGTCCGCCATGAGGTCGGAGACGTCCGCGGGCGTCACCTCGGTGAACCACCGCCCGCGCGGGTGGACCGCGACCGCGGCCCCGTCGGCGCTACACAGTCCGAGACAGCCGGTCTCGGCGACGTACACGCGCGACCAGAACACGTCGCGGTCGCGGAGCCACGACCGAACCGCGTCGGCGACCGCGTCGGCGTCGCCCTCCGCACAGGCGGCGTACTCCGAGTCGCGGGCGTTCGTACAGACCAGCACGTGGTCGGTGAAGCCGGCGTCGCGAACCGCCGCGCTCTCCTCGTTCACGGGCTCCCCGCGGGCGCGTCGTCCGCGAATCCGTGGTCGGTCAGTCCCGCGTCCGCGCCGCCGGGGTCGTGGAACCGCGCGTGCGCCCCGGCCAGCACCAGCCACGTGAGCGCCTGCCCGAACACGACGAGCCCGGCCAGTCCGTTCGCGAGCGCCGTCGACATCCCGCCCGGGACCGGAACGGTCGGCACGCCCGCGAGAGCGACCGCGCCGGCGACGAGAAGCGCCCACGGGAGGACCCCGACGACGACGGCTGCCCCCCCGCCGCGGGCGTCGCGGAGCCGGTCATAGGCGAACATGCCGGCGACGGACGCGACCGCGCCCGCCGCGACGGCCCCGCAGTAGAGCAGCGTCGCGGTGTTCGGGTCGAGCGCCCGCGTCACGCCGGGCGGCGCGGGCGGGAAGACGAGCCACGGCGCGACGGAGGCCGTGAGAAAGCCCGCACCGCCGAAGACGTAGCTCCGGGCCGCGCCGGAGCCGGGGACGATCGGTTCGAGCAGGTAGAAGGCGATGCCGAACCCCGCGACGCCGAGGAACACGCCCCAGAGCACGCCGGAGAGCACGCTCACCCCGTTCGACACGACAGCCGGGAGCCCGCCGCCGTGGTCGTGCCCGCCGGCGTCGGCGCTGCCGTGATCGTGGCCGTCCGCGGTCGCGCCCGCGTCGTGTTCGACCTGCGCGCGCTCCTCCGCGAACGCCACGAGCGGGTTCGCCACGAGCGCCACGAGGAGCCCGAACGCGACGCCGGCGACGACGCCGGCTTTGACGCCGTTCACCACGTAGGCGGCGATCATCTCAGTGACAGACGACGCCCGCCGCGTGCCGGAAGTTGTGCATCGCCTCGTGAGCCGTCGGCTCCTGGAGCATCACGAGCGTGAACCCGAGCGCCGCCACCGCGAGGAGGGCGGACAGCACCTGCGTTGGGGTGAGGGCCGTTCGCGCGAGCGCCAGCCGATCGTGAACCGTGTTCGCCGTCATTGACAATCTGATTTGTACGAGAGAAAGCCCACTTGTAAACCTTTCCGAGTCACGCGGGGTCGGCGAGCCGCTCGCCGATCCGGGCCATCCCTTCGACGTATCTTTCCGGTTCCGCGACGTGTGCTCCCGTATGAATGCGAATTCGCCGGTGACCCGGACTCGGACCGCGGCACGGAGTGGGGTGCGGTGCCGATGAGCGGCAAAGACGACTACTACAACCGATCCAAACAGCAGGGGTATCGGAGCCGAGCGTCCTACAAGCTGAAACAGATCGACGAGGAGGCGGACCTCTTCGAGCGCGGCGACACCGTCGTCGATCTCGGGGCCGCTCCGGGGGGGTGGCTGCAGGTCGCCGCCGAAGAGGTCGGGGAGTCGGGCACGGTCGTCGGCGTCGACCTCCAGCGGATCGACGACCTCGACGGTCACGACGTGGAGACGATCCGCGGCGACATGACCGAGGAGCGCACCCGCCACTACCTGCGCGAGGCGGTCGGCGAGGGCGGCGCGGACGTCGTGGTCTCCGACATGGCACCGAACATGACTGGCGAGTACGGGCTCGACCATGCCCGATCGGTCCACCTCGCGCGACAGGCGTTCGACGTGGCGGAGGAGCTGCTCGCGCCGGGCGGCGACTTCGTGGTCAAGGTGTTCCAGGGCGACGACCTCGACGCGTTTCGCGAGGAGGTGCGCGCGGAGTTCCAGTACCTCAGGACCGTCTCGCCGCCCGCCTCGCGAGACTCGTCGTCCGAGGTGTACCTCGTCGCCAAGGGGCTGAACACGGCCCCCGTCGCGGCCGGCGACAGGCTGGAAGTGACCGTCGAGGAACTCGGCGAGGAGGGCGACGGGATCGCCTACGTCGAGGGGTACTCGCTTTTCGTCCCCGACGCCGCCGTCGGCGAGACGCTGACCGTCGAGGTCGTCGACGCCAAACCGCGGTTCGGGTTCACGGAGCGCGTGGGCGGGACGGCCGAGGGGGAAAGCGACGCGGACGGCGAGACAAAAGGCGACACAGGCGACGCGGACGGCGAGACGCAAAGCGAATCGTAGCGGCCCATGAAACGCGACGTCGACATATTCGGACCGCTGTCGGTCGTCGGCCTGTTGAGCCTCTGTTGTCTCGGCGTCGGCGGCATCGCCGGCGCGGCGGCGATCGCGGGCGGCGGCGCGTCGACGACCGCGATCGCGACCGGGGCAAGCACCGTCCGCGGCGCGGCGATCACGGGGGTCGTCACGTTCGGGACCGTCTTCGTCCTCGGGCTCGTCGCTCGGTGGTGGCTGCGTCGCACCGCGGACGCCGACAGGGAGTGACGCTCAGAGTTCGGTCTCGCGGCGGATCCACTCGCGGAGCGTGAACCGGTCGTAGTCGGTCTCTCCGACCACCGCCCACTCGTCGTCGTCCCACGCGGGGTACGCCGTGTCTCCCTCGTACGCGCCGTCGACGTGGCTCAGGAACATCCGGTCGAGGTGAGGCTGGAACAGGTCGTAGATCGCGCCGCCGCCGAGCACGTAGACGAACTCTGCGGCGGCAGTTCCGCCGGACGCCAGTGACAGCTCCGGCGGCGCGTCGAGGTCGGTGGCGACCGGATCGGCCTCGGCTGCGACCGGATCGGCTTCGGCTGCGACCGGATCGGCTTCGGCTGCGACCGGATCGGCTTCGGCTGCGACCGGATCGGCTTCGAGAGACGATCCGCGACTCCCATCCCCGGCGATGTCGCGAGCAAGTTCGACCGCCTCCTCGACGCCGTTCGCGACGACTGCAGTCGGGACGTCGACCGAGTCGACGCTGCGGCTCACGACGATCTGGCGGCTGCCGGGGAGGTCGTCGCGCATCGAATCGAACGTGCGACGGCCGAGGATGACGGGAGCGTCCGCGACGCGCTCGCGGTACTGCCGCACGTCCGCCTCGATGTGCGGCCACGGAACCTCGCCCGCGCGACCGATAATCCGGTTCTCTGCGAGCGCCGCGACACTGGCGAGTTGCACAGGAAGCCTACGGGGGCGACGGTGAAAAATCCGCGCGTGGCGCGGCAGTCGGCGACGGCGACGGACGGGGCAGTTGGCGACGAGCGGCGGCGGTCGCCGACAGCTAGCGCCCCTCAGTCGTCGAGACCGAGCAGATCGAACGGGTAGCCGTTGTCGGTGTCGTCGGCCTGCGCGTAGACGACGCGGGCGGCCGCCACGTCTTGGATCGCGAGACCGGTCGAGTCGAAGACGGTGACGCCCGTGAGGCTGTCGTCCGCCGAACTCTCGTCCTCGTCGGTCCTCCGGCCTTCGCCGTCGGTCCCCCGGCCTTCGCCGTCGGCCCCGACTCGTCCGGCGAGCCGCCCCACGACGATCGCACCGAGTTCGCCGTAGATGTCGTCGTCGGTGAGGGTGCCGGCGGCGTAGGGGACGTTGATCTCGCCGGAGTGGGTACACTGCTCGCGGTCGTCGATGACGATCGCGGCGTCGGCGAGCAGCTCGTCGGCGAGCTCGTGTTTGCCGGCGGCGTCCGCGCCCATCGCGTTGACGTGCGTGTGCTCGCCCACGTCCTCGGGGCCGACGATCGGCTCCTCGACGGGGGTTACCGTCGACAGCACGTCGCAGTGGCCGGCCTCCGCGACCGAGCCGCCGCGCACGTCGAACCGGTCGTCGAAGGCGTCGACGAAGGCCGCGACGCGCTCCTCGTCAAGGTCGCTCACCACGACTTCCTCGATGTCGCGTACCGCCGCGATCGCCTCCAGTTGGGTGTACGACTGGACACCCGCGCCGACGATCCCGAGCGAGGTCGCGTCGGGTACGGCGAGGTGGTCGGTGGCGACCGCCGCGGCCGCGCCCGTGCGCTTCATCGTGAGCGTCGTGCCGTCGAGGATCGCGAGCGGGAACCCCGTCTCGGGGTCGGAGTAGATCATCGTCCCCATCACGGTCGGAAGGTCGTGGTCGGCGGGGTTGCTCGGGTGGGCGTTCACCCACTTGATACCCGCGGCGTCCCACCCGCCGCCGTCGGCCGTCGACTCCGCGGTATCCGCCTCGCGCACGTCAAGGTACGCGGGCATCGAGCGGAAGTCGCCGTCGTACTCCGGCAGATCGACGTACGACTTCGCCGGCATGATCGCGTCGCCGCGCTCGTAGGCCGCGAACGCGCCGCGGACCGCCTCGATCACCCGATCCATGCGGGCGTTCTCGTCGACGTCGTCGGCGTTGAGAAGCAGCGTCTGCATGTCGCAAGCTTTGCCGGTCCGGTATTTATACTCTTGCGAATCGGCGGGAGGGAGCGAGGAGGGCGTCCGCGCCCGCGGTCGGTCGGGAACACGATTATACCGGCGCACGCTCCACGGTACCTCATGAACCTCTCGCTCGACGCGACGCAGCTCGACCGCTACTCCAGACATATCATCATGGACGAGGTCGGTCCGGAGGGGCAGAAGGCCCTGCTCGACGGGCGCGCGCTCGTGCTGGGCGCGGGCGGGCTCGGCGCACCGGTCATCCAGTACCTCGCGGCCGCGGGGGTCGGGACGCTCGGGATCGTCGACGACGACGTCGTCGAGCGATCGAACCTCCAGCGACAGGTGATTCACGGAGAAAGCGACATCGGCGAGCCCAAAGTCGAGTCGGCCGCCAGATACGTCGACCGGCTCAACCCCGACGTCGACGTGGAAGCGCGCGAGACGCGGCTCGACGAGACGAACGCCCGCGAGCTGATCGGGGAGTACGACGTCGTCGTCGACTGCGCGGACAACTTCCGCACGCGGTACGTCGTCAACGACGCCGCCCGGATCGAGGGGGTGCCCGTGGCTCACGGCGCGATCTACAAGTTCGAGGGACAGGCGACGACGCTCGTCCCAGACGGCCCCTGCTACCGGTGTCTGTTCCCCGAGCCGCCGGAACCGGGGACGGTTCCCGACTGCGCGACGACGGGTGTGCTCGGCGTCCTGCCCGGGACTCTCGGCTGTATCCAGGCGACAGAGGCGGTTAAACTCCTCCTCGCCGCCGGCGAGCCGCTGGCCGGTCGACTCCTGTTTTACGACGCGATGGATATGTCCTTCGAGACGGTGTCGTACCAGCGGAACCCCGACTGTCCGGTGTGCGGCGAGGACGGCATCGAGACGATAGAGGGGATCGACTACGCCGGCGGCTGTCGGATCGACGCCGACTGAGCCGTCCCGAGATGCGCTGTCGGTGTCACGCCGAGGGGTGCGGTTGGTGCCACGCCGAGGGGTGCGGTCGGTGCCACGCCGAGGGGTGCGGCTGCAATGGGTGCGCCGGGCGGTCGAGTCACAGCGACCGTTCGGTCATCGTCGGTCCGGCGGTCGCGTCCGACCCCTCGCCGGCGAAGCCGGAGCGGACGCACCAGCGGCAGTAGCGGAACGTCGGTCGGTTCTCCGCGCCGCAGTGCCGACACGCCACGGTCTCGCCGTCGACGTCGAGCGGCGGCGGCTCGCCTTCCGCCCCCTCCGCGGGAGGAGCCCCGGCACGAGACGCCGACCCGGTCGCCGCTCCGCCGTCGTCGGCCGACTCCGTCGGCGTGCCGCCAAGGACCGCGTCCGACCCGGGTTCGCGCCGGAGCAGGAACCACGCAGACGCGAGGGTGAGCGCGACCGTCCCGGCGAACACCGCGGCGATAGGCAGGAGGAACTCCCCCGTCATGTGATGTGTGTTAGCAGGCCAGAAGTAAATGTGCGTCGGTGAGCCATACCACAGCGATCCGCGCCGATGAGCATAGGGGCGTAGGCGACGGTAGTCCCGGGTACTCTTTGTGGCTCCCGCCGAACTGGCGGACGCATGAAAGAGATCGTTCACACCGACGACGCGCCCGAGGCGGTCGGCGCGTACAGCCAGGCGACGACGACCGGCGAATTGGCGTTCACGGCCGGGCAGATCCCGCTCACGCCGGAGGGAGAACTGCTCGACGACGCGCCGATCGCCACCCAGACCGAACAGGCGCTCGACAACCTCCTCGCCGTGTTGGCGGAGGCGGGCGCGGCGCCCGAGGACGTGCTCAAGACGACTGTCTTTCTCGCCGATATCGAGGACTTCGAGGCGATGAACGAAACGTACGCGACGTACTTCGAGGCGTCGCCCCCGGCCCGGTCGGCGGTACAGGCGGGCGCGCTCCCCAAGGGCGTCGGCGTCGAGATCGAGGCGGTCGCCCTCGTCGAGTAGATGAAGAGCCGCGACGGAGCGGAGGCCGGCGGGACTGCGACCGTCAGCGCTCGCGCGAAATCGGCCGCGCTGTGGGGGCTCGTCGGCGGGTTCTCCTTCCTCGCGCTCGCACAGGGATATCGGCTCGTGGCCGGGGGCGACCTCCCCGTCTCGGTCGCGGGACTGGCCGCCATCGCGGCGGGGATCGCCGTCGCGTCCGGCGGGATCGCGTACGCGACCGAACGCCGGCTCCACGCGAAAAGAAGGACTTAACAGTCCCACCGAAGTATCTCGACACGGGCCAGGATGGCCGAGTGGTAAGGCGCACGCCTGGAAAGCGTGTTCCCATCCGGGATCGGGGGTTCAAATCCCTCTCCTGGCGTTCTGTCGACGCCGACTACGAGCGAGGAGCGGTAGCGATGAGCGAGTCCGGCGTCGGCAAACCCAAAAAAGGGGTTTGAACCAAGGAGTGGAGCGGACGAATCGAGCGGAACGACTGGGGTTCAAATCCCTCTCCTGGCGTTTCGCCGTATCTTTTGTGTCGACAGCGGCGACCGCGAGCAGATCCGGACGGCGAGTCGACCGGTGAGTCGCGTTGACAGGGATCGGGCTACAGACGTGACACGGACAGCGTGAACTGCCCTCCGCACTGACACAAGACTCATATGTATGGGAGATGTTGACACGGGTGACGATGCCAGACACGAAAGCAGGCCGCGAGCGGAAGGGCAAAAACAAGCGCCGACAGTTGGAGAGCCGGCTCAACAGACGCGAACTCGATGCCGACGACGAACCGCCCGAGCCGGTCGTCGACGCGACCGACGCCGAATACCTCGCGACCGACGCCGAGCGGGGTCGGTGATCACGCGGCTGAACACCGCCGATATATTTTCTGTGACGACCGCCGCGCCGTGAGCGTCCCGCTTCGCGTCCGTGCGGGGGTTCCGCACGCATCCGCCAGCAAAAATCACTATATAAATGACGCCCGCTTCGGGGGCTGCGTGCTTTTCAGAGTCGTGCTAACTATACCCATGTGAAGCGTAGGGAGCCGACCGAGTCAGGCGGTTTTCCCCACAACTTACGTCGAGCGTTCGGGGCCATCGAAGGACCGATCAACGACACATTTATATAGAATCACAATCAATCAGACGCTGTATGAGCCAGCGAATGCAGCAGGGTCAGCCGATGATCATCATGGGCGACGACGCCCAGCGCGTCAAGGACAAGGACGCACAGGAGTACAACATCTCCGCGGCGCGGGGCGTCGCCGAGTCCGTACGCTCGACGCTCGGGCCGAAAGGGATGGACAAGATGCTCGTCGACTCGATGGGCGACGTTACCATCACGAACGACGGCGTCACCATCCTGCAGACGATGGACATCGACAACCCGACCGCCGAGATGATCGTCGAGGTCGCCGAAACGCAGGAGGACGAGGCCGGCGACGGCACGACGAGCGCGGTCGCTATCGCGGGTGAGCTTCTGAAAAACGCCGAGGACCTCCTCGAACAGGACATCCACCCGACCGCGGTCATCAAGGGCTTCAACCTCGCGAGCGAGTACGCCCGCGAGCAGGTCGACGAGGTCGCCACGCCGGTCGACGCCGACGACACGACGACACTCAAGAACGTCGCCGAGACGTCGATGACGGGCAAGGGCGCGGAGCTCGACAAAGAGGTACTCGCCGACCTCGTCGTCCGCGCGATCCAGGGCGTCACCGTCGAGGCCGACGACGGCTCGCACGTCGTCGACCTCGCGAACCTCAACATCGAGACGCGCACCGGACGCGCCGCCGGCGAGTCCCGCCTGCTCTCCGGAGCGGTCGTCGACAAGGACCCGGTCCACGAGGACATGCCGACCGACTTCGAGGACGCGAACGTCCTCCTCCTCAACGACCCGATCGAAGTCGAGGAGGCCGACGTGGACACGTCCGTCAACGTCGACTCGCCGGACCAGCTCCAGAAGTTCCTCGACCAGGAGGAGGAACAGCTCCGCGAGAAGGTCGACCAGATCGCCGAGAGCGGCGCGGACGTCGTCTTCTGTCAGAAGGGGATCGACGACCTTGCCCAGCACTACCTCGCGAAGGAGGGTATCTTAGCGGTCCGCCGGACGAAAAAATCCGATCTGTCCTTCCTGAAGAACGTGCTCGACGCGCCCATCGTCACGGACCTCGACTCGCTGTCCGCCGATGACCTCGCCGTCGGCTCGGTCGAACGCGACACCGAAGAAGAGCTGTTCTACGTCGAGGGCGAGGACGCCCACGGCGTCACGCTGCTTCTGTACGGCACCACGGAGCACGTCGTCGACGAGCTCGAACGCGGTATCAACGACGCGATCGACGTGGTCGCGACGACCGTCTCGGACGGGCGCACGCTCCCCGGCGGCGGTGCCATCGAGGTCGAACTCGCCGGACGGCTCCGCGACTACGCTGACTCCGTCGAGGGGCGCGAGCAGCTCGCCGTCGAGGCGTTCGCCGACTCGCTCGAACTGATTCCGCGCGTGCTCGCCGAGAACGCCGGGCTCGACGCGATCGACCTGCTGGTCGACCTGCGCGCAGCCCACGAGGGCGGCGACGCACACGCCGGCTTGAACGTCTTCTCCGGTGAGGTCGAGGACACGGCCGCGGCCGGCGTCGTCGAGACGGCACACGCCAAGGAACAGGCGATCGCCTCCGCAGCCGAGGCCGCGAACCTCGTGTTAAAAATCGACGACATCATCTCGGCGGGCGATCTCTCGACCGCCGGCGACGACGACGAGGGCGGCGCGCCCGGCGGCGGCATGGGCGGCATGGGCGGCATGGGCGGCGCTATGTAAGCGAGGTTCCTGACGAAACCTCGCTTTCGACGGCGAATCGCGATCCGAACACGCACGCTCCATCCCCCTTTTCCACGCGCGCTAGCCGTTCGACAGCCGCCGCACTCGTCGACGGGAGACGGTCACAGCAGGTCGAGGAGCGCCGCGCGTCGACGGTCGAGGTCGAATGCGGCGTCCGCGGCGTCGAGCCGGCCGAGGAACGCGAAGACGTCCGCACCCGCGCGCTCGGCGTGTTCGATCAGCGTCTCGACCGACTCGCGTTCGAGCGCGAGCGACTCCAGATGGCCGCAGACGAGCGCGAGCGCGACCCCGGCCTCGCCGCTCGGGAAGACCGGGTCGACCGCGCTAAAGTCGACCGACTCGGCCGCGGCTGCGTCGCGGGCTGAGACGTCGGTTTCGGCGGCCGGCATCGTCCGCAGGCAGCGCGTGCAGATCGCCGTCTCCGCCGCCGGCGCATGCTCGCGGATGTCGGGCGGAACCGCGAACGCGACGACCGCGGCGTCACAGTGTGGGCAGGTCACTGTCGGCGGTAGGGCGGGGACGTTCATAAGCGGACCGCGGACCCACGCGCGACGCCGATGCGTCCGAGGGCGAATCCGCATCTTCTAGACGCTCCGGTCGCATTCGTGGCCTATGTTCGAGAAGACCACATGGATCAAGCTCCCGCGGAACGTGGTCGTGGGGCACGGCGTCCTCGACGACCTCGGCGAGGCGGTCGGGGAGTTGTACCTCACGGGCCGCCCGCTTATTGTGACGAGCCCCACGCCGAACGACATCGCCGGCGACCGAGTGCGAGCCCAGTTCGACGACCCCGCGACGGCCGTGGTCAGGGACGCCTCCTTCGACGCGGTGGAGGATCTCACCGCGACCGCGGAGGCGGTCGACCCCGGCTACCTGATCGCCTTGGGAGGCGGCAAGCCAATCGACATCGCGAAGATGGCCGCCGACCACCTCGACGTGGGGTTCGTCTCCGTTCCCACCGTCGCCTCCCACGACGGGATCGTCTCCGGGCGCTCCTCCATTCCCGAGGGCGACACGCGCCACTCGGTCGCCGCCGACCCGCCGCTCGCAGTCGTCGCGGACACGACGCTTCTCGCGGAGGCCCCGTGGCGGCTCACCACCGCGGGCTGTGCGGACATCATCTCGAACTACACCGCGGTGAAAGACTGGCGGCTCGCGCGCCGCCTGCGCAACGTCGAGTACAGCGAGTACGCGGGCGCGCTCTCGGAGATGACTGCGGAGTTGCTCGTCGAGAACGCAGACATGATCCGGCCCGGGTTAGAGGAGTCCTCCTGGGTGGTCGTGAAGGCGCTCGTCTCCTCCGGCGTCGCGATGTCGATCGCGGGCTCCTCGCGGCCCGCCTCCGGCGCGGAACACCTCATCTCACACCAGCTCGACCGGATCGCCCCCGGCAAGGCGCTCCACGGCCACCAGGTCGGCGTCGCCTCGATACTCACGGAGTACCTCCACAGCGGCGAAAACGGCCAGTGGGCGGCGATCCGCGACGCGCTCGGTGAGCTCGACGCGCCGACGACCGCCGCTGAACTCGGGGTCGACGACGCGGAGCTGATCGCCGCGTTGACCAGCGCACACGAGATCCGCGATCGCTACACGATCCTCCAAGGCGGGATCAACGAGGAGGCGGCGGTCGAGGTCGCGTCCGCGACGGGCGTCATCGACGGGTGAGATACGCCGCGGACGGGACCCGCGAGAGGCGTTTCCGACCCCCTTCGACTGGGCGCTACCGACCGGCCTCGAAAGCGAGTTAACCGTCCCGCGCCAATCGCGTGTATGTCCACCGCGACCCTCCGCGATCGGGCCAAAGACCGGGCGGGCGCGATCACCCTGCTTCTCACCGTCGTCGGCTACGGCGCGGTCGGCGGGGTCTTTCTCGTTCCGGAGTTTCAAGCGCTGTTCCCGACGCTGACCGAGGGAACCGTCGATCTCCTCGCGCACGCCATCGCCGCGGTCAACACGGTCACCGTGGTCACCCTCTCGCTCGGCTGGTACTGGATCCGCAACGACGAGGTGAAGAAACACGCCGCGGCGATGACCACGTCGTTCGCGCTCATTCTGCTGTTCCTCGGAATGTACCTCCCGAAGGTCGCCGGCGGCGGAACGAAGTACTTCGTCGGTCCCGATCCGGCGTACTACGCGTACCTGATCATGCTCGCGGTTCACATCCTGCTCTCCATCGTCTCCGTGCCCGTCGTCCTCTACGCGCTCGTGCTCGGCCTCACGCACACCGAGCGCGAGCTTCGCAACCAGACGCCGCACCGACGCGTGGGCCGGGTTGCCGCGAGCGCGTGGCTGCTCTCTCTCGTCCTCGGCGTCGTCACGTACCTCCTGTTGAATCACGTGTACGGCTCGACGTTCGAGGCGGCCGAGACCGCCGCGGTGCTTCTCCCAGTCGTTCCGGCGCTGTAGCCGGGTGCGGCGCACGCTGAGCGCCCCGCGCCGACCGCCGCACGCCACCGAAACCCTTGAGCGCTCGCCGACGCACTCACACGCATGACCGACTGGATCGGCGACACGTTCACCAGCGACGTCGGGTGGAACCACCTCGAATCCCTCGTCGACGTCGGGAACCGAATGGCCGGCTCCGACGGCGAGCGGGAGGCGCTCGAACGCACGCGCGACGCGCTCGCCGACGTCGGCGCGCGCGACGCTCGCGTCGAGCCGTTCGACGTGCAGGGCTGGACGCGCGGTGACAGCGCGATTCGTCGGGTAGATGTCGCTGACGACGCCGCTGACGACGGGACCACCACCGTCGCGAGCGGCGCGAACCAGTGTATCGCGCTCCCGCGGAGTCCGGCCGCGGAGGCGTCCGGCGAGCTCGTCGACCTCGGATACGGGATACCGGAGGACTTCGAGACCGCGGATGATCTCGACGGAGCGGTGGTGATGGCCTCCTCGGACACGCCCGACTCGCTCGACCGGTTCGTCCACCGGCGCGAGAAGTACTACCACGCCGTCGAGGCCGGCGCGGCCGCGTTCGTCTTCGCGAACCACATCGAGGGGACGCTTCCGCCGACCGGAAGCGTCGGGACCGCCGACGCGCCGATCGGCGAGATTCCCGCAGTCGGAGTGAGCAAAGAGACCGGCGCTCGCCTCGCGCGCCGATACGAGGGCGACGACCTCATCGTCGACGTCGACTGTACCGCCGCCGAGGCGGAGAGCGGCACCGTCGTCGCCGAGGTCGGCCCCGCGACCGACGAGTACCTGATCGTCTCCGCGCACGTCGACGCCCACGACATCGCCGAGGGCGCGATGGACAACGGCGCTGGGACGGCGACGGTCGTGGAGGTCGCCCGCGCGCTGGCCGCTCGGGAGGGCGACCTCGACACCCGAGTTCGGTTCTGTGCGTTCGGCGCGGAGGAAGTCGGGCTGGTCGGGTCCTCACGGTTCGCTGCCGACGTCGACCCCGACCGAGTCAAAGCCGTCGTCAACGTCGACAGCAACGTGTTCGGCCGCACGCTGCGATTCGATCACCACGGATTCGACGCGCTCGAATCCGCCGCCGAGCGCGTGGGAGATCGGTTCGATCACCCGGTGTCGCTCGGTGCCGAAATCGTCCCGCACAGCGACCACTGGCCGTTCGTCGCGCGCGGGATCCCCGGATACATGGTGTCCGGCGAGACCGCGGACCGAGGCCGCGGCTGGGGACACACCGGCGCGGACACGCTCGACAAACTCGAATCGCGGAACCTCCGCGAACAGGCCATTGTGGTGACCGAACTCGTGGTCGAACTCGCCGACGGAGCCGTGACCACGCAGCGACGCGATCCGGAGGCGATCGCGGCGGCGCTGGAAGCGGAGGGGAAAGCGACCGGCATGAAGGTTACTGGCGACTGGCCGTTTTGACCGCCGTCCGGGCACCGAACCGTCTCGCCGCGAACCGGGAGGTTTTCACACGCCCCGATCACACCCCGAACATGGACGCGTCGGAACGCCGGATCACGGTCGTCGGTACCGACGACCGGACGGCGGAGATTCGGAGGGCGGTCGACGGCGTCGTCGACCGCACCGGGGACGCTCTCCCAACCACGACAGCCACCGCCGTGTCGAACGACGCGGCGGACGCCGCGGTCGTCGTCGCCGTCGGCCGCGAGGCGCTCCGGGACACCGTCGCCGCCGCGCCGAACGGGACGGTAATCCCGGTCGGCCGCGACCGGTTCGCGCTCGACGTCGGCCGCCTGAAGGACGTGCTCAGCCGCGAGTTCTCCGCTGGCCCCGCCACGGCCGAGCCGGCGACTCCCGGCTCGAACGACGCGCGCGACGCGGCGCTCGCGCCGATAGACGGCGTCCGGCGGGCGACGCACCCCGTCCTCGCGGTGGACGGTACGTCGGCGTCGCCGCGAGCCGCGTTCGACGTCGCGTTCGTCACCGATTCGCCCGCGCGGATCTCCGAGTTCGCGATCGAGTTCGCGTACGGAACGCCCGCGACGTTCCGCGCGGACGGCGTCGTGGTCGCGACGCCGCTGGGCAGCGGCGGGTACGCGAACGCCGCCGGCGCACCGATCGTGGAACCCGGCGGGGGTCTCGCGGTGACGCCGATCGCGCCGTTCAGGACGCAGACCGACTCGTGGATCGCCGCGTCGGAACTGACCGTGACGGTCGAACGCGAAGAGGAGCCGGTCGCGCTGGTCGTCGACGGCGCGAAGCGCACGCTCGTCGACCCGAACCGGCCGACCGCGATCGAGGCGGTCGATCGGGTCGACCTCGTGGTGGCGACACCGGGTTCCGAGCGCGACGATCGGAAACACTCTAATAACTCGTAACCGGATGTGTCGGTATGGACCCACTGCAGTTCCTCGTTCCCCTCGGCTGGCTGTCCGCCGTCGGACCGGTGCTGCCGTACGCGATCTTCACCATGGCCGTCGCGAATCTCGTGACGCGCCACCTCGCGCACAGGCGACACGTCGACCAGGGGTCGGACGGCGACAGCGTCGAGTCGTACACGCCACATGTGTTCACGAACGTCGGACTCCTCCTGTTGGGCGTCCTGTTCGCCATCGACTCGCCGGTCAGCGGCGTCATCATCTCCGTGATCGTCATCACGATGCTGATCGCCGACCTGTTCGAACTGGAGGCACGCAACGTCGAAGCCCGTAACGACATGACGATCGAGGCGCCCAAAAGCGCGATCGCCGCCTCGGTCCTGCTCATGGTGTTCGCCTCCTACTACGCGCTGTTCTTCCTCGTCGAGGGAATCTGGAACCAGTTCATCGTCGCGTAGGCGGTTTCAGTCCTCACCGACGACGCGTCGTTCTCCGGCGGCCGGCCACCGTGGCTGTCGGCTGCCCGACTGCAGTGGCACGAATCGTCGCCCACCGTCTCGTTTCCGCGGACACGCTCCGCGCTTTTTCCACACCGCCGTCCGACTGGCGGCGCTGCCGAACGCGATACGCACACCCCCGAGCACGCGCACCGAGCCGCGCTCCGCGTTCGCGACGTCCGGTCGGCCGTCAAGACGGTGGAGCGTCACTACTCTACTACCGACGTCGTCCGGAGACGCGGCCAGTGTCTGCGCGGTGGTGCCGCCAAACGACTGGAGACCGGTAGTCGCAACCGCGCTGTACTCATCACACTCGGTAGCCACAGTCCACCGCTCGACGTCCTCAGGGGTGTCGCGTAAGCGGATACCCGACGACGAGACACGAACACGCTCCCGGCCGAGAGCGCGCACATCCGCTGGTGTCTGCCGAGATCAAAAAGTAGCCGTTCGCTCGAAACGAGGGAGCGTCGCTCAGTTCGCGGCTTCGGCGTCGCCGTCGTCGTTCAGCGACTTTCGAAGCTCGCGGCTCGCAGGGATGAGGACCCAGAACACGATCGGGCCCACGATCATGAGCCAGAAGGCGACGTCGCCCGCGAGGAGGCCGATCTGTCCGTAGGCGGTGTTGACACCCTCTGCAGGGTTAACAAGTTGGACGATATTGTAGTACGACGGTGTCCGGTACCAGCCGCCGAAGGTGAACCAGGCGAGCGCCCCGATCGCGAACAGGGCGAACCCTTTGATGAACTCGTCTGCCATTACCTCATGATTCGTCGGGGCCGTCTTGAGACTTTCCCATCCCGCGCCCACGGAATCGCGTCCCCAAGACGTACACCGCCGTTCCGGCGGCGATGAACCCGATTCCGGCGATCGCGAGCGCCGCGACGAGCACGTCGTCCGGCGGGCGAACGCCGACGCCGTCGAGCACGTAGATGATCACGGTCCGGACGACGCTCAACTGGAGCGTCGCCGCGTCGATGAGGGTGAATCCGACGATGTACGCGAGCGCCGCCGCGAGCGTCGAGAACACCGTGACGGCCTTGTAGAGCCGAAAGGGAACGACGACCTCGCGGCCTGCAGGTCCCTCTCGGGGACCGGTCGGCTCGTTCCGCGGGTCGTCTCGGTCGTCCGCCGCGACGGGATCGCCCGTCTCGTCGAACGCCTGCGGATCGTCATCGGCGGCTGAAGGAGATGAAGACATGAAACGATGATGGGGCCGGCGGGTGGGTGCCGTTACTTCGGCGGCCGCAGCATGTAGTACCGCCGATTCAGGTCGTACATGTACCCTTCACGCATCGTCTTCAACACCGCGTAGGTGATGATGCCGCCGAGCGCCGGCAGCAGGAACGTGAGCGTGAAAAGCAGGTCGAGCCCGATGGGGAAGAAGTTCTGGATCGCGAGGGCGGCGAGCGTGAACGAGAGGACGACGCCCGTGACGCCGACGGCACTCCAGAACGGCTGCTCGACGGGCCGTCGCGCGCTCCCCTTGTTGAGGAAGGGAACGAGGGTGATGGCCGCGAAGATGATACCGTGCGCGATGATCCCGAGGAACTCGTTACCGAGGAGGATGTTCCCGCCGAGCACTTCGAGGCCGGGGTTTATCGGGTTGAGCTTCAGCAGGCCGAACGACCAGTAGAGGTACCAGTCTGGAAGAATGACCGAGGGCGTCGAGCCGGGGTTCGCCGGCGACCCGAAGTGGACCGGCAACACGGCCGCAACGAGCACGATAATTCCGATAAAGAAACTCGTGATAGCGAGGTTCCGGAGCGTCTCGTGTGGCCACGCCGGGAAGCCGAGCACGTCGCGCTCGACGTACGTCGACTCGGTGCGGAGATCCTCGTCCTCGCGGCGCGAGCGCTCGAAGTACTGGTAGGTGAGCTGTGCGAGCCCCTGCGAGCGCTCCTTGCGCTCGGACCAGGTCGGCGTCTCGTCGTCCGGCGGAACCGTCGCCGGCGGACCGCCGTCGGTGCGCGCTTCGCCGTCGGTGCCTCCGTCAGTCATGGGAGTGTGATCGTCGGTCATTGGATTAGTGCGGCTCCGCGATACCCTGCACCCAGACGATGCCGACGTGGAGCGCGATAAGGCCGGTCACCACGAACGGCAACACGAAGACGTGCAGGATGTACATTCTCACGAGCGTCGCTTGGCCGAGCGTGAACCCACCGAAGACGAGCTGTGCGGCCCACTCGCCGATAATGGGCGTCGCGAGGGCCATCTCGACGCCGATCTGTGCCGCCCAGAAGGACAGCTGTTTCCACGGGAGGACGTACCCGGAGAACCCGAAGAACAGCGTCAGCGCGATGAGGACGACGCCGAGCACCCAGTTGACCTCACGCGGCTCCTTGTACGACCCGGTGAAGTACACGCGGAGCATGTGGAGGAACACCGCCGCCGTCATGAACTGGGCGGCCCACTTGTGGATCGACCGGAGCATGTAGCCGAACTGGACGTCGGTCATGATCATCACGAGCGAGTCGTACGCTGCGGTGGGGTCGCCCTGCGCGGCCGCGCCTGCGGTCGACGGGGAGTAGTAGAACCCCAACAGCGCGCCGGTGATCGCCGCGACGAGGTACGCGATGATCGACAGCGAGCCCAGCGAGTAGAGCGGGTACCAGTACCAGAACTTATTGTCCAGATCGTACTGTTCGGTGTGGCTTTTCGGCATCTGGAGGTTCGCACGGTAGTACATCGTCTCCAGCAGTTCGAGGTAGTCGACGATGCGAAGCCGCTTGTCCAGCCAGATGAGCGTGGTCAAAAAGGCAGTCTCGATGACCGTCAGATCCTGCTTTTTGAGCCACGCGTTGTGGTCCATCTCGTCTTGTTTTTTGAGACTCATTGGGGGATCACTTCTTGTAGTAGGGGTACACGGCGCGTTTGAGCGTCTCGACCGCGCTTCCGGTGTCCACCGTCACGCCGTCTTTTTCCTCTTCGCGGACGTACAGATCCTCCCACTTGCGGCGGCGCTTCTTCACAATCATCACGTCGGGGAGGAACTCCTTGCGGTACAACATGAGGACGAACGCGAGGTCGAGGAAGATCATCGCCAGCAGCGCGCCGACGAACATGTTGCCGAACTCCGTCGAGGCCCACGCTGACATGAGTCCGTAGACGAAAAGCGAGACTAACACGACCTCGATGATGGTCAGTAAGACGATCGCGATCGCGGCGGCGGTGCTCTCTCTTGCGGGCTCGTACCGGTGGATGTCGCCGTAGGATGACTCGTTGGAACTCATCTTGCACCCCCGTGTCCGGTGTGTGCGGACTCACCGTACTTCAGCTGGTAGAACGTGAAGACGAACGTGAGCCCGACGCCGAGGATCGCGGCGAGGCCGACCCAGTGCGGGTGGAGCACCACGCCGACGTGCGCGATGTCTTCGGGCCATCCATTCGACCCGCCCCCGCCGGCTTCGACGGTCGGAACGTCCTCGCCGACGGCGAGGCCGGCGTGCATGCCGACGGCCGTGTGCGGAACGCAGTGGTAGTGGGTGATGCCCGCGTCCTCTTCGGTCACCTCGTACTCGTAGGTGTATCCCTCTTCACCGACCGGGTCGCCGCTGTCGAGGCTCGCCGGGCCGCCGCCCTCGACGGTCTGGACGTTGTGTGCGCCCCCGTTGCCCGTCCACTCCCACGTAATCGTCGTGCCCGTGTCGACCCACAGCTTGGTGGGGTCGAACGCGAGGCCGCTGTCGCCAGCGCCGACTTGGACGGTCACTTCGCTCTGGCCGCGGGCGTCGACGTACGACCCGAGGTTCCCACTCGTGACCCCGCTTGGCCACTCCGGTTGCACTTCCTGTGCGGCGGCCGATCCGGTCGCCCCGGCCCCGGCCGCGACCGCGGCGGTCGCACCGCCGGCCGTCCGCACGAATTCCCGCCTTTTCATACAGGTTCACTCAGGACGGGGTGCGCTTAAACCCACCGACTGAACCCGTAGACGCGGAGGGGTTTACAAGGCCTGTAACACCCGATATCGCCGGTTCACACCTCCAACTCGTCCTCGATCACGCCCCCCTCGTCGACCGGGACGAACTCGGGGCGTTCCTTCGCCTCGCGGAGCGCCCGCAACCGGTTGCGATACTCTTCGGATCGGAAGCGATCGGAGAGCCGCGCGTTCGCCACGATCACGAACAGGAACGCACCGACGACGAGGAACAAGATTCCCATCGCCGGGGCGACGATCGTGGAGAGGTCGGTCGCGACGGTGGCGACGAGAAGCGTCGCGCCGGCGAGAACCTGCACGGCCGCGATCACCTGTATCAACAGGTTCCCGAACTCGCCAGTCCCCTCAGGAACACTGTCGGGGTGGGGAAGCGACCAGTCGTCCGGCGGCTCCGGTACCTCGTACGACTCCATCGCCGCGAGTGCGACGATCGGCTCGACGTCTCTGAGGACGGTTCCCTGCCCTATCACCTCGCCGGTCGGACGGATGATCGCGTATCCCTCGTCGGAGTAGACGAGGAGGCGCTCGCCGTCGTCGGCGCGAACGCGTTCTAAGACGCCGAACACGTCTCGACGAGCGATGCGGGATTTCAACTCGTCTGCGGCCCGGTCGAGGAGCCGGTCCCCCGTGATCCATGTGTCGGGGTCGAAGGCGGCGTCCCACTCCTCGGCGCTCATCCGTGCCATGTCCGACGGACCGAAGTCGTCGAAGTCGTACTCGGACTCGACCCGATCGCGGAGTTCGTCGAGGTCGTCGGCGGACTCGGTGGGTCCGTCGGCGGACTCGGTGGGTCCGTCGGCGGACTCGTCGGGTGCCCGGTCTCGCTCCGGCCGAGCGTCGCCCGCCGACCCGGTGTCTCGGTCCGATTGCGCCTCCGGATCTGACCGGGGTGCGGCGTCCGATCCCGTCGAGGTGTCCTCCATCGTCCCGGGGATACGGGCTCCGGACGCTAACTGTTTTCGTCCGCGGCCGAGCGATCGGTGACGAGCGCGGTTGGCCTCCTGTGTGACCGGCGGTCAACAGGAACCTCGCCGGCCGATCGAGGAGTTTTACGCACCGGAGTCCGTACCGATGGACGATGGTAGATTCGTCGGTCGTCGCGGCGGGCGCGGGGCTGTCCGTGACGGCCAGTCTCCCGTTTCTCCTCTACGGGGCGTGGATCATGATCGACGCCGAAACCGTGACGTGGAACGTGCTCACACACCACTTGCGGCACATCGGCGTGGGGCTCGCGTTGACCACGGTTCCGGTGGTCGGATGGATGATCCCCCGGCTCTTCCAGCGGCTGACCGGCCTCGCCGTGATCCACGCGTTCTTCGGCCTGCAGGCGTACGCGCTGCTCGCGTTCGCGCTCACCGGGATCGCCCGTATCCTCCAAGCGAAGCGGAACGCCGACGCCTACGAGAACCCCGACGTCGACATCGACGAGATCCACGAGGACATGGGCCACTGGCGCTCGCGGCTCCGCGTCGGCGTGGCCGGGTTCATGCTGCTCTGGCTCTGCGCGTGGGTCACCGGTCTGTACCGGTTCTACGCGATCCACGTCGCCCCGACGATGGGCGGGTGACCCGGATCGAACGATCCGCGGGCCGGTCGCGGCGACCGACAGCTTCAATCCCGGTTTGCCCCTATGTCTGCCATCGTGGCAGTCACCTTCGATCTGTTCGGGACGCTCGTCGACGTCGCGTACCCGTCCGACCCGGCAGAGGTTGTCGCGCGCGAACTGGAGTCGCGCGGCGTGGACGTGCCCGACGACTGGCACGTCGCGTACGGCGAGCGACACGTGGACGCACCCGCCGGTGCCGAGGTCCCGCTGCCGGCACACGTCGCGCACGCGCTCGAGTCTCGCGGCGTCGACGCCGGCGGCACCGTCGTCCGACACGCCGTGGTCGCGGCGTTCGATCCCGACGTGACCCGACGGGACGGCGCGCTCGACGCCGTCCGCGCCGTGAGCGAACAGGGGCCGGTCGGCCTGCTCTCGAACTGCGCCGTCCCCGAACTGGTTCCGAAGACGCTGATCCGCGCCGGGCTCCGCGGCGAGTTCGACGCGGTCACGACGAGCGTCGGCTGCGGCTGGCGAAAGCCGCACGCGGAGGCGTTCGAGGCCGCCGCCGACGCGCTCGGAACCGCGCCAGAAACCCTGATCCACGTCGGCGACGACCCCGAGACCGACGGGGGGGTCGTCGAGGTCGGCGGCCGCTTCGTCGACGTGACGGAGACGCCTCTGTCGGCAGTCGCGGGCGAGCTCGAAGCACAGCAGTGATCGCCTGAGCGCGGCTCAACGACCGTCCACGCGGGCGATCCGTTCCTCCCACGCCGGGCCAATTCGTCCCTCCGCGAGGAGCTTTTCCAGGTGCGCGACGACGGTCGCCCGGGCGAGGTCTTCGACGCCCGAGAGATCCTTGTCGTAGGCGGCGTCGAGGACGGCGTCGAGGTCGCGTGCGCCCCCCTCGATCGCGGCGAGAACCGACCGTTCTCGGTCTACCCGGTGGTCGATCAGTCGCTGACAGGTAGCCCTCGGATCGTCGATCGGCGGTCCGTGGCCCGGCCACAGTCGGTCGTAATCGTCGTCGCGGACGCGTTCGAGGCTCGCGAGGTACGCGGCGAGGTCCCCGTCCGGAGCGCCGACCACGACGCTCCCCTCCGCGACGGCGAGGTCGCCGCAGATCAGTTCGCGGCGATCGGCTGTGGCGTCCCCGCCACCGGTTCCGCCACCGCTTCTGCCGGCGACCGCGAACGCGAGATGATCGGCGGCGTGACCGGGAGTCTCGATCGCGCGGACGGCGGTGTCGTCGATCCAGTCGCCGTCGCGGACGGTCTCGTCCGGCTCGATCCCCGTCGCGTCCGCGAACCGATTGACGTGGTCGGCGTGGGCCACGACGGTCGCGCCCGTCAGTTCGGCGTACGCCGCGACCGCCCCGACGTGGTCCGGATGCGTGTGGGTGACAGCGATCGCGTCGATCGCGCGTGTCGTCTCTGCGCTGACCGCGCGTGTCGTCTCCGCGTCGTGACCCTCGACACCGGTCCCGACTGTGTCACCGGACCCGGCTGCGTCGCCGACACTGACGGCGTCACCAACCCCGACGCCGACGGCCGCATCCAGCGCGGCCGTGCGGGCCGCGGGGTCGACGAGAACGCCGTCGACGAGGTACGCGTTCGTCGTTCCGCCGGGCGCGCGAGTCTCGACCGGCACCTCGACGCGGGTTATCGAGGGCTCCGACGGCGTCGACCTCTCGCGACTCCCCGTCATCGTCAGTCGCCGCGGCCGACCGAGGAGGAGTCTCGCCGGTCGAGAAGCGACCGCGCGGCCGGACCCGGACCGGACCCCGTCCGCTCGCGGCCGGGGATCGGGACGTCGACGTCGTCGACGACGGTGAACCGTGAGAGGTCTGCGACGCCGGCGTCGACCTCGTCGATCGAGGCGTACGGGCGGCCGACGACGACGTCGCCCGCAGTGTTCCGGTTGATCCCCGGGATCGCGGTCAGCTCGTCCATCGACGCGGCGTTGACGTCGAGCGGGTAGGGGACGCCCGTGACGGACCGGTAGCCGTGGTCCGTGATCGCCACGTCGATCGCGGTCCCCAGCTCGCGCTCACCGGGGACGGCGACGAGCAGCGCGTAGGTGCCGAGCTGGCGACCGAACGTCTTCCCGTCCTGATGGTACTCCAAGTGGACGTCCGGCAGGACGGTTCCCGGCGGGACGACCCGGTCGAGCATCGGGTTGTCTATCGTCTCGCGAACCTCCCGTTTGTACGACTGGAACTGGTCTTTGTGTTCCTGTGCGATCTCGGCTCCCGTCTCGGCCATCTCGGTGCCCGCGAACGCCATCACCTGCCGGACGTTGATCCGGCGCAGCATCAGCCCCTCGTCGTAGACGCGCTGAAGAAACCGCTTGTTGTGCTCGTACGTCTCGGGCCGCTCGCCCGCGAGCCCGTGGACGAGGTTGATCCCGGGAAGGAGCTTCGGCAGCCGCGGCGAGGCGTCCGGCCCCGCGGACGGGCCGACGAGGCGGTCCGGGTCGCCCGGCGTCGACTCGGGCGTGTCCCCCGGCCGCCAGCCGCCCTCCTCGTTGACGACGCGAACCGCCTCCAGACACTCCTCCGCGGTGACGAGCAGGTTGTTCTGCTCCTGAACGACCGGGTCCGCTGACTCCAGCCCGAATGCCGCCGTGTCGCCCGGCGTGTTGTGTGCGGCGATGACCCGGATCGCCTCGCGGGAGGCCTCGGGGTACTCCGTGATCGTCACCGGGTTCATGTTGTCGAGGTGGAGCGTCCGGAGGTCGGGCGCGACCTCGCGGATACCGCCGTACAGCTCCCGCAAGGCGTCCGGGTTCGGTGCCTCGCCGTCGCCGCCGAACGCGAGGATGTCGGCCTGCCGCCCGAGCCGGAAGTGCCTGACGCCCCTCTCGGAGAGCGCGTCGACCTCGCTCACGACGGAGCGGGCGTCGCGGAACGCCGGGTTCCCGTACAGCGGCTCCGTGCAGAACGAACAGCGGTACGCGCAGCCGCGAGAGGTCTCCATCTCGCAGATGAGGTAGTCCGGGTGGTTGGGATGTTGCTCGACGACGAACGCTCCCTTGCGGGCCCAGCGGTCGACCTCCTCGTTTCCTCGCATCCGGTTGCCGTACCCTTCCAACCCCTCGCAGACGAGATCGTACGCGGCCGCCTCCACGTCGCCCATCGCGACGAAGTCGTAGTCGAGGTCGTCGCGCTCGGTCTCGGTCGCGCCGGCGTTCTCCTCGCCGACGCCGAACCGCACGGGCCCGCCGAGCAGGGTGACGCCCTCCGCGGTCCACCCGAGCTCTCGCACCTCGTCCGGCTCGGCCGGGGTGCCGCCGACGTACTTGCCGGGCACCGTCATCCC
Organism: Halorubrum sp. BV1; assembly: GCF_000746205.1. NCBI lineage: Archaea > Methanobacteriati > Methanobacteriota > Halobacteria > Halobacteriales > Haloferacaceae > Halorubrum > Halorubrum sp. BV1. Next base: position 842,390 of record NZ_JQKV01000001.1, read on the forward strand.
GCCGACGTAGACGAAGAGATCCGCGTTCGCGACGTCGGCGTGTTTGCTCCGGTCGTCACGAAGCTCGTCGATCGTGTGGTAGGTGATCTGCGAGGCGGGCACGCCGGCGTCGACGAGTGCGCCGGCCGTGTATCGGGGATACGTCGAGATGTACGGCGGCACGCCGAAGTGCGCCGGCTCGTCGACGTACCCGTCGACGATGGTGACGGACAGGTCGGCCGGGTCGGGCGGGAGGGAGCCGCGACCGGCCGCGGGCGAATCGGTCATGTTACCTCGCGTAGGCGGCCGAGACGGGAAAAGCGTGCGGAACGCGCGGAGACTCGGCGCGCCCTGCGAGCGTGCCGTCGTCTCCGACCACTGCCCGTCCGAGTGGGACGGGGTCGGGTTTCCTCGACCGCGTGCGCGAGGCCGGCCCGGACGCGCCGGTCGTCCGCTACACGGCCGACGGCTCCGAGCGGGTCGCCAGCGAGGCGATCGCCGCCGGCGTCACGGCGTCGAGTGGGTCTGACTCGACCACGCCGGTTCCGCCGCCACGCCGTTTAAGCCGCCGCCGGTCCAACGTTGGTGTATATGCCATCGACCATGGAGGTCAAGTGCGAGGCCGGCGACTGCGAACTCGACATGTTCGAGACCCACTACACCTACGACGTTCCCGACGACCACTCGGTCGCGGACCTCTCGTGTCCGTACTGCGGCGGGAGCGACCTCGCGGAAATCGAGGTGTGAGCCCGTGAGCGGACTCGTCGAAGCCGGACGGTCGGCGCTCCGAGAGGCACTCGAACGCGTCGGGCGAGGGTGGAGCAAGATGCAGGAACGTCGCCCGCTCTCGTACGACCTCCTCGAGAGCGACGACGCCTACCTCGTCGTCTTCGACGCGCCGGGCGTCCGCGGCGAGGACCTGAACGTCACGTTTCTCGATCACACGGTCGAGGTCACACTCGATCGGTTCCGCAACTTCTACGACGGCTACGATCTGATCTTTCCCGGGCGAGGCGTCTCGCTGTCCGGAACCGTCGATCTGCCGGCCGACGCGAACGTGACGCCGCAGGGGGCGAACGCGACGCTCGCGCGGAACGGGACGCTTCACGTCGAGATTCCCAAGTCCGACGCGGCGAGCGACGTGGCCGTCGTCGAAGAGCGCGCGGCCGACGACTCGACCGACGACGGCTCGGCAGACGGCGACTCGACGGACGCCGCCTAATCGACCGAACCTCGTTCCGTCGGCGTTCCCGTGTGTGCGATCACACCCTGTCGTGCGATCACGCCCTGTCGTGCGATCACTCTCCGTCTCGCCGTTCCACGGCCATTCCCTCGGCGATCTCGAAGGTCTCGTCGCCGTCGAACCGTCCGGGGTCGAAGGCATCGATCCACGGATCGTCCGTCCCGCCGTCGGTAGAAATCGACGCAAGCACTCCCTCAGCGACGTGCTCGCCGATAGCCGGAGCGCGCATGAACCCGTGACCCTGCCAGCCGGCGGCGACGAAGACGCCGTCGAGGTCGGCGACCGGACCGACGAGCGGGTCGCCGTCCGGCGTCGCCGTACAGAGCCCGGCCCACGCGCGATCCACCGACACCCCGTCATCGGGCACCCCGTCATCGACGGGCGTGTCGGCGAGGCGGTCGCGAAGGGTCACGGACGTCGAGTCGACGAACCAGTCGTCGGCCGTGCGGTCGTAGGCGTCGGGGTCGGCCGCGACCGGTTCGGTCCCGTCGCCGGCGAGGAGCCCCGTCGGATGCGGGCGGAGGTAGACGCCCGCGGTCGCGTCGTAGACCATCGGTCCGTCGTAGGAAACGGGAGCCACGAGCGCCTGCACGCGGTAGGGTATCACCGGCACGTCGACGCCGGCGTCCGCGAGGACGGAGGCGGTGTGTGCGCCGACCGCGACGACGACCGCGTCGAACTCGCGGTCGCGGCGGCCAGACGCCTCTCCTGACCCGCTCGGATCCAGTATCCGGACCGCCGGGCGGTCGCCGCCGCGGGACAGCGACACCGGGGCATCCGTCACGACCGCGACGCCCTCGCGGCGGGCGCGGGCGGCCACGGCGGCGACGTAGCTCGCGGGGTCACAGAAGCCGGCGGTTTCGGCCACCGCCGCGGCGGCGAGGTCGTCCGCGGCGATCGGGAAGCGGTCGGCGAGCGACGCGGGGTCGACGAGCGTCACCGCCCGTCCGTGAGCGCGCATCCGATCGACCATCGCCGGCACGGCGTCGGCGTCCGCGTCGCCCTCGCGGACCGCGATGACGTACGGACACGGAGTGAACTCGAAGCCGGGCAGCGACCGACCGAACGCCCGGAACCGCTCCATGGATCGGGCGGCGATCGCGGCGTCGACGTCCTCGGCGTAGGCGTCGTACAACACGCCGGCGGCGCGTCCGGAACTCTCGGCTCCGAGGTCGCCACGATCGAAGAGCGTCACGGCTGCGCCGCGGGCGGCGAGGTCTGCCGCGGTGGTGACGCCGACCGCGCCGCCGCCGACGACCGCGACCGTGGGCACGGGTTCGTCGCGATCGATCATCGTCGGGGGCGATCGGGTACCGCGGGGGCGGCGGACGCGGACTGGTTGGGGCTGGGTGACACTACCGCTCGCGGAAGCCGTCGATGCCGAGGTCGTGGAGGTCCGCGGAGACGTCGGCGACGCCGCCCTGTAACTCCTCGTGATACTCCACCAGCCGCGCTTCGATCGCGTCGTGCTCGCGTGCGAGCACCTGCGCGGCCGAGAGCCCGGCGTTGAACGACTTGCCGGCGTCGACGGCGACGATGGGCGCACCGGTGGGCATCCCGATGACGGAGTCGACCGACTTCTCTTGAACGGGCACGCCGATCACGGGGATCGGATACGCGATGGAAGCGGTCATGTTCGGGAGGTCGGCCGACTTCCCCCCCGCGCCGGCGATGATCACGTCGAGGCCGCGGGCGGCCGCGGTCTCGCCGTAGGCGGACATGAGTTCGGGAGTGCGGTGCGCGGAGACGACGTAGCTCTCGTAGGTGAACCGGGCGTCCGGCGCGTCGTGGAAGTCGGTCTGTTCCGCGAACCCGAGCGCGTCGAGCGCGTCGTACGCGCCCTCCATCGTCGGGAGGTCGGAGTCGGATCCCATGATGATCCCGATATCGGGCGTGGCCTCCGGGTCGGCGTCGGCGTCCGCTTCCGCGTCGAGCCTGTCGATGAGGTCCTGCACCGTGGTCATGGCGCGTCGTTCGACGGGGGCCGGTAAGGAAGTGCCGAATGCGGCGACTGGGAACCCGGACCTCGACACGACCGACAGAGCACAGAAACCGGACGGTCGTCTCCCGGCACACAAACCGCGTATCTCACGCCGCATCCGACCGGGAACCGCCGTTCAAAACAGGAGCGCGATCAGTTAGGAACGCAGCCACGTCAGCAGTCGGGCGGCCGGGCTGGTCGTCGCCTCGAGGTCTTCGCGTCGCGGGGTGTCTTTCAGTCGTACGGCACTGCGTTCGGGGTTCGTCTTATTGACTCTCATTACAATAGACAATTGTGCCCGTACGTAGATAAGATGTTCGGAATCTCAACAAATTCAGTAGCAAAGTCTATTATATTCAATGTTAATGATCACTATCGTTGCGGAATGAAACGTGCGAACACCACACTCGCTGTGGTCGCGGTAGCTGCGACCGGCTCGTCTCTACAGGCGGGCAGGCCGAGTGCCTCGGAGATTGACCCCGAGGCGGCGTCACGAATCGGTGAAGGTCAGCCCGTCGCGGAGGGTTCGCGCCTCGGAGAGCACCGCGTCGGGGTCGGCCTCGGGACTCTCGCCGGTCACCGTCAGATGTCCCATCTTCCGGAGGGGGCGCACGTCGTCCTTGCCGTACCAGTGGAGGGCGGCGTCGGGCGCAGCGAGGACGTCGTCGACGCCTCGGAGGGTCGCCGGCTGCGTCTCATCCACATCGCCGAGGACGTTCGCCGTGACCGCGGGCGCGACGAGGTCGGTCGGACCGAGCGGCCAGCCGAGGACGGCGCGGACGTGATTCTCGAACTGCGAGGTGCGTGCACCCTCGATCGTCCAATGGCCGGAGTTGTGCGGGCGCGGCGCGATCTCGTTCACCAGCACCTCACCCTCTCGGGTCTCGAACAGCTCGATCCCGTAGACGCCTCGTCCGTCGAGGAAGGACAGGACGTCGGTCGCGACCGACTCCGCCTCGGCGATCACCGGATCGTCGCTGCGGGCGGGCACGACGCTCTCGCGGAGGATCTCCTCGCGGTGGACCGTCTCCGTGACCGGGTACGTCCGCGTCTCGCCGTCCGCTCCCTTCAACCCCATCACGGCGATCTCACGTTCGAAGTCGAGGAGTTCTTCGGCCATCGCGTTGCCTCCAACCTCCTCCAGCGCGTCTTCGGCCTCGGCGGGCGATTCGACCGGGACGTTCCCCCGGCCGTCGTACCCGCCTTCGCGGGCCTTCAGCATCACGCCGCCGAACTCCTCGACGACGCGTTCGAGTCCCTCAGCCGTCGCGACGGCGACGAACTCGGGGACGGGGATTCCGGCGTCCGAAAGCGCCTCCTTCTGGACCAGTTTGTCCTGGATCGTCCGGAGCGTGTCGGGGTCGGGCTGGACGGGCACGTCGTGTTCGGCGCTCGCTTCGGCCAGCACGTCAGGGTCGGCCAGTTCGATCTCGAACGTGAGCGCGTCGACGCGACTCGCGAGCTCGTGGACCGCGTCCGCGTCGTCGAAGTCGGCGACGATCTGGTCGCTGACGACGGGGCTCGCCGGGCAGTCGGGCGTCGGATCCAACACGACGACTTCGACGCCGAGGCGTGCGACCGACTCGCCAATCATCCGACCCAGCTGTCCGCCGCCGACGACGCCGAGCGTCGGTCCCGGCAGAGTGATCGACATACACGCTCGCGTTCCGAACGTCACTGCATAAATATTCCCACATCGGGTGGCGAACTGTACACAGACGTGAATAGATAGGCGGAGTGACCCGACACGCCACCGGCCGCTCCCGCAACTCCGGAACGGGTATCCGTCCGGGCGTGTCTCGGTTAGGTATGGTCACCGGAACGGAACTCTACGACCGCGGCGACGGGTGGGTCCGGGACCTGTCTCGCGGACGCTACGCCGCCCTGCTCGGCGCGTCCGCGGCCGTCGGCGTCCTCGGCGTCGGCGTGCTGGTGGACGGCGAGGTCCTGCTCGCCCGCGCCCTGACGATGGCGCTCGTCATGTTCGGATTAGAGTACACGTTCGGGGCGTTCCGGCCGTCGGACGACGGGTGACTGACCCACGGGAAGGGGACGGACGGTCGCTACAGGTCGACAGACGCGAGGTCGCTTTCGACGTCCGCGACGAACTCGTTGTACGCGTCGACGAACCCGTGGAACGGCTCGGCGTACTCGCGGACGTCGGGTGCCGAGGGAGCCTCGTACTGCGAGATCAGATATAGACCGCCCGACCCGCCGACGCGGAGGTACGACACGGTCCCTTCCTCCCACTTCAGTTCCCACCTGTCGCCGTCGACGCGGGCGGTAAAGGTTCCGTAGTCGTCGGCCTCGTACCGATAGATCTCACCGGCCATCACCGAACAGGCGTCGCGGATCGCACCGAGCACGCGGTCGCGCTCGGCGACGAGGCCGGCGGTGGAGTCGGGCTCGGGGAACTCCGCCGACACGTCGTCGAGCACGCCCGACAGCGACGCGACGTGGTCGTTCCACGCGGCGACGGCGTTCGGGTAGTCGGCGAGCGCGGTCGCGAGGTCTCCGGGGTCCGGCGGCTGTTTCGTCGAGACCACGTACACGTCGGACCCGGAGGTCGGCGAAAAGAGGAGGAACTCGAGCTCGCCGGCCTCGTGTTTGACCGTCCACTCGCCGCCGGACGTCGACAGCGTCTGTCGCCCGTAGTCGCCGCCCTGTAGCCGCGCGAGCTGATAGGCGATCTGACCGGCGTGGTCGCGGACGGCGGCGACGAGTTCGTCGCGCCGGTCGGCGACCGCGTCCGTGTCGCGGATGTCGATATCGAAGCCGAGGTCGGCGTGACTGGTCACGGTGGCGATGTGTGCCGCATCGGGTTAATCGAGTCGGATCGGCGGTCGCCACCCGAAGGTCGAACGTCCCCCGGGATTCACTCGATGGCCGATCGGATTTCGCGCACTCGCCGAGGCTCGTCGATTCCCGATCGGATCACCACCGCGAACACCGACTCGCCGTCCGGGACGGGCGCGTCGCCGCTCAAGATCGCATCCGAACCGGTCTCGTCGGCGAGCCACCGCCGACCGTCGGCGATCGCCTCGCGGTTGAGCCACGGGGGCGGCCCGCCCACCACGAGCAGCGTTCGGTCGGCCCGCCCCTCGCGGACCTCGACCGTGTTCTTCCCGCGGACCGCCTTCCGGATCGTCGTCTCGATCGCCGACACCGCCGCGCTCGCGTCCACCGTCGCCGGCTCCGCGGAGCCGAACAGCCCGAGACCGAATCGGGACTCCGACTCGGCGGGCTCGACCGCCTGCGTCGCGTACCCGATCGCGGCGATCTCGCCGTCGCCGCCGACCGCCCGGGCCACGTCGCTCGCGTCGAGCACCTGCTGTGGCGTCGACTCGGCGTCGTCGGACTCGCCCGCGCCGAAAAGCGCCGCGACGCGCTCGGCGACGACGCCGTTCAGCCGGCTCCGAGCCTCCGTCAGGTCCTCACCGGGGCGGAGCCACGCGTCGTTGTCGAACGGAAACACCGCCGAACACCGTTCGGAGAGTGCTTCGAGCGTCCGGGCCGCGTTCTTCTCGGCCAGCGGCCGCTCGGGCGGTCGCTCCTCGGGTGCCGCCGCTCCGGCCGTCGCCGGATCGACCGCGGTCGGCTTCGACTCCGCCGGCGTCGGGAGGAGCCCGAGCACGTACACCGGCGTGTCGTAGAGCCGCATCAGCTCCGCGGCGAGCGCCGGGCAGACGCCGGCACCCGCGCCGCCGCCGAGCCCGACGACGAGCAGGAACGCCTCCGCCATCGACGGGCGCTGGTCGTCCATCTCCCGGCCGAGTTCGCTGGCGTGCGCGTCCCCGAGCCGCCGAGCCGCGTGGAGGTCGCCGCCGAGCCCGTCGCCGCCCGCGGCGTCACCGAAGCAGTACCGTCGCGACGCGTCGATCTCTCGAAGCGCGTCGAGCGCGGCCGCGTCGGTGTCGAACGCGCTGACGCCGTGAAGGAATCGCTCTCCGTCGTGGTCGGCGACGAGCCGGTCGACGATCCGGCCCCCGGCACCGCCGAGGCCGATGACGTGTACACGCATACGTCACACCGCTCGTCCAGCGGCGGTATAGCTCTTTTCACGGGACGGGAGCGCGGTGGAGAGCGAACAGCGGGCGGCCCCCGACGGCGTCCCGTCCTCAGAACTCGTTCAGGCGGCGCTGTCCGGCCGGCACGGTCCGTCTCGGTTCGTCGTCGTCGTCCGGGTCGCCGCCAAGCAGGCGGATCAGCGCCGTGTCGGCGAACGTGAGCGCCAACACGAGGATGATCGGCGCGAGGAAGAGTCCGTGGAACCCGAACACGACCGGACCGAAGATGTACGCGAGCATGAGCAGCCCCACATGCGTCGTCTTCCCGCTGAAGTACGGACGGAGGACGATGTCGGGGATCGTATCGACCACGACCGCGGCCACGACGAGGAACCCCGCGACGTACACGAGAAGCGAGAGCTCCTCGGATAAGATCGGCTCCATCGCGGTTATCCCCGCGAGCGGGATGTACACGACCTTCATCCCGATCACCGGAACCAAGCTCGCGACTCCCGTGAGCGCACCGGCGAGCGCCGGGTACGGGACCTCGACCGCAGCCGGGACGAGCACGTTGTACCCGGTGTAGGTCACGACCGCGATGATCGAGATCGCGATGACGTTGAGCAGGTTGCCGTACAACACCGCCTCCAGCTCCTCGTCCGCCGCTTCGAGGTACTCGCGGACGACCGCGTCGTCGTCGAACGTGAGCAGCCACTCGTGGAACTTCGAGCCGTCGAGAAGCAGGTAGTACGTGACGACGATCGTGATGAGGAGGTTGAGCGTGAGTCCCGACAGCGTGCTCGCGAGCAGCGGCGCTTGCTCGGAGACGAACTCGATGAGCGGGTCGAACTGTCCCGACCGGTACGCGGCGACGACCCCCTCGACCGTCGGGTCCGACAGCGCGGCGAGGTCGGCGATCCACGAGTTCTCCGGCCCGACCGTCTCGGCGACGGGATACTGTTCGATAAACCGGCGGGCTTCAAGCAGGACCAAGAGCACCGTGTACCCAAGAAGTCCGATCAGCGGGACGCCGATGAGCGACAGCGACGCGACCGCGCGAGCGCGGGACGGTAGCCTGAACCGGGCGAGGTTTCGGTACAGCCGACGGGTCGAGTAGTACAGGAACACCGCGACGGTGAGCGGCGCGACGAAACGGTAGCCGATGAATCCGACGAGGAGGGCGATGACGAGACCGAAGAGCGCGATGACGAACCGCTTTTCGTCCATGACCGCTCGTCTCCGTGAGCCGACATAAACTATGGGGCTCGCGGACGGTGCGGACGCGGTGAGGCCGCGGCGGTCAGTCCGTCGACTCGCCGTCGGTCGCGCCGCGCGTTCTCTCACCGTCGGTCGGGGAGGCCGGGTCGACCGACGACTCCGCCGGTCGGTCCGCCAACGCCCGCTCGTAGCGCGTCACCTGCTCGCGGTGTAAAGACAGGATCATGTCGGCGAGCACGCCGAACACCAGAAGCTGGATCCCGAGGATGGCCGCGCCGACCGCGCCGATGGCGACTATCTGGTGGGCCGCCCCGTGGACGAACCAGCGGTAGAGGACGTACGCGGTCAGCGCCGCGCCGGCACCCGTCGAGACGGCACCGAGGCTGCCGAAGTAGAACAGGGGGTTGTTCGTCTTCGCCTTCCGGTACAGTTCGATGATGATAACCCCGCCATCGCGGATCGGGTGGAGGTTCGTCGCGGAGCCGCCGGGCCGCTCGCGGTAGGTGATCGGGACGACGGTCACTCGGATGCGGTTTTTGACGCACTCGACTGCCATCTCGGTCTCGATCCCGAACCCGTCGGCGGTGAGGTGGAGCCGCAGGAACGACTCGCGCGTGAACGCGCGGTAACCGGAGAGGATGTCGCGGTACCGCTCGCCGTGGATGGCGCGGAACGCGGCGTTGATCAGCCGGTTTCCGATCCGATTCAGCCGCGTCATCGCCCCCGGTCGCATGTCCGCGAATCGGTTCCCGATGACGTGCTCGGCATCGCCGGCGAAAAGCGGGTCGAGCATCGCGTCGACATCGGCGGCGTCGTACGTCGCGTCCGCGTCGGCCATCACGACGTACGAGGCCTCGATGTGGTCGCGAACCGCCTCGCGGACGGCCTGTCCCTTGCCGCGTCCGGACTGTTCGACGACCCGCGCGCCGGCCTCCGTCGCGGCCCTGCGCGTCCCGTCCGTCGACCCGCCGTCGATCACGAGGATCTCGTCGATCCCGGCCTCGCGGAAGTCCTCGACGACGCGCGCGACCGTCTCGACCTCGTCCATCGTGGGCAACAGGAGGCAGACGTCGTCGAAGTCGCTCATTAGCGGGTGGATATCGGGGCAGTCGCTAAACTCTGTCCCTCCGTGACCGTCGGCGGACCCTCGAACGGGAAACGCGGCGAGACGCGGCCTCGAACGCCTTCGCCCGTCGAACACGATTCGGTTCCGGGCGCGGTCGCTTCTGCGGCCACCCATACGCTCATGTACCCGACGACAGATCGGTAATATATGTCACGCCCATCTGACGAACACGTCGACGAGTTGCTCAGCGCGGCGCGAACGGCCACCGGCGACGAGCTTCGAAGCCTGACGTACTTCACCGAAGCCGAGGTCGAACAGCTGTACCTCCGCAGCGACCTGAACCAGACGGCCGACCTCGTGGGCTTCGCGGAGAACGAGCGGCAGGGGTTCCACTCGCAGTCCATGTACGCGAACACCCAACTGGGCGACTACCTGTTCACCGTACGGGTGTTCGAGAACGGATACCTCACGCGGGTGATCGCCGACGATCACGGCGTCTGGGTGACGACCGACTCGATGGAGATCGACCGCTTCGAGGAACTCGCGAGCGCGCTGGCGTCGGTTCTGCGGTCGTTCGATTCGGCCTGACGCCGGGGGGCCGCTCACCCGAGGTGGCTTTCGAACTCGGGAACCAACTCCTCGGCGTCGACCGGTTTCGTCACGTAGCCGTCGGCACCGGCCTTGACTGCCTCCATCATTTTCTCTTGCTGGTCGACGCTCGTACACATCACGATCACGGCGTCGGGCCAGCGGTCCTTGATCGCCGCCGTCGCCTCGATGCCGGTCATCTCCGGCATGACGACGTCCATCGACACTGCGTCGGGCTCGTACGCCTCGAACAGTTCCACCGCCTCCGCGCCGTGTTCCGCCTCACCGACGACCTCGAAGGGACCCTCCAACGCGTCCCGAACCACGGTCCGCTGGAAGGCCGAATCGTCGACGACGAGCACCCGATCGGTCATATCCGTGATCGGCGCGTGTGCGGCATAAAGCGCGCGGATCGGCGTACGGAGCGATCGTTCCGACGCGGAGGCGAACGCGCCGGCATCGGTTCCGCCGACGCCGGTCGGCCGCTCCGACGCTAACTGATCATGTGAGTGCACTTCGGGACCAGCGGGATCGATCGGCCAATAAATATCCGGGCGAAGCCGCACAATACCTTGTATATTCGAGAAAGCGTATAATGAACATAGGAACAACGTTAAGGCATATCCCGCGGTACGGACGGGCATGGAAACGCGGAAGGTCCAACGGCTGGGTCCGTCGACGCTGGCGATGACCCTCCCCGCCGAGTGGGCGAAGGAACACGGCGTCAACAAGGGCGACGAGGTGTCGTTGCGAATGGGTGGCAAAGGAACGCTCACAGTGCTTCCAGAGTCGGTGAGCACCGAGGAGTCGGAAGCCGTCATCAACGCCGACGGGCTCGACGCCCAGTCGCTGGAGCGGGCCATCGTCGCACAGTACGTGCTCGGGCGGCGGGTGATCCACGTCCGGAGCGAGGGGACGCTCGACAGCGAACACATCAACGCGGTGTACAAAGCCGAGACGCAGCTGATGGGGCTCGGCGTCATAGAGGAGACGCCGGAAGACATCTCTATCCGGTGTTCCGTCGACCCCGAGGACTTCACCCTCGACAACCTGCTCGAACGGCTGGAGAACACGGGCTCGACCATGCGCGGCGAGGCCGTCAAGGCGCTCGCGCACGGCAACCCAGACCTCGCACAGCGCGCGCTCAACCGCGAGCGGCAGGCGAACAAGATATTCGTGCTCCTCCTGCGGCTGATCTTCACCGCCTACCAGAACCCGAACCTCGCCCGCGCGGTCGGATTAGAGGAGGGGTTCCCGCTCATCGGTTACCGGTCCGTCGCGAAGAATCTCGAACTCACCGCCGACAACGCCGAAGACATCGCCGACATCGTGATGGAGGCGGACGGCCACACGCTCGACGTCGACAGCGCGACGATGCGACAGATCCGGGATTTCACGGACCAAGTGGACGAACTGACGGCGGTCGCCGTCCGCGCCGTCGTCGAGCGGGACTACGACCTCACCGTGGAGTGCCGCGAGCTGTTCGCTCGGTTGGAAGACCGCGAACAGGATATCCTCGGCGAGCTGCCGGCCGACCTCGACAACGACACGCTCCTCATGACTCGCGAGGTGCTCGTCAGCCTCCAACACACCGCCGAGTACGCGATGCGAAACGCCGAGATCGCCGCGAACCTCGCGCTTAACGAGGCGTCCGACCACGTCGAGATCATCTGACCTGCGCCGGGTTCGCATGAACTAAGTAGTCGCCCGTGAAGCGACACCGTATGAGCGAAGCATCCATCGAGTCTGACAAGGGGATCGGCGTGGCGCTCGCGCTCGGGGCCGTCGCGCTCGTCGGAAGCGTCGCGATGTTCGGCGCACCGTCACAGATCGGCCGCGCGTGGGGGTTCGCCGCGGCGTTCGTGTTCGCGCTCTGTGCGGTCCTCGCCGTGCAAATATACCAGTAGCGACCACAGACGAGAAACGATTAAATCCGTCACGCTCCTACCCCCGTCGATGAGCGAGTACACCGAGGAAGAACAGCGGATCCTCGCGTACCTCACCGACAGCGTCACCCGCGGCGAGCGGTACGTTCGCTCGAAGACGATCGCGGACGCAATCGGACTCACCGCGAAGCAGGTCGGGTCGCGGCTTCCCCGCGTCGCCGAGAAGTCGGACGACGTCGACATCGAGAAGTGGGGTCGATCTCGATCGACGACGTGGCGCGTGACGCCACAGGGGTGATAGGACGCATCGGGGAGCGGGACGGCAGACGCGCGTCTTTTTAACCCCCGTGGTACCAAGGGCAGGTATGACAGTCCGAGTGTCTCGGACGTTCGAGTTCGACGCCCCCGCCGAGGACGTGTGGGCGTTCATCTCGGACGCCGAGAAGCGTGCCGGCGCGATAAGCGTGGTCGACACGTTTGAGGTATACGACGATGGACGAGCGACGTGGCAGGTCGCCCTCCCGATCCCGGTGATCCGGTCGACGATCGCCGTGGAAACCGAGGAAGTCGCGCGCGACCCGCCGAACCGAGTGAAGTTCGTCGGGAAGTCGCGCGCCTTCCGCGTCACCGGCGAACACGAGATCACGGAGACGAACGGTGGGTGTCGGCTGGCCAACGAGTTCGTCGTCGACGGGCGTATCCCCGGCGTCGAATCGTTCTTCGAGCGGAACTTCGACGCGGAGCTGGATAACTTAGAAGACGCGCTCCGCGCGTCGCTCGGATCGTCCGTATGAGGGTCGCGTGCGTGCAACTCGGCGTCGACGGCGGGGCTGTCACGGCCAACGTCGACCGCGCGCTCGATCGCGTCCGGGCGGCCGCGGAGGCGGGCGCGGACGTCGTCGTCCTCCCGGAGCTGTTCGACGTCGGATACTTCGCGTTCGACTCGTACGCGCGCGCTGCAGAGAGCGTCGCCGGCGACCGGCTCTCGCGGTTCTCGGCGGCGGCAGCCGACGAGGATATCCACGTGCTCGCGGGGACGATAGTCGAGGACCTCTCGGCGTCCGCGGCCGACGGCGTCGACGTCCCGACGACCGACGGCCTCGCGAATACCGCCGTCCTGTTCGACCGCACCGGCGACCGACGGCTCGTCTACCGAAAACGCCACCTGTTCGGATACGGCTCGGAGGAGACGGACCGCATGGTTCCCGGAGAATCGACGCCGACAGTCGAGATCGACGGCGTGCGCGTCGGGGTGACCACCTGTTATGACCTCCGCTTTCCGGAGCAGTTCCGGGGGCTGGTCGACGCGGGGGTCGACTGCGCGCTCGTCCCGAGCGCGTGGCCGTATCCGCGGGTGGAACACTGGCGAACGCTCGGCCGAGCGCGCGCCATCGAGAACCTGACCTACGTTGCGACGGTGAACGGGAGCGGCACCTTCGACGAGGACGCGCTCTGCGGGCGGACGACCGTCTACGACCCGTGGGGAACGACGCTTGCGTCCGCGGGCGACGAGCCGACGACGGTGACCGCGAACGTCGACCCGGACCGCGTCGCGGCCGTTCGCGAGGAGTTCCCGGCGCTGCGTGACCGCAGATAGCGGCGGACCGCCCGCGTGTTCGGCGACGGACGCGGGCGGCGGTCGCCCGATCCGGCGGCCGTCGACCGCCTCATTTATAACGGAGAACGCCGTACGTGGACGTGCCGAAGTCCGACGCTTTTCTCGTTGGAGTTCGGTGACAAATCCACGCGCCCGTCCCGACCGCTCGGGCGGCGACGCCGCTGACAGCCCGGGGGTCCGCTGTTCGGCCGCCGCCCGCCCGCCTCCCGCCGCCATCTCTCGCCGTTCGCCGCGTCCATCGCTCTCCTTTCACCCACGCCCTTCATCCGCCAGCGTCGTTCGTCGTTCTCGCGCGTACCGCACGCCAGCCACAGAACCGCGCGCTCTGCCCGTGCTGTGTCCGCTAGTATCAATACGGATAATAGGGGCAGTACATTCTTATATCGGAGCGAGTAGGTGTGAAACGCCGCGGACGAAGCCGGCCGGCCCCATCCCGACGTCGGGCGGGCCGGTCGGACACTCGCTTCCACCGTCCGTCGTCCGCCGGCTTACGGCGTCGGGTCGATCCGCTCCCACACCGTACCCGACCCGTTTCACGGCACCCGATCACAACCCCTGTCATCGACGTGCGTGGTGCCGTACCCCCCACTTTCGGCGCTCGCATCGCTAGCAGCGGCAAGCGGTCGGGGTTCGAACGAATCGCGGTCTGCTGGCAGTCTCTGTTGTCCCGAGGCGTACGGACGGATGAAACGCAAGGACGAAACCGCAGCGCCGCGAACCGACGCTCGAATGTTCCCCCGCGAGTACCGCGGCGTCGCCTTCGTCGTCGGGCTGTTTCTGGTCGTGCAGATCGGAGCGCTCGCGCTCGTTCCCGAGTTCGTCGAGAGCGGCTATCAGGCGGTCGAGAACCCGGACGATCCGACGAACAGCCTCGCGTACATCCTCGCGATCCTCGTCATGACGGGGCTGATGCTCGCGGCGTTTCGATACGACTTCGATCAGGCGATCCGACTGCTGATCGTCGGCGTCTCCGCGTGGCTATCGTGGTACGTCTTCTCCGCCGTCCTCCCGCCCGCAGGGGCCGCCGTGCCCGCGCTCGCGGTCGGCCTCGCGCTGCTCGTCTATCCGGAGTGGTACGTGATAGATACCGCGGGGGTGTTGATGGGCGCGGGCGCGGCGGGTCTGTTCGGCATCTCGTTCGGTCTGTTGCCGGCGCTGGTCTTACTCTCGCTGCTCGCGGTCTACGACGCGATATCGGTGTATGGCACGGAGCACATGCTGTCGCTCGCGGAGGGCGTCATGGACCTGAATATCCCCGTCGTGCTCGTGATCCCGCTGTCGCTGTCGTACTCCCTTCTGGACGCCGACGAGTCGGACGAGGCCGCGGCGTCCGATCCGACGGAAACCTCCGCAGACGCCGACGACGCAGGCGACCCAGGCGCAGACGCCGATCAGGACTCTGCCGGCGGCGACGTCGGCGATCCCACGCCGGTCGAGGACCGCGACGCGTTCTTCATCGGCCTCGGTGACGCCGTGATTCCGACGGTGTTGGTCGCGAGCGCGGCGACGTTCTCGCCGGCCGCGAGCCTCGGAGTGCCGTACGTGGGGCTGAACCTTCCCGCGCTGCTCGCGATGGTCGGACAGATCGCGGGGCTGCTCGTCCTGATGAGCTGGGTGATCAAGGGCCGTCCCCACGCCGGGCTGCCGCTGTTGAACGGCGGTGCCATCGGCGGCTACGTGGTCGGCTCCGTCGCCGCGGGCGTGCCGCTGATCGAGGCCGTCGGCCTCGCCGGCGTCCTCTGAACGGGGCCAACAATGAGGACGACGTGCCGCAACCGGGCGACGAGTACGCTCGCGAACGCTCGCTCGGGAACCGCAGCCGACAGTGAACGTTTTTACTTCTCGGATGATAGCGTGTCGCATGAACTTCGATACGTTCGTTCTTGCGGCCACGACGAACGATCTGACACGGGAGTCGGCGGCGCGCGGGCTCGCCGACGTCGTCGAGTTTCGGATGGACAAGGCGGACGACCCGCTCGAACAGCTCGACGACTACGATGGAGAGTTGCCGCTTCTCGCGACGAACCGGGCGCGCTGGTTCGGCGGCCAAGCGGTCGATACGGGCAGGCTCGACCGGCTTTCGGCCGCCTCACGCTCGGATCACGTCGAGGTCGTCGACGTCGAACTGGAGACCGCGCGGGGAACGGAGTGGGTGCTCGACGAGTTCCGCGACAACGGCGTCGACTGTATCGTCTCGCACCACACGTTCGATGACACGCCCGAACGGGGGGTTCTCGACGCGATATTCCGCCAGTGCGGGGAGTACGGCGACATCGCAAAGGTGGCCACGTTCCCGCAAAAGCACACCGACGTGCTCCGGTTACTTCGCTCGATCGCCGTCGCGACGGAGACGGGCATCGACGTGGCCGGCATTTCGATGGGAGAGATCGGGAGCCACTCCCGCGCGGTCGCACCGATATACGGCTCCAAGCTCGGATACGCCCCACTCGCCGACGACGAGAGCGAGTACGCGCCGGGACAGATACCTCTCGAGCGGCTCCGAACGCTGATCGACGGGCTCACAGAACACAGCGAGATACAGCGGACCGGCACGGCTTCAGGTGAGAACGCCGAACGGCGACAGCCGGCGGAGCACTAAACGGGCGGGCAGGCCTCATGGAGCGGCGGACGCCGACGCGTTCGGGCGGCGATAGGGGCCTGACGAGCCGTTTCGGGATTCTTATGGTCGTACCGCGTAACCCGCCACTAATGAGTACACGTAGCCTGTGCGGGGGCGATCTGCGATGAACGAGGATGAGGACGCGGTCAACGCCTACATGATCCGGCTCGAACTCGTCGACGAGCCGGGAGAACTCCTCCGGGCGCTGGAGCCGATAGGCGAGAACGGCGGCAACCTGCTGTCTATCTTTCACGAGCGCGGGAACATCACGCCGCGCGGACACATCCCCGTCGAGGTCGACATCGAGGCGACCGCCTCACAGTACGAGGCGATAGTCGAGGTGCTCCAAGAGGAGGGGATAAACGTGATCCAGGCGGGCGCAGAGCGATACAGCGAGTCGGTCGTCTGCATCCTTTCCGGGCACATCGTCGACACCGACCTGTCCGACACGCTCTCGCGGATTCAGGAGACGTCGAACGCCACGGTGACCGACCTCTCGCTTTCGGCTCCCGAAGGGACGCGAAACACTTCGAGCGCCAAGCTCCGGCTCGCCGTCGAAGAGGGAGAAATCGGCGAGACGGTCGCGAGCGTCCGCGCGATCGCCGACGAGAAGGACCTCCATCTGATCGAGTCGCTGACGGGGGGGAACGCGTGAGACTCGCGATCGTCGGCGCGGGCGTCGTCGGCCGATCCGTCGCCGACCTCGCGCCCGACCGAGGCCACGAGGTCGTCGCGATGGGCGACTCGACGAGCGCGGTCGTCGCCGACGGCCCGGGCGAGTCGGTCGACGTCGACGCCGCGCTCTCGCGCAAGGTCGAGCGGGGGATCGTCGGCGACGCGGATCCGGCAGACGTGCTCGCGGCGGAGTACGACGCGCTGGTGGAGGCGACGCCGACGACGCTCGGGGACGCCGAGCCGGGGTTCTCGCACGTCACCGCGGCGCTGGAGCGAGACCGCCACGTCGTGCTCGCGAACAAGGGGCCGGTCGCGGAACGGTTCGGCGACCTCCGGGCGGCCGAAGCCGACAGCGCTGGCGAGGTGCGCTTCGAGGCCACCGTCGGCGGCGCGATGCCGGTCCTCTCGACGATTGAGGACCACGGGCCCGCTCACGTCGCCGCCGTCCGGGGCGTGCTCAACGGGACGGCGAACTTCGTCCTCTCGCGGATGGCCGCGGAGGGGCTGGATTACGAGCACGTGCTCGCGGAGGCGCAGGACTTGGGTGTCGCCGAGGCAGACCCCGCCTTCGACGTGGACGGCACGGACGCGGCGCTCAAGTGCGTCATCCTCGCGAACGTCCTCGCCGCCGGCGCGGCCGACGACCCCGCCGACGCCCGCGAGTTCAGCCTCGACGACGCCGATGTCGAGGGGATTCGGAACGTCGCCGGGAGCGCGCTGGACCTCGCCGGCGAGGACGGGCTGACGGTCCGGCTGATCGGCGAGGTCGCCGACGGCTCGGTCCGCGTCGCGCCCCGGTTGGTGAAGCGCAACTCGCCGCTCGCGGTGTCCGGAACGACGAACGCCGCACAGATCGAGACGACGTCGGCCGGAACGCTCACCGTCTCCGGGCGCGGAGCCGGCGGGGAGGAGACCGCGAGCGCGGTGCTGATTGATCTCAACCGGCTTAGCTAACGGCGGTCGAGGCTGGCGTCGGTCTCCCGACGACGCGTGGCGAGTGTCGCCCGCAAAGCCGATCAGTCGACTCGGCCGACGGTGACGTCGAACGGGACGCGCTCGACGCGTTCGTACTCGCCCGCGCGCATGGCGTCCACGACAGCGCGGCCCATCTCCCGCCAGCGGCCGCGGAGGTCGTCGTAGGCGTGCTCCGAGGTCGCCGCCACCAGTTCCTCGCGGTGGTCGGCCAGTCCCGCACCGGAGGCCTTCCTCGCCGCCGACGTCAACGCGGCGTCCGCGTACGGCGGCGCAGTCCGCTTCTCGTGAACGTACCGTCGAGTCCGAACGTCGCGAAGCCCCGCATCCGCGAACGCGTCGCGGACGCGGTCGCCGAGCGCCACGTCGGTCCCGACGCCGGCCACGTACGCCTCCCGTGCCTCGCGCTCTAAGCGCTCTTCGGCCGGGACGGTCGAAGCGACGGTCACGTCCGCGTTGTCCGGTTCGATCGCTGCCACGAGATCGGACGAGACCCGCGTGAACTCCCGGACCGCCGCCGCCGGATCGGGGAGGTTGATCAGGAGCGCCTGACAGACGGCGAGATCCACGGCGTCGTCGGAGATCGGGAGCCGCGTGGCGTCGCCGGCGAGGTAGGTTTGGGTTCCGTCGGTCATCTCGCAGTCGGCCGGCTCGCTCTCGCCCGTCGCGCGATCGATCGTCTCGTCCTCGACCGCCTCGCTCCCATCCGTCTCGCGAGCGACAGCGAGGAGGTCGCGATCGGCGTCGACGCCGATGACGGTCGCGTCTGATGGCGTTTCTGCGGCCAACACACGCGTCAGCTCGCCGGTACCGCAGCCGACGTCGAGGACGCGCCGACGGGTCGGCAACTCGAGGTCCGCGAGCGCCTCGCGGCCGTCGTCCCACATCCCGCGGCGGGTGTGTTCGAGGTACTCGGCGGAGAAGCGTCGCACGGAGACGGGTTCGGTCTGAGACCGAATAAGAGTGCGGGAACGCGGCGCGGTGAGGTACGGGGCGCGGGGCGATGAGGTGCTCTCAGACGGAACACCGGAGAGACACCCCGTCTCAGTCGGTATCGTTCGTCACGCGACGTCGCCGGCGTCGTCACCGACTCCGGCGAGGTCGGCGAGCATGGCGGCGGTGACGCCGGCGCAATACCCGACGAACGCCCCGCTCACGCCGACGAGCGCGAACGAGACCGTGACGCTCCCGAGCGGCGCGTCGGCCGCCCCCACACCGGGAACGCCGAGGACGCTGCCGACGAGGACGAGCGCGGCGAACACGACTGCGGGAACGACCCCCACGGCGAGGCAGGCCGGACCGCCGCAGCGCGCGTAGGCCCCGGCGGCCGCGATCGGAGCCGGCGCATAAAAGACGAGCAGGGGAACGAGCCGGTCGGCCAGTGCGGCCGCCCCCTGCAGATCCGCGAGGTCGGCAGCTATCGCGCTCGCGAGCGCGATCGCCACGACAACGGCGAACCCAGCGACCATCGTGACGGCCAGCCGCCGCCGACGCCCGAGGAGGAGCGCCTCTGTGGTGGTCATACCCACGGTATCGTCACGCAAGCCATATAAAACCGCGTCGGACGCGGGGCTGTCGCCCCGGGCTCGTCACTCTGCCCGCAGTTCGCGGACGCGGTCGATGTTCCACGCGAAGCTCTTGCCGTCCTCCGTCGGTGTTTCGAGCGCGAGCGGCACGTCAAGCAGGTCCGGGTGGTTGAGGAACCGCTCCATGCCGGTCTCGCCGATCTCGCCTTCCCCGATGTGCGCGTGCTCGTCCTTGTGGGTGCCGCAGGCGTGTTTCGAGTCGTTGAGGTGGACGTATCGGAGGTGGTCGAGACCGACCACGTCGTCGAACTCCGCGACCGTCTGATCGACGGCCTCGGGCGTCGAGAGGTCGTAGCCCGCGGCGAAGGCGTGGGCGGTGTCGAGACAGACGTCGATGTCGGTCTCGGTGCGGTCGATGACGCCGGCGAGGTGTTCGAACTCGCCGCCGAGCTTCGTCCCCGCGCCCGCGTCGCTTTCGATCAGGATGGTGACGTCGTCGGGCACGTCGATCTCGTCTATCACCGACGCGGCGTTGTCGAGGCCGCCGTCGACGCCCGCGCCGGTGTGTGCGCCGAGGTGGACGTTGACGTAGGGGATATCGAGCGTCGACGCCGCGTCGACCTCCTTTTGCATCGAATCGAGCGACTTCTCGCGAAGCCCCTCTTTGGGCGTACAGAGGTTCACGAGATACGAGGTGTGGATCACCCACGGGCCCGCTAGTTCGCGTTCGGTCCCCTCGCGGAACCGTTCGGCTTCCTCGTCGCCGATGTTCGGGTCCTGCCACACCTGCGGCGAGTGGGTGAATATCTGTCCGCAGTTCCCGCCGACTTCGATCTGGTTCTCCACGGCGTTGTCCACGCCGCCCGCGATGGAGACGTGCGCGCCGACCTTGAGACTCATACGGATCCCACGCCGCCGTCGGAAAAAGCCCCTTCGGAACTCGGGGAGTCGAACCGGCCGATCCGGCGGATGGTCGAACCGAGCGGGTGGTCGAACCGAGCGGGTGGTCGAACCGAGCGGGTGGTCGATCGACCGATCGCCTACCGCTCTCCGGGGCGCGTCCGAACCCACGCCGGGTCGCGGTACTTCGTCTCGACGAGTTCCGCGGCCCGTTCCAGTTCCGCCTCCGTCCACGAGCCGTCGCAGTCGACGTCGGGAGTCGCGGCCGTCCCGTCAGTCCCCACTGTCGCGTCCTCGGTTACTTCGCCGATCCCGTCTCTCACCCACGCGGCGAGCGCGTCCGCGACCGCGGCCACGGCCTCGTCGCGGTCGGCGTCGGTGAGTTCGTCCATGCCGACGACGCGGTCGCGGAACGCCGCGGGCGTCACGGGCGAGTCCGCGAACGTCCCGAGGTGGCGCTCGGCGTCGACCGAGAACGTGAGCGATCCGTGCTGTATCACGGCGTCGCGCTTCCGGTACTGCGCGTTGCCGGCGATCTTTCGCCTCGCGGGCGCGTCGTCACCGGGTGCGCCGGAATCGGACCGTTCGGCCTCCCCCGCCACCACGTCGTGTGCGGGATGGAGTTCCCTGAGGTAACACGCGGGGTGATACAGCTCCGGCGTCGCCTCGTCGACGTAGTCGGCGTCGATCCCGAGCCGGTCGAACGCGTCGAAGATCGGCTCACAGAGCAGGTGATAACAGTCGAGCAGCTCGCCCGGAACGTGACTCGCCGGGACCGCGATCGAGTAGGCGATGTCGCCGTGTGCGTCGTGGTAGATCCCGCCGCCGCCGGTCTGCCGTCTGGTCACGTCGATCCCCTCGCGTTCGCAGAACGCCCAGTCGACCGTCTCCGGGTCCTGCCGGTAGCCGAGGGTGAGACAGCTCGGCTCCCAGCGGTACGTGCGGACCGTTGCGGGGCCGCCCGCGGCGGCCGTCTCGGCCGCGACCTCGTCGAGCGCCATCTGCATCGCCCCCGGTCGTGCCTCCTCGGCGATCAGCCGCCAGTCGACGGCCGGTGCGGTCATATCGACACTGAATCCGTCCGCTCCGATAGCCGTTTCGTTCACCGCGTGCCGCCCGACGCGGAGAGCGACGTTCCATTTGTCTCTCACCGATACGCGTCGAACTCCTCGCCGAAGACGAGGAAGTAGCCGGTCCCGACGACGCCGATCGCGGCCGCGGTGGTGAACGCGACCTCGGGACTCACGAACTCCCAGAGGTAGCCGCCGAGCGCGGCGCTCGGGATGACGACCGTGTTCCGCAGGAGGTAGTACGTCCCGGTGACGCGCCCGCCGGCACCGCGCTCTGCGGGCCCGACGATAAGCGCCTTATGAGAGGGGAGCCCCGCGAAGCGAAGCCCGGAGAACGCGAACACGAGGACCATCGCCCACGAGAGCGGCAAAAGCGGCGTGAGCACGTCTGGTCCGCCGATGAGCACGAGCGGAAAGAGCGCGTACACGGCGAAGCCCAGCGCGACGATCGGTTTGAGACCCACGCGCTCTGCGGCCTTCGCCGCCGGGACCATAGAGAGGAGCGCGACCAGCATCTCGACGCCGAGCAGGTAGCCGAAGAAGGCCGCAGGCGAGAGGTCGACGGCGCGGGAGACGCTACCCAGCCCGACCGTGGCCTCGAATCCGACCTCGTAAAACTGCGTGACGACCAACACGAAGAAGACGTACACCATCCCGTTCGCGAACCTGACGAGCGTATCGCCCACTAAGAGCGGCCGGAGCGGCTCAGGCATCTCGCGGAGGTCCCGTCTGATCTGCGTTATCCCCGCGAAGGAACTCCCGATCGAGTCTCCGTCCGCGTCGTAGAGGACGTGCTGGGCGACCGTCCCGACGACGCCGAAGACGACCGCCACGGCGAGGACATACCGGAAGCTCACGGTGAACTCCGGGTGGAGACCGATGAGGACGGCCGCGAGCACCGGCCCGACGAGGAAGGCCGTCCGCCGGAACGTCTCGGTGCTGGCGAAGCCGGCGGCCAGCCGCGAGGGGGCGGTCGCCTGCTTGACGACGGCGAACGTCGCGCCGAGCCCGAACGACTTCCAGCCCTGCGCGAACAGGAGGCCGACGAAGACCCAGACCCACGGTTCGACGGTGACGCCCGCGACCGTCATCGCTCCGAGCGCCGGTGCGGCGAACCAGACGGCGAACCCGAGCGTCGAAACAAGCCCGAACAGCGTGAGCGCGTACCGCGATCCGACGCGGTCCGAGATCGCGCCGCCGGGGTACGGAAACACCGCCGAAATGACGTTGCCGGCGGTGCCGAAGAGCCCGACGACGAACCCCGACGCGCCCAGTGCGATCAGGTACTCGGGGAGAAACCGATTCGTCATCTGAAACCCGAGACTGAACGCGAACATCGCGAGCGACAGCACCAGGACGTCCCGTTCGAGCGCGAAGAACTGTCGAAACGCGGCTAACGCCCCCGAATCGTCCTGTCCGTCCGCGGATCGGTCGTGTCCCATATTCGACGAGCGCACTGAGGCCACGCCCTTGCTATCGCGTACGCCGTAAGGGGTATTGAAATTCCGGGAGCGGCCACAGCAGGCCGGCGTGCTGTTTTGATATTGCGATATGCGATATATAGTCATCTCATCGAACGCGCGTCCCTTTTAGGATTCGCCGGAGTACGGGTCCGCATGGTTCGAAACGTCGCCGGCGAGATGGCGGAGCTCGACGCCGAGGACTTCTACCTCCTCTCGGGCGTCGAGCAGGGGATGCGGTTTTCGGAGTGGGTTCGCCGCGACAAGCTCCCCGAGTACGCCAGCCTGACGCGCGAGGAAGTCGACTACCGGATCGATCGGTGTCTCGACCGGGAGCTGATCGAACGGAAGACGATCCAGTACGAGGGGTACCAGCTCACCTTCGAGGGATACGACGCGCTCGCGCTCCGGACGTTCGCCGAGCGCGACACGATAGACGGCGTGGGATCGCCGCTCGGGCTCGGCAAAGAGGGCGACGTGTACGAGGTCCAGTCGTTCAAGCCGCTCGCGTTGAAGTACCACCGGGAGGGCTACACCAATTTCCGAGAGGTGAACCGCGAACGGGAGTACACGGCCGACCGCGATCACGTCTCGTGGCTGTACACCGCGCGCAAGGCGGCCGAACGCGAGTACGAGGCGATGGAGGCGCTGTACCCCGACGTGTCGGTGCCGCGACCGGTCGATCAGAACCGCCACGCCATCGTGATGGACAAGTTCGAAGGCGTCGAACTCGCTCGCGCGACGCTGGATCCCGAACAGGCCGTGGGGGTCTTGGATCTCGTGCTCCGTGAGCTACAGACCGCCTACGACCTCGGGTGGGTTCACGCGGACGCGTCCGAACACAACGTCGCGGTCGCCGAAAGCGGCGTGACGATCTTCGACTGGCCGCAAGCCGTGAGCGTCGATCACGAGAACGCGCGCGAGTTTCTCGAACGCGACGTGGCGAACCTCTGCCGGTACTTCGAACGAAAGTATCCTCACGAGGTCCCAGACGTCGACACCGGCGAGATCGCCGACGCCATCGCCGACGACTCGTTCGAGAGCGTCCGAATATCCAAAGCATAAATCATATAGCGCAATATGAAATAGGATCGTCCGAAGTTGAGACTACAGTGGGTTTAGCGGGTCTGTGATGCGTGAACTTGGCCGATTCAGTCAGCGCAAACCACCCCAAATCACTCCCCAAGCGACCATTCCTGTCATATTCCCAATCGTATGGGCAGATTTTCGCGACTCCCAACAGTGTAGCCACTCAGACGGCGCACTAACCTAGACAGAGTGTCTCTCTACCCGATTCCAGTCTCCTTCTTCAGCAGCGTCAGCGTATTATCGGCCGTCACGATCGGCGAGTGTTCATACTCACCAGTCAATTCGACCTGCACGAGCAGATCGACAGCTCGCCAGATCGAGTACAAGAGACAGGCGAACGCGAAGTAGAAGAATCGAAGCCCGAAATCCTTCGACGTCGTCGCTGCCATGAACCGTTTGATCGACCTGTACCCACTCTCGATCTCCCAGCGATAGCCATACTCCGTGAGGTGCGCCCACTCCCGCAATTCGTCATGAATACCGAGTACTGCCGGTGATCGTCGTACTCGGAGTCTTCATTCCGGCGGTAGACCAGCGTCGTTTCGTGCCACTCGTTCTTGCCCAGATGGAGCCTCCGGTCGGTTTCATACCGGTCTTGGTCCCGCTGGAGTAATCGCTTGGCTTGGGCTTTCTCGGTGGTCTGCATCCGCTTCGGCACGACATACGACAAGCCACGCTGGCTAAGCATCTCCAGGACGTGCTGACTATCGAACTCTCGGTCCATCAGCACGTTATCGATGTGGACGAGTTCTTCAGCCGAATCCAGCAAATCCCCGACGATCTCCTTGCGTGACTCGCCTTTCCGTACCGGGCGGGCATCAAGCACGAGCGGAACGGCGTTGCCGACTAACTGGACCGTCGCCCACTGATAGGCATATTCGTCGGTCTTCTCTTTCGTCCCGATGATCTCGTCCTCGTGACCCGTTCTATCGCCGGTGAACGGGTCAGCTTCGGTAATGTCGATCGCGACGATTCCGGTCTAAGCTGATTCAGCGAGCCATGTGAACTCTTCAATGACACGCTCCTGTCATACAAAAACTACGGGATGTGCTCGTAGCAGGCTATCTCGGCTCCGAACCCCATACCCAACATTGGTAGTGCCACGCAGTCTACGCTCGAATATGCCAAAATCAGAACCATTCGAGACCCATACCGACCGATACGAAGGGTGGTTCGAGCAACACGACGATGCCTACCAGTCGGAACTGGCCGCTCTAGAGCGGCTCGTGCCAGCGACCGGACGCGGGATCGAGATCGGCGTCGGGAGCGCGCGATTCGCTGCACCGCTCGGAGTCGGCGTCGGGATCGACCCGGCCGAAGCGATGCTGGAACATGCTCGCGAGCGAGGAGTCAGCGTGGTCAGAGGTGTCGCCGAACATCTCCCTTTCCGGGACGCCACCTTCGACACCGCGCTGATCGTGACGACGATTTGCTTTGTCGACGACATTACCCGAACGTTGGCCGAAGCCGACCGGATCCTCTCGCAGTCAGGGCAGCTCGTGATCGGCTATATCGACAAGGACAGCCCTGTCGGACGAATCTATCAGGAAAAGAAAGAAGAGAACCCCTTCTACAGGGAGGCGACGTTCGTCTCGACCGAAGAACTCCTCGAGGAACTCGACGCGGCCGGATTCACTGACTTTGAGTTCGTACAAACGATCTATCACTGGATCGATGAGGTAGACGGCATCGAGCCGATCGAAGAGGGCTATGGCGATGGGTCGTTCGTCGGGATCAAGGCTAGTCGGTAGCGGCGGTCGGTGTCCACTCAGTGTGTATTCGTCCTCGAAGTTTCCATGAAGGACTGTTGTAATTCACGCTGTCCGTGGGCCGGTATCAGGATCAACTCGATGCCTGACGGCGTACTATACATTAAGACGGCCAGTCTCAACTACTGGGATCGTCCTCTGTGTTTTCTCTAGATGCCCCCCTTGTTACGCCGTTATTTGTCGATCAGTTCTCCGTCAGTGTTCCCTCTCGGCCGCTCAACTCGGACGTCGAATCCACCATCGTCGCCAACCGAGACAGAAATACGTTCCACGTTCCGTTCGTACACACTGCACCGCCCTCTCTTGGAGTCGACCACCAGATGCTCTTTGATGAGTCCGGTCCTGCGTAGCATGTCCAGCTTCCGGTACGTCGTCGAAGTAGACATGTCACAGGTATCGACCAATTCGGCGGCCGTCATCGGCTCATCGAGTGCCGACAAGATGTCCCGGTTTGCTTCGCCGCCCAGCGCGTTGAGAAGCGGCTCCGCGGGTGGCGATGGTTCAGGCTCAGCGTCGAGACTATTCATTGCGTACGGACGGCGCGCGTATGAGGTGGTTCGGCCCGAATCTCGTTTCGCCGCCTGTCGTTTGATCGACTCGGCACAGAGATCTACTCATCGCCGTACACTTGGAATCTGAAGGCTAGTGTGTCCGGTTGTCGTAGGACAACACACGATTTGAAGCGGACGCAAGAAGAGGGAACCACGATGTCGCGGGGCACTGACTAGAGACTACTCGCCGACTTCGATCGGGACGCCGATCATATTCCCCCACTCGGTCCACGAGCCGTCGTAATTCCGCACGTGTTCGTACCCGAGGAGTTCTTCGAGGACGAACCACGTGACCGATGAGCGTTCCCCGATCCGGCAGTAGACGATCACGTCGTCATCGGGGCTGATCCCGTGCGACTCATATATGTCCCTGAGCTCGTCGGGCGACTTGAATCGGCCGTCGGGGCGGACGTTCTCTGCCCAGAAGACGTTCGTCGCCCCCGGAATGTGGCCGCCGCGCATCGCTCCCTCGTTGCTGCCGGGTGGTTTCGTGGTGTCGCCGCGGAACTCCTCGGGCAGACGCACGTCGATGAACGCCGTCTCAGTGTCGAGTGCGTCTCGCACGTCCTCCCGGTAGGCTCGAACCTCCGGATCGGCCGGTGGATCGAGCGTACGCTCGTACGCCACGGTGGGTGGGTCGACCGGCTCCGTCGTGGTCGGATAGTCGTAGTCCATCCAGTACTCGCGACCGCCGTCCATGATTCGGACGTCGGGGTGCCCGTAGTAGGTGAGTTGCCAGTAGAGGTGTGCCGCGAACCAGTTCGAGTTGTCACCGTAGACGACGACAGTCGTCTCCTCGGTGATTCCGCGTGATCCGAGGAAGGAAGCCATCTCACCGGGACCAAGGATGTCGTGTGACTCCGCCGACCGGAGGTCAGTCTGCCAGTCGACGCCGACGGCACCCGGTACATGGCCCGTGTCGTAAAACGCGGTGTTGACGTCGACTTCGAGCAGCCGGAGGTCGGGGTCGGCGGTAGCAAACTGGTCGAGCCGCGCGTTGGTCCAGTCGGGGCTGACGAGCACGTCTGCGGGGTACTCTGTCCGCGTCGATGCGTCGGATCGCGTCCGCGTACCGTCGTCTGGTGAGTTCTCGCCAGTCATAATTGCCGTTCTGTGAACCGTTTCGCTAGTTCTGCGGTCGCTCGTCGAAGCCGATACGACACGGTCGATCGGGGTAGCTCGAGTTCGTCTGCGATCTCATCGAGCGTCACTTCTCGTGGTGTCTCGAAGTAACCGCGCTCGACGGCCACGTTCAATATCTCACGCTGTTCCGCACGGATGTCTGCTCGCGAGAGGAGTCCGCTTTCCCAGTTGGCGACCTCGGTCAAGTGCTTGAAAGAGAACGAGAGTCCCTCACCGAGCTTTGCGGACA
Organism: Halorubrum sp. BV1; assembly: GCF_000746205.1. Taxonomy (NCBI): domain Archaea; kingdom Methanobacteriati; phylum Methanobacteriota; class Halobacteria; order Halobacteriales; family Haloferacaceae; genus Halorubrum; species Halorubrum sp. BV1. Next base: position 869,980 of record NZ_JQKV01000001.1, read on the forward strand.
ACGTGTCGTACAGGTGCCCGATCTTCGAATCGTCCTGCACCAACACGCGCCATCGAACCCTGTCATCGGTCCGAGTCTGCTCGAGAAGCATCCCGCCGTCGACGTACTTCGCCGCGATGAGCGGGACGGATTCACAGAAGTCCACGTCGGAGATGTACGTGTACGCGACTCGCCGGCGCTGCTCTTCGGTCAGCAGACTCGTCGTTCGGGTCGAGTTGCACGCCCGGGCGTTGATTGAGTCTCGATCGACGGCCTCGTCCAAGAGTAGTTCGTCGACGGCCGCGAGGTCGGTCGGGTCGCCCGTGACCGATTCGAGCGTCCACAGCTCCGTCGGATCGAGACACGAGTAGAGTGCCTTCGATCGGAGGGACTCGCGATCGATGAACAGGTCGACGTACTCGTCGAAACCGGCGTCGTACGTTATTTCGAATGTGAAGTCGTACATCTGGCAGGGAACTGGGTTGGTAGGGGCGGCCTCGGTTCGGGGTGGCTGGGATGTCGCTGACGGAACGGGTACGCTGTGCCGTGTGTCGATGTGCGAGTCGGTTGGCTCTCGACAACGTGATCGGTATGGGCCCGACGTACTTACATTATCTCGTATGGTGCTTTCACGTTCGCCCCCCGAGGTACTGGGTGCGCTTCGAAGCCACCTACTGATCCCGGCGGTTGTCGCACTTCTCGCCGGGCTTGGCGGGATCGCCTTCGGACTCACCCACGACGATATCGTCACTGCGCTCGGGGCGCTGTTGTTCCTCCCGAGCGCGGTGCTGTTGTTCGGAATTGTCGCCAAGCGCCACGGGATCGGACCGTTCGCGTCGTCAGGCGACCGGACGGGCTGACTCCCCTCGGTCCGCTGGTCCGCAGACCGCGAGCTGTTCGGTTCATACCACGCTGAGCGTTCGGTGCTCGCCCGGCGACGGACGCCGGAACGCGGCGGCCGCGTCCCGCCTCGATCACAGACAGATGGCGGTGAGTCTCGGGGCTTCAGTCGTGTCATTCACCTTGCCTCCCGGATCCGAGCGGCGACGAGCCGGTCGACGTTGTACATGACCACCGCGACCGACGCCAAGATCGTCGCGAAATAGACGACGAGCTGTGGTGGGCCGGACGCGGCCCCGCCGACCACCGCTCCGGCGAACCCGACGATGAGCAGTTCCGCCCAAGTGAGTAACACGCGCGAGAGCAGCAGCGTCCCGACCGTCGACGGCCGTGCGGTCGTGTCGGCCTGTGAGTCCTCGCTCATGTCAGTACGCCTCGTCGGCCGTGATCGGTCCGCTGAACGCCGAGTACAAGACGGCAAAGTACGTCGCGATTAGTGGGAGCAGTAGCGCCGCCCCGATCGACATGAGGTTCAGCGGCAGCGTCGAGACGACAGCCGCGCTGACGGTGAGCCCCGCCGCGGGGTCGATACTCGGGTACATGAGGATCGCGACGACCGCGATCAACCCGTAGGTCAGACCTGCGGCCGCCGCGAGCGCGATGGCGTTCGACCCGCGTCGGAGCGCGACGCCGTACCCGACGCCGAGCGCGACGGAGGCGGCGACCAGCGTGAGCACCGGAGCCGACAGCAGCGCGTCGATACCGGCCGGGAGTCGGAACGCCAAGACGCCGAGGGTCCCGACGACCGCGAGGAGATACGCCACGACAGCACCGAGTCCGATCTGCGTCACCGTCTCGGGAAGCGCGTGTCGAGCTTTCAGTCGAAGGAATGCGGCACCGGACACGACGGTCAACGCCGTGACGGTGACCCCGACGACGACGCCGACGAGCGTGAACGATCGGGGGCTTCCGACGAGCCAGTTTCCCGCGAACGCACCGAGGAGAAACGGCGCTAGGACGCTGCCGGCGGCGAACGATCGCCCCCACCACCGCTGCCAGCGTTCGTCGTGGCGCTGTTCGTACATTTCGGGCGCGAGCCCGCGGAGGATGAGCGCACCAAGAATACCGAACATCAGCAGGTAATGTCGGCTGAACAGGCCGGCGTACACCGACGGGAACGCGGCGAAAAGCGCCCCGCCGAAGACGACGAGCCACACCTCGTTGCCGTCCCAAAACGGCCCGATCGCCGACAGCACCGCCTCACGCGCTTCGTCGTCTGTGAGCGTCGCGAAGATCGCGCCGGCACCGAAATCAAACCCGTCGAGGAATAGGAACGTCCCCAACAGGCCGAACACGAGGGCGAACCACAGCTCCGGCAGCGGCAGGCCGAACAGTGGCCCCGCAGCGAGCGCCTCGACGCTCGCGCTAGTCATCGCCGGGCACCCCCGCGGGCGGAGCGTCGGGAGCGCCGACCGACGCAAGTGCGTCCGCGCCGGGCGGGCCACCGCGGATGACGCGTATGACGACGTACGTGTACAGCGCCAAGAGCGTAGCGTAGACGCCGACGAAGCCGACGAGCGTGATCAGCGCCTCGGTCCCGGTGAGGCCGGGCGAGACGCCTTCGCTCGTCTTGAGGACGCCTTGGATGACCCATGGTTGACGACCGACCTCGGTGACGACCCATCCGAGTTCGACTGCGACGAATCCGAGCAGGCTGGAAGCCATCAGCGCCTTGTGAAGCAGTCCGTCTTCGAACAGCTCACCGGTGTACCACCGATAACCGCCCCAGAACGCGAGCAGGATGAACCAAAATCCCATGCCGACCATCGCGCGGAACGACCAGAACACGATGGCGACCGGGGGTGCTTCCGTGTCGAACGTGTTCAGCCCGCGAATCTCCGCGGTCGCGTCTCCTCCGCTGGCGAGCCACGACGCGCCGCCGGGAATACCGATGCCGAACAGTTCTTTTGCACGCGGATCGGTGAGTTGACTCAGGTCCGTCGGGATGGCGAAGATGTATTCGGGAACGTACGACTCGGTGTTCCAGACGGCCTCCATGGCAGCGAATTTCTGCGGCTGTGTCTCGTACACGTGACGCGCGTACAGGTCGCCCTGAAGCACCTGCAGCGGTGCCGTGATCAGCAACGCGATCAGTGCGATCTTGAGCGTCTTGTGCCAGAAGACGATGTTTTCCGTTTCGTTCCCCAAGACGTGGTGCCGGTAGACGTAGTACCCCGCGACGCCGGCCATGAACAGCGCCACGGACTCGACGGCCGCGTTTTGCATGTGGACGTACATGTATCCGAAGCGCGGGTTCAGATACGCCGCGACCGGGTCGACGAGACGGACCACTTCATGGCCGTTCTCGGTGGCGAGCTCGTAGCCTCGGGGCATCTGCATCCACGAGTTCGCAATGAGAATCCACACGGCCGACAGCCACGTTCCGACTCCGACGGCAAGACTGGAGATCAGATACAGCCGGTCAGAGACGCGCTCGCGGCCGAACACGAATATCCCGAGGAACGTCGCCTCCAGCATGAACGCCATCATTCCTTCGATGGCGAGTGGGCCGCCGAACAGCTCTCCGGCAGTCGTCGAGAACGCGGCGAAGTTCGTTCCGAACTCGAACTCAAGCACGATTCCGGTCACTGTCCCGACGACGAACGAGATAGCGAATATCTTGGTCCAGAAGCGACGCAGCTGTTCATACACCGGATCGCCGCCCCGGATGTCCTTCCACGTGAAGTAGATGAGAAAGGGTGCAAGCCCCATACTCATCACCGGGAAGATGATGTGGACGATCGTCGTCAGGGCGAACTGAAACCGGCTCGCGAGTACTGGGTCGATCATGTGGTACGTGATGATGAGTGGTGCGATCTCGGTCGCTTCTCTCGTTCGCTGCTGGGTTCCCGTTCCGCATAACCTCGGAGTTGGCACAGGACAAGCGGAGTCGACGTCTAGCGCCGCCCGATTGCGGACCGATCGGCTCCGTCGCGGTCGTCTACCCGACGCGCCGTTTCGGACACCGCTTTGGTATCGCCGGCACGGACGTGCCGGTTGTCTTGCGCCAACCGACCCCTTTCGTTGACAGGACAGCTGTGGTCACGCATGGAGACGCGTCACGCCGTGCTCGCACTCGTCGCGCTCGTTACGGTCGTGATGACTGCCCGAGCGATCGTCGCCGGTCTCAGCGGTGACATCGGGACGGTCGGTCGGCAGGTCGGGGTCGGCGGGATCGTCTTCGCGTTCGGCGCGGCGTTGTACCGAAACTGGGACGCGGTCGGCTGACGTGCGGCAGTCGGTCGATCTTCTTCCGCGATCCGGACTCCGAAGTTGTCGTGCGACAACTGAACGGCGATGTGGATCATTCGTGAAGACCTGTTGTGGGGTGACACAGAATGGGCGACACACGACTCAAGGCAGAGGTAAGGGGAGCGGGCCCGGCCGATTGGGCCGCCCTGCGCGACTCCGATGTCACGGCAGAATGGACTGTTTCGTCCTCGTTGTCCGTGGTATCGGCACTTCGAGGGCACGTGAACGGACTGAACGACTCATGACGACTACTCTACACGCACGATGACTGCAACACGACCGACCGTCCTCATTCTCGGCAGCGGTGCCGCGGGAACGATGACGGCAAACGCTCTCCGTCGGCGCATCGACGCCGACGTGACCGTGATCGACAAGAGCCGAACGCACAGCTACCAGCCAGCCTACTACCTGATCCCGTTTGGGTACATGGACCTCGACGAGCATCAGCGAGACACGCGAGAGTTGCTCCACGATGACGTCGAGTTCGTTCAAGACGAAGTCGTCGGGGTCGACCCGGACGAACAGACCGTCGACGGGGAGGACGCTACCTATGAGTACGACGTTCTCATCTCTGCGGTCGGGAACGACCTCCGTCCCGATACGGTCCCGGGGATGATCGAGGGATGGAACCAGACGGATTCAGTGTATCCGTTCTATCACGCCTCCGCGGCGCGAGCGTTGGGCGACGCCGTCGATAGGTTCGACGGCGGACGCTTCCTCGTGACGGTCCCGGACACGCCGATCAAGTGCGGCGGCGCGCCGCTGAAACTCACGATGCTGATGGAGGAGTACCTCCGCACGCGCGGTGTTCGCGAGGACGCCGAGATCGTGATGACAAAGCCCGGGTCGGAGGTGTTCGGCACGGGGCCGAAGGCGCCGTATCAAAAGCAGATCGAGCAGATCTGGGACGATCGCGACATCACGTTCGTGTCCGAGTTCACCGTCTCCGAGGTCGACTACGAGCACCAGACGGTTCACTCGGAGGAGGGAGAGGTCTTGGAGTACGACCTGTACGCGCCCGTTCCGCCGCAGTACGGACACGAGTTCGTCGTCGAGAACTCGCCGTTGACCGATGGTGGCGAGTATGTCTCCGTCGACGAACACACGCTCCAACACGAGAGGTATCCGGCCGTGTTCGCGCTCGGCGACAACGCCGATGTGCCGACCTCGCGGACCGCCTCGGCCGCACGCAAACAGTCGCACGTCGTCGTGGACAACGTCGAGCGGTACCTCGACGACCGGTCGCCCGCACCCGACTACGACGGATACACCGCCTGTCCGATTCTCGTCGAGAAGGGAAAGGCGATGATCGCGGAGTTCGATTACGAGGCCCCCATCTCCGCGCCGGTCGTGAGCCGACTCAATTGGATCCTCGACATCAACGTGATCCCATCGCTGTACTGGAACGTTTGGATGCGCGGATACGACCCGGTCCCATGAGTGAGACATCATCCGACGTGGACGCGTTCACGACCGACGCCGACTTGGACGAGCTGGCCGCTCGCGTCGACGCGCAGGCCGACGACCTGATCGCGCTGTTGGACTTACTCGCCGTCGTTCGGGGCCTGAGCGACGATCTCGTGCCGGAGCTGCGAACGGCCGCGGCGGAGAACCGCGAGCCGCTGGCCGACCTGCGAACGGCTCTCGAAAACGAGGAGACCAGACGACTGGTCGAGCGAGTGGGCGATAACGCCGATTCGCTGGCTGACCTCCTTGACCTAGTGGTCGTCGTACAGGACCTCTCGGCGGAACTCGTCCCCGAATTGCGAACCGTCGCCGCCGAGAACCGCGGGGAGATCGCACAGCTACGCATGGCGTTCGAGCGTGAGGAGACGCTGATCCTGTTGCGCCGGATCGGGCACAACACCGACACGTTTCTCGACCTGCTGTCGACGCTCGAAGTCGCGACCGACGCGCTCGCGGACGTTGCTCCCGAAGATGGGGCGGCCGCTGCGGCTGCGCGCGAAGACGTGCGCCGGCTCGCTACGGCGTTCGATCGGGCGGAGTCCGTCGACGCACTCGTCGCGCTCGGCGAGAACATGGAGACCGTCCGCGGACTGCTCGCGCTCGTTGAGGGGTTCGGCGACGCTGCCGACCGCAGTACCGATGAGTACTATCAGCTCGGGACACGGTTGGGACAGGCCGCCGACCTGGCCGAACGCGCGGCCGACCCGCAGATCGTCGAGACGATCGATGCCGGTTCGAGCGCGTTTACCGACGAGACAGCCGACCGCCGAGTCGGCCTGTTCGGATTGCTGTCGGCGCTGCGCAACGACAACGTCCAACGGACGCTCGGCACGCTCATCGAAGCGGCCGAGCGCGTCGGTCAGACGCGGGACACCAGCCGATCGGAGTGAAGCCAGTGGCCCCTCTTTCAGCAGTGGGCGACTCTCTCCACCGGGGAGAACGAGCCCACCACGGGAGCGTGCCTGAGACACCTCGCTACCGGAATCATCGCGACCACCCAGGTTCCGATTTCGGACCGTTCGAGAAGTGCTGCCCGCCCGGAATCGCGACGCCGTCGGGGTCGGTGACCCGGATCAGATCTCTCCGGTGAAGACCCGCACTTCGCCCTCGGTGGTGAGGCCGACGTCGATGGTCGCGTCGAGTTCGTTCTGGTTCGTGCACCCTTCGAGCGCGCCGTAGAGGTGCGTGTAAAGTTCCGGTCGACAGTACGCGATCTTGATGCCGGCCTCGTCTCCGTGTGCGTACACGTCGGCAACCAGATCGTCGAAGCTCGTCCCCGGCGAGACGGAGAACTGGACCGGGGACCGAATCGTCCGAACGAGTTCCAGCGTCCGGCGCGCCTTCTCGACGTTCTGTTCTGCCGCCCGTTCGATGGCGCTGATGTTCGAGTCGGTCGTTCCGAGCCGGTCCGCCACTTCCTGTTGGGTGTGTCCCCGCTCTCGGAGTTCGAGCACCTCGACCTGCCGGTCGGTCAGCGTCGTCGAGTCAGTAGCGACCATGTGGGTCAAACAGATGTGTTTGAGATAAGCTTTTCTCCGAAACGCATGTCCTCCCGATATGGTGACTGACCGGCGCTCGTCGAGACGAGAGTTCCTCGTGACCGGCGGGACGGCCCTCGTCGCCGGGAGCGCCGGCTGTACGGGTGGACGGAGTCGCGACGACGGCCGGTCGGCGACGGTCGCTATCCTCGCGGCCGGCAGCCTCCAGAACGCGATCGCAAACGGGCTCAAACCCGCCGTGGACGTTCCGGTCGAAGTCGAGGCGCACGGCTCGGCGACGGTCGCCCGGATGATCGCCGAGGGACAGCGCGACCCGGACATCGTCTCCGTCGCCGACGTGGCACTGTTCGAACGCCCCCTGTCACCGCCGTGGTACTCGGTGTTCGCAAGCAACTCGGTCGTCGTTGCGTACAATCCGGAGACGGCCGGCGGGGAGCGCGTGGCAGAGGCCGGAGCCGAGCGGTGGTACGAGCCGATGGCCGAGGGGAGCGTGCGGATCGGCCGAACCGACCCCGATCAAGACCCGCTCGGATATCGGACGCTCTTCGCGCTCGAACTCGCCTCGCGGTACTACAACGATGCGTCGGATCTCGGGGCGCAGATCCTCCATCGAGACCAGATCTATCCCGAGACGTCGCTTATCAGCCAGTTCGAGACCGGGTCGATAGACGCGGCGTTCGCCTACCGGAGCATGGCCGTAGAGCGCGGCTACGAGTATGTCGAGTTGCCGACGCAGATCAACTTGAGTGACCCGCGGTACGCCGAGGAGTGGTACTCGAACCCCTCGTACACGCTCCCGAACGGTCAGGAAGTCGAGGGCGGACTCATCAGTTACGGGTCGACTGTTCGACACATGAGCGACGCCGCAGTGTCCGTGTTCGATGCCCTCACGACCGGGGCGTACCTCGAAAACCACGGGTTCCTCCTGCGCGAGCAGTTCCCCGCCTACACGGGCGAGGTTCCTCGGCGCGTCAGCCGGACGACAGGCCTATCCGACGAGAATCGATCCCGGCTCGATCGTCCCGGCGAAGCGCTATCGGCCGCAGTATCGGACATCACCGTTCTGGTTTGAATGACGACAGAGACACACACTGAGCGGTCGGAACCGAGCGCGTTCGGACTCGACTGGCTCGACGTCTCGCTCCTCGGCGGCGGCGTGTTGCTCCTGTACTACGTCGTGCCGTTGGTGTCGCTGTTTCTCTCGGTGCCAGTCGGAGATGTTCTCTCCCGGATGAGCGACCCGACCGTCGTAGATTCGGCGACCACGTCGGTGCTTTCTGCGTCGATCAGCACGGCCCTCGCCACGCTGTTCGGTCTGCCGCTCGCGTACTGGCTCGCGCGCACCGACGGACCGGTGGCGAAGGTCGCCCTCGCGGCCGCGGTCCTTCCGTTGGTGCTCCCACCGACGGTCGGCGGGATCGTGTTACTCACCGTGTTCGGCCCGGGATCACCGATCGGCGAGGCCGCGGCCGCCGCCGGGTTTCCGCTCACGCGGTCGCTCGCCGGGGTGGTGCTCGCCCAGACGTTCGTCGCGTCACCGTTCGTGGTGGTGACGGCGAAGGCGGCGTTCGAGAGCGTGGACCGAACGCTCGAACACGCCTCGCGGTCCCTCGGGAAGAGCCGACTGACGACCGCCCGCAACGTGACGCTACCGCTCGCCGGACCGGGGATTCTCGCCGGAGTGACGCTCGCGTTCGCGCGGGCGATAGGCGAATTCGGCGCGACGATGATGCTGGCGTATTACCCTCGAACGATGCCGGTCCAGATCTGGGTGTCGTTCGTCGAACTCGGACTGGACAACGCCTATCCGGTGGCGATACTGCTGGTACTGATCGCCGCGACGACGCTCGTGTGCCTCAACACCGTCGCCTCGAACCCATGGGACTGACGCTCGAACTCTCGCGGGTGCACAAAGCCTACGACCAGTTCGACTTCGGTCCGCTCGACCTGCGGGTCGACGACGAGGTGCTCGCCGTCCTCGGACCGTCCGGCAGCGGGAAGACGACGCTGCTCTCGGCTGTCGCCGGGATCACGGCTCCGGACGCGGGGTCGATCCGGCTCGACGGACGAGAGCTGGTCGGGCTGCCGCTCGAAGACCGGCGCGTGGGGATGGTCTTTCAGGAGGGGGCGCTCTTCCCGCACATGACCGCCCGGGAGAACATCGAGTACGCGGCGACGGAAGACGGCCGAGCGAGGGAGCTTGCGACGCTCCTCGAAGTGGACGACGTACTCGACAGGACCCCATCGACGCTCTCCGGTGGCGAACGTCAGCGGGTCGCCCTCGCGCGGACGCTCGCGACCGAGCCGGACGCGCTGCTCCTCGACGAGCCGTTGTCGAGTCTCGACGCCCCGATCCGGACCCGGCTTCGGGACGAACTGCACGGGCTGTTCGACTCGCTCGATATCCCCATCTTGTACGTCACACACGATCAGCGGACGGCGACGGCGCTCGGCGATCGAATCGCCATCGTTCGAGACGGCGGGCTCGAACAGGTCGGGACGCCGTCGGCGGTGCTCACTCGTCCGACAAGCCGCTTCGTCGCCAGCTTCACCGGTAACGAAAATCTCCTCGAAGGAACGGTAACTGAGGAAGATCCGGACGGAGCGCGGGTTCGCGTCGGCGACTGCGACTTCCGGACGACCGCGTCGGCCCCCGCCGCGTCGACCGTGACGGTCTGTATCCATCCGTCGCGGATCGTCATCGAACCGTCGAACGACGCGACCGGCGACCGCACGGCAAACGCCGTTGCCGGGACGGTGTGTCGGTGGCTCAACGAGGGGAGCGCGTACCGGCTCGATGTCGACGTCGGGACGGCACAGCCGCTCGCCGTGAACGTGCGTCCGACGACGTTCGAACGCCTGTCGATTGAGACCGGCTCGGACGTCCGGGTATCGGTCCCACGGGAGTCGGTCCATCTGATTCCGGACGGCGCGGAATCATAGCGAGTCGCCCGGTGTGCGGAGCCGGCGGACCGTAAGCGATTACGCTGGCCCGCGCCTGTCGGCGGGGTATGGAGACGGAATCCGAGGCACGGCGGAGCGAGACGGGAGCGAACGAGACGGGAGCCGAGCGGCGCGGACGCGACGTGGTGGTCGTCGGTGGCGGCGTCGCGGGGCTCTCTGCGGCCGTGTTCACGGCGCGACACGGGCTGGACACGCTCGTCGTCGACGCCGGCGGCTCGGTCCTCAGGCGGAACGCCAGACTGGAGAACTTTCCGGGGTTCCCCGTGGGCGTCGACGCCCGCCGACTGCTCGACCTCCTCGGCGAGCAGGCCGACGCGGCCGGAGCCGACCGGATCGAGGGGCGGGTCACGCAGGTCGAACGGCCCGACGCGTCGGCCGCGGACGACGCGCCGCCGGAGAGCGACGGTGACGCGCGTCGGTTCGCGGTCGAGACGGAGGCGGGCGCTCGCGTCGAGACGGCTCGCGTCGTGGCCGCGAGCAAGAACGAGGTCGGGTATCTCGCGGACCTCGCCGGCGTCGAGGTCGTCGACCGCGGGAAGGCGTACCTCGACGTCGACGAGCGGGGACGGACCGGCGTCGAGGGAGTGTACGCCGCCGGTCGAATCGCACGGAAGCCCCACCAGGCGGCGGTGTGTGCCGGCCACGGCGCGGAGGTCGGCGTGACGATCCTCGAAGACGCCGACCGGCCGTTCTATCACGACTGGGTCACGCCGGACGGGTACTTCACCGACCGCGATCGGGGCCTACCGCCGGGCTGCGAGGAGATCGACGCGACAGAGCGACGAGAGCGCGCGGCGGACGCTCGCGAACGGATGCGGTCGGCGTTCGCGGAGCCGCACCCGGACCCGCAGGGGACGCACCCGAGCCTCGAATAGGGACGACGTCACCGTCTCCGTCGCCGCGCGGCAACGGTCCGGTACAAACATTAATACGATTTCGAGTCAATACAGTCACAGATGCAGCTTCGAGACGCCCTCGACGATTACAAGCGCACCACCGGGCACGAGACGCGGTTCCCCGGCGAGCGACGGACCGTCTCCGGTCGGTTCTCCGGCGGCGACGGCCGTCTCGTCCACGTCGACGGCGACGGCGAACTCCGCGACTTCGGCTATCCGCTGACGGGACAGACGGGCCTCGTTCGGGCGCGGTTCGGGCTCTTGGTCGGTGGCGAGGACGTCTGGTTCGACGCGGGCGACACGAGCCAGCGGTACGTCGGCGACGCGCCGCTCGTGGAGACCGTCCACGAGGTCGACGGCGCGACCGTGACCCGCCACGACGCGACGCTCGGCGACGCTCACGTCACGCGCGCGACTCTGGCCGTCGACACCGACGGAGACCTCGCGGCGGAGGACTGTTCGCTCGTCGTGTACGCCCGCTTTGCGCCAGATGGGCGCGACGAGCGCGTCGGTCAGCTCCGGTACGACGACGCGGTCGAGGTGTACCACGCCGACGAACACGACTTCCTCGCGAGCGCCACGGGCGTTACCGACCTGCGAGGACAGCTTCCGGCGACGTTCGCGGAGGTCCTCGACGACGCGCCGACGGAGTTGCCGCGCGACCGCGACGGCACGCACTACGACGAGGAGCGGCTCTCGGGGGAGGTCGTCGTGGATGTTCCCTTCGATGACGGAGTCGCGGCCGTCGGGTCGCTCCTGACGGACCGGACCGAGACGAGCCGCGAGGCGGCACGCGAATGGCTCTCGACGCTCCTCGATGACGCGGTGGCCGTCGACACAGACTCCGGGGACCGGCTCGCCGATGCCGCGCGCGAGACGGTTCCGGACGTGCCGGAGTCAGTCCCCGCCCGCGAGTCGGTGGTCGCGGACCTACGCGTGCTCTCGCTGCTCTCGGCGGAGTCCGGGCTCCGGATCGCCGGCCCCGACTTCGACCCGCACTACCAGCACTCGGGCGGGTACGGCTACACATGGTTCCGCGACGACGCCGAGATCTCGACGTTCGTCGTGGACGCCGCCGACCGGCTCGGACTCGGGCTCGACGACTGGCACGCCCGGTCGGCCGCGATGTACGTCAACGCCCAGCGGCCCGACGGGTCGTGGCCGCACCGCGTGTGGCCCCGGAACGGCGCGCTCGCGCCCGGCTGGGCGAACGCGCGCATCGAGGATGGACCGGACACGGACTATCAGGCCGACCAGACGGGGAGCGTCATCGCGTTCCTCGCGAGAGCGCGCGCCGCCGGCGTCGACGTCGACGGCCTCGACCGGACGCTCGTCGCCGCGCTCGCGGGACTCGACGAGACGCTCGCGCCGGACGGTCTCCCCGTTGTCTGTCAGAACGCGTGGGAGGACTCGATCGGCCGATTCGGGCACACCGCGGCGACGTTTCTGGAGGCGTACAGCGACCTCGCGCGCCACGGCGAGGGGCTCGACGCCGCGGCACTCGACGCGGACTCGTCGGCCACGAGTCGGACGGACACGGATCTGCCGGACGACCTCACCGCCCACGCCCGCGAGCAGGCCGCGCGGGTGTTCGACGCGATAGACGACCTGTGGGTGCCAGAGCGGGAGTGTTACGCCCTTCGCGAGACCGCACAGGGCGAGATCGACGACCGGCTCGACTCGGCGACGCTGGCGCTGGCGAGCGCGCACCGCTCGTTCGACGCCGTCGACGAGGTCGGCGCGGAGAGGCTCGACCGGCTGGTCGCACACGTCGAGCGCGTGGTCGACGGGCTCGCCCGCGAGACTGACGCCGTGTCGGGGCTGATACGCTACGAGGGCGACGGCTGGCGACGCGCGGGCCAGCGCTCGGAGAAGGTGTGGACCGTCTCGACCGCGTGGGGCGCGAACGCCTGCGCCGAACTCGCCGCGCTGCTCGCCGCCCACGACGACCCGCGGGCCGACGAGATGTTCGCCCGCGCCCGCGAGCTGCTCGCGTGCGTTTCTCCGGGCGGCACGCTGTGTGCGCCGACCGGGTATCTCCCAGAGCAGTTCTTCGACGACGGGACGGCCGACAGCGCGACGCCGCTCGGGTGGCCGCACGCGATCCGGCTCGCGACGGTCGCGCTGCTCGCCGACGCCGACCGGCTGTCGTCGCCCCCGACCGTCGCAGAGTGAGACGCGTCGCGGAATCCGCCCCCCCGACCGCGGCGAGCCCGAACTGCCACCTCACGTCGCGTCCGCGAGCACGGCCCCACCGGTCTGCTGGACGACGTAGTAGACGATGATCGCGGCGGTGACGAGCGGGTCCGCGAACGGCAACGTGACGAGAAGCGCGACCCCGAGGTTCTTGAGGTTGGTGGTGAAACACAGCGCGACCCCCTGATCGCGCCCGATACCGAGAGCGCGCTGACAGCCCGCCGTGAGCGCCGCACCCGCGCAAAAGAGGAGCACGGCGACGCCGACGATCGCGAGCAGCGCGCCCCCGTCGATGCCGAAGACGCCGATGCCGGCGACGGCCGTGTAGATCAGGAGGAGTATCGCGACCGTCGAGGCTCGATCGACCGTCTCGGCCGCGAGCGCGTCGGTGGGGACGACGACGGTGAGCAGTACCCCGACGACGACGATCACCGCGAGGTCGGTGAGGATCGAGGCCGTCGGAACGGTGATCCGCGAGCCGACGAGCCGGGTGAGCACGAGGGGGGTCGCCGCGGGCGCGACGAGCAGCGACGCGATAGAGCCGATCGTCGCCAGCTGTGCGTCGCCGCGCGCGAGCCGCGTCCAGATTATCGCGCTTCCGGCGGTCGTCGGGACCGAGAGCGCGACCGCGAACCCGATCACGGCCGCGTCCGAGAGCGCGAGTTCGACGAGCCGCATCCCCGCGAGCGGCAACACGACGTACGAGAGGCCGAGCGAGAGCGCGACGATCGCGGCGTACGACGAGTAGTCGATCGACTCGAACCGGACGCCCCGGAGCGACGTGAACACGAGGAAGACGACGAGCGGCGTGATGAGCGGGTCGAGATACGGCGACAACTGCGGCGCGAGGACCCCGACGCCGGCGGCTCCGAGGACGAGGAGCACGTTCGAGAATCGCGCGAGTGCGGTCCGGATCATGACGAGTGGCTCGGCCAGTCCGATTCACTCTGACGGGGACGAAAATATACCTGCTGGTGACGCGTGCAAATGTCCCAAAACGTCGACGGCTGCGCCGATCGGAACTAGTGCCTCCGCCACCGCTATGCCACCGCCTACTCCACCAACACCACGCCACCGCCACGGGACCGCCTACTCCGCGACCGTCGCGTCGAACTTCTCGCGCACCGTCTCCATCTTCGGTTTCGCGTGGAAGGTACAGTAAGCGTCGTCGGGGTTCTTCGCGAAGTAGTCCTGGTGGTGCTCTTCGGCGCGGTAAAACGTCTCCAGCGGCTCGATCTCGGTGACCACGTCGTCGTCGTACGCCGAGTCGAGCGCGTCGACGTACGCCTCGGCGACCTCCCGCTGCGTCTCGTCGTGATAGAGGACGATCGACCGGTACTGACTGCCCACGTCCGGCCCCTGGCGGTTGAGCTGGGTCGGGTCATGGATCTCGAAGAACGCCTCCAGTACGTCTTCGTAGGCGAGAACGGCCGGATCGAACTCGACTTGCACGACCTCGGCGTGGCCGGTGGAACCCGAACAGACCGCCTCGTAGGTGGGGTCGTCGACGTGGCCGCCGGCGTATCCGGAGGTGACCGACTCGACGCCGGCGAGCTGTTCGAGCGCCGCCTCCGTACACCAGAAGCATCCGCCGCCGAGCGTCGCCGTCTCGCGCGTCTTTGACATGCTCAGTGGTAGGGCGCGGAGACGTATGAATCGTGTGCGTCTGGGAATCTGGTGTCACCCACGCAGGAGCTCGCCCGCGTCCGCGACTGGCGTTACTGGACCGCGTAGACGACGTTGACCGACACCCGCACGCTCACGTCGCCGGTCTCGATGCCCGTCGACGCGCCGCCGGCGTCGCCCTCGGCCACCGCCGCACTATCGGCGACCCGGTACGGCGACACGCCTGACCCGCCGGTCGAGACGGCGTGGACGCCCTCGATCGTCAGGTCGCTCTCGTTCGCGAGGACGTCGGCGTCGTCGCGGGCGTTCGCCATCGCGTTCTGGAGCGCCCGTTCGCGAACCTCGGCCTCGCGGTCGTCGCTCAGGCCGAACTGGATCCGCTGGACTTCGTCCGCGCCGGAGTCGATCGCGACGTCGATGACCTCGCCGACCGCGTCGACATCGTCAAGTTCGATCGCGTACTGGTGGACGCCTCTGTACTGCTCGCGCTCGGGGTTCTCGCGCGACTCGTACGTCTCGCTCACGTCGTAGCGAACGGTCCGAATGGCGTCCTCCGTGAGCCCCCACTCCGTCAGTCCGGCGCGCAGCGAGTCGTCGGCGGCCGCGAGGTCGTCACCGACCGCCTGTGCGTCCGAGCCCGACGCGGTGACCGCCACGCGGATCGTCGCGCGGTCGGGACTCGCCGTCGCCTCGCCGTCTGCGGCCACGTCGATGCGCCCGTCGAGCGTCGCCTGGTCGCCCGGCCCATTCCCGGGGCCGCCGGTCGATCCGGCGAGTCCCGAACAACCCGCCAGCGCGACGAGCAGCGTCACGCCGACGATCGCAGTGAGTCGTCTGTCCATACGAGGAGACACGTCGGATACCGGCAAGAAGCCGCCGGTGAGACAAAGAGCCGTTTGTGTTACCCGTCGCGATCGATGGCGTCCGGATCGTCAGTACCGTCTTCGTCGTCCGCCTCGCTTCCGTCGTCCGCCTCGTCTTCGTCGTCGTGGTCGGTGATAACCGCCGGTTCGGGCGACTCCTCGCCGTCAGCATCCGAACCGTCGGCATTCGCGTCGTCGTCCGCGCCGTCATCGTCGTGATCGGTGATCACCGCCCGCTCCGATGATCGATCTGCGTCGGCATCCGGATCGCGTTCCACATCGAGATCGGCCGTCTCGTCGCTGTCGGGTGCGTCCTCGCGCTCCGCGTCGCCCACCTCGGCGCTCGTGTCGACATCGGACCCGCGGGTGTCCGTCGACTCGTCAAGCCGCGGCTCGGCGTCCGCCTCGCCGAGGTCGGCACCGCTCGACTTCTCGGGGTCGCGCTCGACTCCGTCGAGGACGGGAGTGGTGTCGCGTCGACCGGAGCCGAACAGCCGCTCGCGGATCGACCGCCTGCTCGGGCGCTCGGCGAGAAGCAGCGAGCAGTCGACGTCGTTGGTGATATCGAGGTGCAGCGAGTTCGAGACCAGCCGCGAGAGCATCCCCTTCTCCGTCGCACCGAGTATCACGAGCGTGTTCCCCGTCGCCTCGCGGGTGATCGCCTCCTCGACATCGCCGCTGTCGTCGACGACTCGCTCGGCGTCCGCCAACCCGTTCTCTCTCGCCCACGCGGTGAGGAATCCCTCGCCCTCCTCGCGGTGTTCGGGACCGTCGACGACGTGTAACAGCCGAACCGTCGAGCCGGCGGTCCGCGAGAGGACGCTCGCGACTTCCGCGCCGAGCGTCGAGTCGGGACCGCCGGAGGTGGGGAGGAGTATCCGGGAGGTGTCGAGGTCGTGGTCGTTCAAGATGAGGAAGTCACAGGGGAGCTGGTTCGTGAGTTCGTCGATCGGGCGCTCCGCGCGGGCCGCGCTCCAGAGCTGATCGTCGCCCCAGCCCATCAACACGGCGTCGGGACGGGTGCGGCGGGCCATGTTGAACACCTCCTCGAACGAGCGGTGCGTGACGACCGTCGAGGTGGAGACGTCGATGTCGTACTCCTCCGCCGTCGCTTTGAGTCCCTCCATCCCCTCCTCGGAGACGTCGGCGATCCGCCCGGCCCCCGCCGACAGCGACATCCGCTCCGGCGCTTGCACGACGTGGACGATGTGGACGACTCCGTCCTCGCGGTCGCTCGCGAGCCGGCTCGCCAGCTCGACTATCTGTCCGTCGGTCCGCGGGTTCGTGATCGGTACCATGATCCGGTGGCCTTCGTCGGCGAACAGCGTCGCCTCCGTGGCGTCCAAGATCGGGACGTACGACCGCCCGGCCGCCCGCCCGAGCGCCCACTCCGGCACGGTGAGCCGACGGGTCATCCCCTCGAAGCGCGCCTCTTCGAGCCGCTCTTCGCTCGTCTGGAAGTAGTTCACCAGCGTGACGAGGACGACGCCGCCGATGGTGTTCCCGAGAAGCACGGGGAGCACGAATCCGACGATTCCGCCGTAGAGACTGACGTCGCCAGCGTACAGACCCATATCAGCCGCAAACAACAGATACAGCACTTCGGTAAACGAGACCACGACGTGGTACAGGTCGCCGAGCGGGATCGCGAGGAACGCGAGGTAGACGACGAGCAGCCGCGTGACGGAGTTCGTGGAGGCGAATCCGACCCAGACGACGCCGGCGACGATCAGTCCCGCCATCGCGGCCTTGAAAAAGAGCGGCCAGAAGCCGACCTCGAAGCCCCCGCTGGAGATGTAGATTGCGGCGTCGACCGTCTCGCCCGTGAAGACGCCGCCGTACGAGAGCACGACCGCGCCGAACGCTCCCCCGGTGAAGTTGCCGGCGAGAACGATACTCCAGTGGCGCAGCAGCGTCGGGAGGCTCGCGAGCCGTTCGAGCGTCAGCGCCACCGGCGGCAGGGTGTTCTCCGTGTACAGCTGGTAGCCGCCGATGATGATGTAGACGAAGCCGAGCGGGTACAGGAGGACGCTCAAGATCGGATGCCCGTCGGTGGCGGCCGTGAGCGACGCGTACAGCATGAACGTGATCGTGATCGCGAGCCCCGCCGCGAGCCCGCTGAAGAAGAGTTCGCGGCTCCCGGAGGTCACCTCCTCGTCGGCGGCGGCGATGATCCGCTGGAACACCTCGTCCGACGAGAACCGGTCCCGGACGGCCTCGCCGACCGCCGGCGCGCCGCTACGAGAGCGCTCGACGACCTCGCGCATCGAATCGTCGTCCGGCCGCGTTGAATCGGTCACTGTCCTACCACTGGAGCCGCGGTAAAAAGTAGTTCCTCTTTCGGCATACGCGCCGAAAAACGCCGGTTTTGAACTTTGGCGGGAGATAGTAGCAGATTTTGCAGGGAATCCGATCGTCGCTCACTGATTCGGCATCCGCTACGTCAGGGGGCGGAGGGTGAGAACGGCCGGCGGCCGGGGTGACCGGACCGTCGGCCGTCTCGGCGTCAGGCTCGTGCGACCGTGACGAACCGGACCTCCACGCGAACTTCACCGTCGATCGTCGCCTCGATCCGATCGTCGAGCGCGGCCGCCACGCCGTCGACCGTCCCGCCCGGCGGCGTTCCGACCGTGACGGTCACGCGCTCGGTGTCGAGCGGCGGGAGCATCCCGCCGCGTTCGACGTCCAGTTCGAGCAGCTCCAGTCCGGAATCAAGCGCTGCTAGCTCGTCACCGGTCGCGGACCGGATGTCGGCCTCCGTCGTCGACGCCACGTAGGATTCGTAGGTGACGCCGCCGAGGAACACGGAGAGGACCGCGATGGCGGCGACGAGCACGGCGACGCGCGTAACGAACGCGGCGCGGGCGTCGTCCTCGCGGAACCAGCGCTGCGGCCTGTACCCCTCGTACCAGAGGACGACGAGCGCGGAGAGGTTGATGGAGAGCACGTTGACGGCGACGATCACGCCGGATCCGAGCACGAGCCGCGGAATGCCGAAGGCGATGCCGATCCCGACCGCGGCCGCGGGCGGGATCAACGCGACGGCGATCATGACGCCGACGAGCGTCGCCGAGACGCCGGTCATCAGCGAGACGATGCCCGCGATCCCGGCACCGATCGCCACGACGAGCACGAGGACGTTCGGCGCGACGCGCTCCGACACCTCGGCGAGTTCGAGCGGGTCGAGCCCCGGCGGGACGAAGGCGAGCGAGCGCACGGCGAACGCGAACACCGTCGCGGCGACGACCGCCACAGCGACGCCGAGAATCTGCATTCGCACCCCGCGTCGGAAGGTGTCCTCGTCGTCGACGACGGTTCCGACCGCCGCCGACATCGCGGGACCGATGAGCGGGGCGATCACCATCGACCCGACGACGGTCGCCGGCGAGTCCAACAGGAGTCCGGCGGTCGCGATCACCGCGGAGATCACGGTCATCAACACGTACGTGCTGATCCCGGAGGCGAGGTCGTCGGCCTTGGTCTGTAGCTCCTCGCGCGAGATGCGGTCGCCGCCGTGTTCGGACTCCTCGGCGTACTCCTCCTCTAAGGCCTCGAACCGCCGAGAGATGACCGTCTCGGCGGCGACGATCACGGTGTAGGTTCGCTCGTCGATACCCGCCTCCCGGAGCCGTTCGAGAACGGGCTCGACGGCGGCGGTCGGCAGCGGGAACGTCGCGACCGCGGTGTACTCGCGTCCGCTCGTCTCGTCGGTGACGACGTAGTCCACCCCTTCGTCGTCCAGCGCGCGCACGACGGCCGCGCGCTTTCCCGCCGGGATCATGACCTGAACGAGTCGCACGGTCTGGGTTCTCTCCCGCGGACCATATAAACGGGCGGTGATCACCGGGGCGGATCGGGCGGTACCGTTCCAGGGCACCCCGCGCGAAACGGAACTTTAATGCGCGAATCCCACACACCTTCGGACAAGAATGCTCTCGCCGTTGGCCATCGACACGTTCCTGCTCGACTACCACCTCGGGCACGTCATACTGCTCGGGTTCATCGTCTCGCTTCTGGGAGCCGTGCCGCTGAAGTCGCAGAAGGTGTTCGCGTCGGTCTTCGCCGGGTTCGGGCTGATATTCATGATCGCACCGTTCACCACGATGCCGAAGGTGTACGTTCTCGCCGGCATCCCGCTTATCCTCGTCGGCGCGCTGTTGTGGACGATGAGCGGCCGCTGACCGGGCGGTCGCAGACCGTCATGCGGGCGGTCGGGGCTCGTCGGTCGCGTCGGCGTCTCCCGCCGGTCGATCCCGCTCCTTTTTGCACCCCGAGCGAAACTGGTCGCCATGGTCACGGTACGAGCACCCGCCACGAGCGCGAACCTCGGCAGCGGGTTCGACGTGTTCGGGGCGGCGCTCACGCGACCGGCCGACGTCGTCACCGTCGAGAAGGCGGCCGAGACGACGATAGAGGTCACGGGCGTCGGCGCGCAGTACATCCCGGAAGACCCCGAGAAGAACACCGTCGGCGCGGTCGTCGAAGCGCTCGACGCCCCCGCGCGTATCCACATCGATAAGGGCGTCCGACCGGCGTCCGGACTCGGTTCCTCGGCCGCCAGCGCCGCCGGCGCGGCCGTCGCGCTCAACCGGCTGTACGACTGCGGGCTCTCCCGGTCGGAACTCGTGCCGATCGCCGCGGAGGGCGAGGCAGTCGTCTCCGGCGTCGCGCACTCGGACAACGTCGCGCCCTCGATCCTCGGCGGGTTCACGGTGACTACACGAGAGGGGACCCACGCGGTCGACGCCGCGGTCCCGCTCGTCGTCTGTCTCCCCGACGTCGCGGTCTCGACGCGAGACGCACGCCGGGTCGTTCCCGAGACCGCCTCGATGGACGACCTCGTCGAGACCGTCGGAAACGCCGCCACGCTCGCCGTCGGGATGTGCCGGTCCGACCCCGACCTCGTCGGGGCCGGGATGAGCGATCCGGTGGTCACTCCAGAGCGCGCGCGCCTGATCACGGGGTACGACGACGTGCGGGCCGCCGCCTTCGACGCCGGGGCCGCGGGCGTGACGGTGAGCGGCGCGGGACCGGCGGTCCTCGCTGTCTGTCGAGACGGGGACCGCCGCGGCGTCGCCGCAGCGATGCTCGACGCCTTCGCGGACGCCGGCATCGACGCACGGGCCTATCAGACGCGGATCGGTCGCGGGTCGACGGTGCTCGACGAATAGGGCTTCGGCCGCGGTCCGTGGTTATCGGTCGATTCCGGCCGCGCCGTCGACGACAGCCGCGACGTCCGCGGGCGAGATAACGGCGATGTCGCCGGCGATCGTGCGCTTCAGCGCGGCGGCCGCGGCGGCCCACTCCAGCGCGTCGGCGACGCCGCCGCCGGCGATCCGTTTCGCGAGGTACCCGGCGACGAACGCGTCGCCGGTGCCGATCGCATCGACGGTGTCGGCGTCGAAAACGCCCTGTTCGTGTACTTCTCCGTTACGCAGCGCGACCGCGCCCTCCGTGCCGCGGGTGACGATCACCGTCTCGAAGCCGAAGTCGGCGGCGAGTCCGTTGGCGATGGTAACGGCATCGCCCTCGCGGTCTAGAACCCGTCGGGCGTCGCGCCGCGGGACGAACAGCGTGTCCACGTGCTCGAACAGGTCCTCGTAGGCGGCGCGGGCGGTCTCCGTGTCCCAGAGCTTCGCCCGGTAGTTCAGGTCGAGCGACCGAGTCACGCCGGCGTCGCCCGCGGCGCGGAGCAGGGCGGCCGTCGTCGCGGCGGTGCGCTCTGAGAGCGCCGGCGTGATCCCCGTCGTGTGAAACCGCGAGGCGGACTCCAGCGCGCCGGTCGGTAGCTCCTCGGGCTCGACGGTCGTGATCGCGGCGTCGGCGCGGTCATAGACCACATTGGTCCCGCGGGGCTCGCCGCCGTGTTCGAGGTAGTAGGTCCCGACCCGGCTCGCGTCGGGATCGGCCCACGCGGCGCCGGTACGAACGCCGTGGCTGCGCAGCTCCGAGACGACGCGCCGCCCGAGCGGCGAGTCGGGGAGCTTCGAGAGCCAGACCGCGTCGGCACCGAGCCGCGCCGCGCCGACGGCGACGTTGCTCTCCGCGCCGCCGGCTTGCACGTCGAACGTCTCGGCCGTCTCTAATCGCTCGCCGCGCGGCGGCGACAGGCGGAGCATCGTCTCACCGAACGTCACGAGATCGGTCATGCCGACCACCCGACCTGCGAGGTCGCCGCGGTGTCCCGGGCCGGCGGCGTGACAGTGGTCGGCGGTGTGGAGGCGGTCGGCGCTTCGGTCGCGGCGTCGCCCGTCGTCGAGGCGGTCGCGGCGTCGCCGATCGTCGAGGCGGTGTGCATACCGGAGTCTCCGCGGGCGAGTACAAAAGGGTCAGCGATCGGTCGAGACGGCGGCGACCGCACTCCGGGTGCGTCGGATCCGGACGCGTTTTTGTTCGCGGAGCCCCAGTCGTCGATATGAACTACCAGCCCGGGGTCTGTAACATCGGACCAGCACAGCAGCGGCGGCGGCTCCTGCTCGGGGTCGGGTCGCTCGCTGCCGCCGTCGCTCTCGTCGGTGCCACGCTCGCGCTGTCGTGGCCCCGATGGGTGCTTCTCGCGTCCGTGTTTCCGCTGTACGGGGCGGCGATCGGCGTCATCCAGTACCGCGAGCGGTTCTGTATCGGCTTCGCCGGCATCGGCGTCTTCGACGTCGGCGACGGGACGAGCGAGGTGGCCGACGAGGCGGCGCTGGCGGCCGACCGCGAGAAGGCAGTCCGGCTGAACCTGAAGGCGATCGCCGTCGCGGTCCCGGTCGCCGTCGCGGTGTACGCCGTCGTTGTCCTCGGTGTGTGACGCGCCGGGCGTCGACCACGCTCGACGGACGTATCCGCCGGTGACGCCGCCGCAGCAGGGTCTTTCGCTGGCGGTCTCCCCGCCGCGGTCCGTTTCGCGTCGAACACACAGGAGACCCCACGAACGTGCGCATAGAAAAGCATTAGAACGGGCTCGATAACCACGTAAGTGAATGAGTCTGTCCGATCCGGACCACGAGCTCGTCGTCGCGGAGCTGGGCCGGGAGCCGACGGCGGCCGAGGCCGCGCTGTTCGAGAACCTCTGGAGCGAACACTGCGCGTACCGCTCCTCGCGGCCGCTCCTGTCGGCGTTCGACAGCGAGGGCGACCAGGTCGTCGTCGGCCCCGGCGACGACGCGGCCGTCCTCGCGTTACCCGAACCGGACGCCGCGGACACGCCCGCGTCGGAGCGCGACGCCGACGACTACGGCGACCAGTACGTCACCTTCGGCGTCGAGAGCCACAACCACCCGTCCTTCGTCGACCCCTTCGACGGGGCCGCCACGGGCGTCGGCGGCATCGTCCGCGACACGATGTCGATGGGCGCATACCCGATCGCCCTGCTCGACTCGCTGTACTTCGGCGACTTCGACCGCGAGCGGTCGCGGTACCTCTTCGAGGGCGTCGTCGAGGGGATCTCTCACTACGGCAACTGCATCGGGGTGCCCACGGTCGGCGGCAGCGTCGCCTTCCACGGCGGCTACGAGGGAAACCCCCTCGTCAACGTCGCGTGTGTCGGCCTGACGAACGCGGATCGGCTCGTCACCGCCACGGCCCAAGAGCCGGGGAACAAGCTCGTCTTGGTCGGTAACGGCACCGGCCGCGACGGCCTCGGCGGCGCGTCGTTCGCGAGCGAGGACCTCGCGGAGGACGCCGAGACGGAGGACCGCCCCGCGGTGCAGGTCGGCGACCCCTACGCGGAAAAGCGGCTCATCGAGTGCAACGAGGCCCTCGTGGACGAGGATCTGATCGTCTCCGCGCGCGACCTCGGCGCGGCCGGCCTCGGCGGGGCGTCCTCCGAACTCGTCGCGAAGGGGGGGCTCGGCGCGCGAATCGACCTCGACCGGGTCCACCAGCGCGAGCCGAACATGAACCCGATGGAGATCTTGCTGGCCGAGAGCCAAGAGCGGATGTGCTACGAGGTTTCACCCGACGACGTCGAGCGCGTCGCGGACCTCGCGGAGCGGTTCGACCTCGGCTGTTCGGTCATCGGCGAGGTGACGGACGGGAACTACGTCTGCGAGTTCGCCGGCGACGCCGAGAGCGACGCTGACGACCCCGAGAGCGAGGTCGTCGTCGACGTCGACGCCGAGTTCCTCGCCGACGGCGCGCCGATGAACGACCTTCCGAGCGAAGCGCCAACCCAGCCCGGCCGGGACCTCCCGGACCCGGCTCCCGCGCTCGACGAGGCGGTCGAGTCGGTGCTCGCCGCGCCCTCGACCGCGAGCAAGCGCTGGGTGTACCGTCAGTATGACCACGAGGTCGGGGCGCGAACGGCGCTGAAACCCGGCGACGACGCCGCTATCATGGCGATCCGCGAGACAGAGCGCGACGGCGAAAGCGCGGGCGACGGCGAAAGTTCGGGCGACCGCAAAAGCGCGGGCAGAGAGGAAACCGCTCCCGCAGACGGGGGCGTCGGCCTCGCGCTCTCCTCGGGCGCGAACCCAAACTGGACCGCGGCCGCGCCGTACGAGGGGGCCCGCGCGGTCGCCCTCGAAAACGCCACGAACCTCGCCGCGAAGGGCGCGGTCCCGCTCGCCGCGGTCGACTGTCTCAACGGCGGCAACCCGGAGAAGCCGAGCGTGTACGGTGGGTTCGAGGGGATCGTCGACGGGCTCGCCGACGCCTGCGCCGACCTCGATACCCCGGTCGTCGGCGGGAACGTCTCACTCTACAACGACAGCGTCGAGGGGCCGATCCCGCCGACGCCGACCCTCGCGCTGATCGGCACGAAGCGAGGGTACGACGCGCCGCCCGCGGCGCTCGACGCGGACCACGCGGCCGACTCCGAACTGCTCCTCGTCGGTGCGGGGGGCGACGCGCTCGGCGGGTCGGAGTACCTCGCGCAGACTGGAGGGACAGACCGGTTCCCGTCGCTTCCGGACGAGTCGGGCGACGGCGACAGCGAGCTCGGTGACGACGAGAGGCTCGGTGACCTCGTCGCGTCGCTCGCGGCGGTCGCGCGACACGAGTCGACGCTCGCGGCCCACGACGTGAGCGACGGCGGGCTCGCGGTCGCGCTCGCCGAGCTGGTGACCGACGACGCCGGCGTCGACGCGCGGCTCCCGGACCGCGTCGCGGCCTTCGACGAGACGCCCGGCCGCCTCGTCATCCAGACCACTGATCCCGAGGCGGTCGCCGACCTCGCGGGCGAGACGCCGGTGCTCCGCCTCGGCGACGTGACGACCGACGGGACGCTCTCGCTCGGCGTCGGCGAGGAGTCCGTCGCGCTCACCGCCGACGCGATCCGCGACCACCGCGACGTCATCGACCGCGAACTCGCCTGAGCCGGGCTCCGGTCGCGGCGAATCACGAACCCCGGCGGCGCGTCGCCGAGGCGAGAGCGTCCGCCGGCCGCGGCGAGCCGTCCCGCTGGGCGTTTTCGACGAGAGAAACCGAGCGATATGTTTTTAGGGTTTCCTAAAATACGTAGCGACACTCACGGGACACCGGTCGCTCCGGTGCCCGCCACATCGATGGCTCAAACGCAATCAGTCGGAACGACACAGTCGGACGGGGAACGCGAGGAGGCGAGCGGGTCGTCTGACGCGGCGCGGCCGGCGACCTCTGAGTCGTCCGATCCGGTGTTGTCGCTATCGAACGTGCGGAAGGATTTCGGACCCGAGACCGCCATCGACGGCGTCTCGCTCGACGTCCGCCCCGGGGAACTGCTCACGTTTCTCGGTCCCTCCGGGTGCGGGAAGACGACGACGCTCCGCACGATCGCGGGCTTAGAAGAGCCGACCGACGGCCGCGTCGTCCTCGGCGGCGAGACCGTCGCCGGTAACGGCACGCTCGTGCCGCCCGAAGCGCGCGACGTCGGCATCGTCTTCCAGAACTTCGCGTTGTTCCCGCACCTCACCGTCCGCGAGAACATCGCGTTCGGGCTGGAGGACGCGGACGCGGCAGCAACCGAAGCGCGCGTCGACGAGCTGCTCGAACTCGTCGAGATGACCGACCACGGCGAGAAGACGCCGGACCAGCTCTCCGGTGGGCAAAAACAGCGCGTCGCGCTCGCGCGCTCGCTCGCGCCCGAACCCGAGGTCCTCCTCTTGGACGAACCGTTCTCGAACCTCGACGTGCGCCTGCGCGTGGAGATGCGCGAAGAGGTGCGCCGCATTCTGAAGGAGGCCGGCGTCACCGCCGTCTCGGTCACCCACGACCAGGAGGAGGCGCTGTCCATCTCCGATCGCGTCGCCGTCATGAACGACGGGCAGATCGAGCAGGTCGGTCGTCCCGAGGAGGTCTTCGAGCGACCCGAGTCGAAGTTCGTCGCCTCCTTCCTCGGCCGCGCGTCGTTTCTGCAGGGCCACCTCCGCGACGGGAACGTCGAGACGGAGATCGGTCGGTTCGACGCCGTCACGCTGGAGGGATACGACACGGTCTACGACGGCGCGCCGGTCGACGTCTTGGTCCGCCCGGACGACCTCCGAGCGACCCCCGCGAGCGCAGAACTGGCCGACGGCGTCATCGTCTCCAGACAGTACGTCGGCCCCTCGTTCGTCTATCGCGTCGAACTCGACTCCGGCGACGCGGTCCACTGCCTGCACAACCACGTCGAGGAGTTCGACCTCGACGAGCCCGTGACGCTGGATCTGTCGGCCGACCACCCGCTGGCGTGGTACCCGAGGTAGCGGCGGAGTTCGCCGGACGCACAGAAACGTCAGTCACGATGTTCTACGACTGCCTAAACGGCGGGTTCACAGCGGTGCGCCCGGATCAGAACGTGACCGGAGCAGAATGTGACCGGATCAGAACGTGAACAGGAAGGGGAGCACGTACGCGACCAGGAGTCCGACGAGGGTGACGGCCGCGCCGATACCGACCTCGCGGCTGCCGAACTCCTGCATCGGGGCTGTCACGCGCTTGTCCGGGTCGGGCTCGGAATGATCGTCCATATCGGCGTGTCGGACCGGGGGATACATAAGCGCACCTGAACGCGCTCGGGAAGTCGCCGAGCCATCGACGCCGGCGCACACGACGAGCAGACGGGAGACCAGTTCGCACCCGCCTTCGGGAGGGTGATCGAGACGCGGCGAGGGGGCGACGACCGGACGTGTCGCGTCCGGTATCCGACGCCGACCGGGTGGCGGTCGCTGTGAACTCGATCTGAACGCGGAGCCGAATCGCAACCGATTGCGGTCCGCGCGCGAGCGCGCTGTCGACGGCTTCCGACGAGCGCGGACGGCCGTTCCACATGTCGGGATTGCGCGGTACAACGTGTCATGCGCACGTCTGCCGCACTCCTCGCCGAATTCACACGCTCGGCGGACGGAGAGTCGATTTCGGTCGAACCGCTACGACCGCTCGGTCGACGAGTGTTCCGACACCAAGTATGTTCAGATTAATTTTACACCGAAAATACATGTAAACACATCGAAGCGTGTCTGACACCTGCGATGGCGGTACGAGGCCCGAAACTCTCGATCGCTGTCTCGCGGTCGCCGAAATTCCCCACCTCCGGTAGTTTCATATTATAGTAGCTAACTGACTGTCATGTATCGGCGGCGGACGGTTCGGCTGCACCGGAGATCCGGGGGGATATCCGGTCGTGGTCACGCCGCTGACGAGTCACGATAAACGATGACAGCACGCAATCGGCGGTACGAGACAGGGGTACAGCGACGGCGTTCTCGACGGAACGGGAGTGATGCGCGATGACGGGAGCGTCGCGCCGGAAACGAGCACAGGCAGTGCTGTTCTCGGCGATTATGGTACTGTCCATGGTCGCTGTCGGTGTTGGTGGATTAGCCGGGGGTGTAGCAGCAGACAGCACTACCTACGTTGTTGGTTCTGGGGAAAATGCAGACTACGATACTATTCAGGGCGCAATTGATGGAGATGCATCCCAAGACGACATAATTCTCGTTGAAGATGGTGAGTATGACCCATTTGAATCAAATATAGAGAATGTAACGATCACTGCCGCAGATGGTGCATCACCTAACATCACGGCTTCTGAGAGTCAACTTGACGATGCGACGGACCCGATCGTTTACCTCGGTGGGAACGATGTGACTTTCTCAGACATCGACGTAGAAGGCCCTAGCCGCGGTACTGGCGTTGGTGTTCGAATTGGAACAAGCGCTGCTATCGATGCCAGCAATGCAGAGGTTTCTGGCGTGGATGTGTCGAACGTGTTGACCGGAATTCAGGCTGGCTCAAACGCTGAAGACAGCTTGATTGACAGTAATGACATCTCAAATGCGGTTGTCGGTATCAGCATTATTGGTGACGCTGCAACCGTCTCTGGAAATACAATATCAGATGTCGATTCCACCGGTGATGTCCCCAGTGAGGGGATTGGAATCGCTGGCACTGACCATACCATAGAGGCTAATGAGATATCAGCAGCAAGTGGTGTAGTTGAGGTTCGTGTCTACAATGATGAGCTGCCAACAGTAAACGGCGAAAGTCAAAACGAAACCGCAGTGGCAAACGCGATACTAGAGGCAGAAGGGGTAGATTCTGTTGAATTTGATTCTTCTGAGAATTTATACGATGGATCTATTACTGTCGGTGACGCGTCGTACGCAACGCTCCAGCAGGCCCAAGACGCTGCCAGTGAAGGAGACACTGTAGAGGTAAACCCCGGTACCTATGAGGAGTCTGTCACGATCGACACTCCCGGTCTGACGCTTGAAGGCCCGTACGCTGATACCCCGGGACATGACAGCACACGTGGCGAGAACGAAGCGATAATCGAAGGACAGATTCGCTTCGATGATGCTGCGGATGTAACGGTGACCGGGTTTACTGTTGACGAGCCAGAGGGTGGCTTCGCCGGGACAAAGCACGGTATCGAACTGAACAGCGCACCTGGCGTCGAAATTAGAAACAACATTGTCCGCAAAAACGAGGAATCAGGATTCGGTATTGGGACCAACAATGGTCTCGCTGGTGACGCTACTATCGCGGGCAATTACGTCGAAAATGGCACTGTCGCTGGCGTTGCAGTTCTGTCTGAGAACTCACTTATCGAGGGGGATAGTATCAACATAGATATCATCAATAACAAAGCAGAGAATCCGGCGACAGAAGGTATCTACGTCTTCGAGCAAACTGGATCTGAGTTCTCGGTTCCTGTTGATCTCACTATCGAAGGAAACAGTGTCCAAGATGCGGGTGCATATGATATCAAGCTCGGAAGCAGTAGAAGTGAGTCTCTGAGCGGATTCAGCAGCATCAACGGCATCGGCACTGGGTCGGAGAACGCTCCCGAGGACACCGGAGACAGTATTTTAGAAAGCAACGCTGGGGTCAATTCGGTTGAATATGCTCTGAATGACGTTTCCGAAGTGTTCACCGTGGAGACACTGACCGTTTCTAGTGGTGAATCGATTCAGGAAGCTGTTGATACAGCCACAGAACTGGACATCGGCACCATCGAGATTGAATCAGGTACCTACAACCAGAACGTAACGATCAACGCGCCGAACGTCACCATCGACGGCCACGGTTCGGCAGTCATCGACGGGCGCATTGACATCCCCGTCGACGAGGTTACTGTCACAAACCTCACGGTTCAGAACGGAGCCCGAGCAGGCTCCGAAGCTGAGGGCATCTTCATAGGAAACGCAGACGGCTTCGACAACTTAGACGGCGACGTTACGCTGCGCAACGTGGTCGTCGAGGACGTGCACGGGCACGGCACCGGAAGCACCGTTGAAGGAGTCCACGTCAAGTACTATGACGACGGTGACGAGATAGACGGGATCACGTTCGACAACCTCACCGTCCGAAACGTCACGCAGACCGCAGAAGGTGCAGACGGGGTGAAACTTCAAGCCAAGGTCGATGACGTTTCGATAACCAACTCGACGTTCAGCGACATCGAAGGTGCTTGGGCGTACGGTGTCGTGTCGACGCCGTCCAGCCTCGAAGAGGACGTGCCCGAAGACGTGACGCTCCGCCGGAACACGATCGAGAACGTCACCGCGACGGAATATGACGGTGTCGGGCTCGGCATCGACGGAGGTAACGGAAATGGCTACGCGGACGCGAGCGATGTCAGAGCCACGCAGAACGACTTCCTCAACAACGATGTCGATATCCTGAACAAGGAACCCGACGGAGGTCCGATGTTCGCACCGCTGAACTACTTCGGCGAAGACGGGCCTACTGTCACCGGTAATGTCGTCTACGATCCCGTCTTGACGACGTCCGAGGAGAACGTTGCGGCTGATTCGGCGCGGAACATCACCGAGTACGGTTCCGTTCTCGATCTACAGTCCGACGGATCGCGTGCACTTGCCGTCGGCTTCTCGGCTCGGCCGGACGAGCCCGTCGGAGAGATCTTCGGCGAGATGGATATCACCGGCAACGCGTTCGTGTACGACAACGAGGCCGGTGAATACCAAGATGCCAGCGGAGACTACGTGCCGAGCGTTGGCGAAGTGGTCGTGCTCACCAGCGAGGGTGCGATAGACGAGACGGTGACCGTCCCGGTTGAAACAGACATCGACAACGAGGCCGCGACGCCCGAGTCTGTCTCACTCAGTAACGGCTGGAACCTAGTGGCGACCGGCGGCACCGTCGGCTTCGATTCGAGCACGCTCGACATCGCCGGTGCCGAAGTGCAAAACGACCTGCAGCTACAGGCCCAGCCGAGCCAGCCCGGACTCGCTGAAGGAGAAGAACTCCCGCCGAGTGAGGCGTACACCGGTGCATTCGAAGGAACGTGGCTCTTCGTCGACGACGAACCGGACTCCGACGCGCAACTGGCAACCGGATATGCAGAAGATCAGTCGGCCGAAGAGTATATTTTCGAAGTGGTCTATCCGAACGATCCTCAAGCAGAGTACCCGCCGGTGCCGATAGATCCGAGGTACCCGCCGGAGTTCGCCTACCCGCCAGAACTCATTTACGAGAATCCAGACGCGATTCTCGCAGAAGAGAACACTGACGAATAGACCAATGCACGGACAACGCATCGCAGCGGTGCTGGTCGCGGTCCTCATGGTCACTTCCATGGTGGCCGTTCCGGGGGCCGTGACAGCCCAAGACGAAGACGAGCCGGATGCCGCGGAGCCGGCGTCCTACTACGGGACCGTCGACGTTGACGGTGCCCCTGCACCGCCGGGGACCGTGATCGAGGCGGTCGCGCACGCGCCCGGTGCGGACCCGACCGCCGGTGACGGCGACGTCCGCGATTCGGTCACGGTCGGCGAGGACGCGCTTGGTGAGTTCGGCGGACCTGACCTGTTCGACGAAAAGCTCGTCGTCGATCGAACCACCGACGACCCCGACGACCTGCGGGTGAGCTTCCTCGTCGACGGTCAACTGGCGCGCACGATCGAGTGGCGCGCCGGCGACGTCCGCGAACTCGACCTCGCCGCCACCGACGAGCCGACGCCCGTGTTCGACGTGTCGATCGACGATATCTCGCCAGACACCGGCGACGCGATCGTCGCCGGACAGTCGTTCACGGTGACGGCGACGGTCGAGAACATCGGCACCGCGAGCGGCGAGGAGACGGTCGACCTCCTCGTCGGCGGTGAGGAGACGGACGAGACGACCGTCGACCTCGATCCGACCGAGAACGAGACGGTGGAGTTCACGGTCGAAACCGACGATGGCGACGCGCCCGGAACCGAGGTCACCGTGGCGACCGCCGACCGGAGCGCGAGCCAGACCGTCGTGATCGAGCGACCGGACCCGCCGGCGTTCGACCTGACGGAGTTCGAGATCACGGACGGCGAGAGTCAGATCGACGAGGCCGCACAGGGCGACGAGGTGACGCTCAACGCGACCGTCGAGAACGTCGGCGAGCGCAACGGAAGCGTCACCGTCGACTTCGCGCTCGGCGACGAGGACGTCACGGTCGTCGACGAGTCCGCGGAGGTGTCGGTCGACGCGAGCGCCGACGAGGGGACCAGCAGCGGAACGGTCTCGGTTACCGCGACGATCGAGGACGCGCCGCGGGCGGGCGTGCACACGCTCGACGCGAGCGCGTCGATCCCGGAGGACGCCGCCGGCAGCGAAAGCACGGCGACGCGAGAAGCGACGCTCGACGTCGACTACGAGAGCATTCAGTCCGGCGTCGACGCGGCGGTCGATGGAGACGACACGGTGGCCGTCGCCTCGCCCGACGGCGACGCGTTCACCGAGA
Organism: Halorubrum sp. BV1; assembly: GCF_000746205.1. Lineage (NCBI taxonomy): Archaea > Methanobacteriati > Methanobacteriota > Halobacteria > Halobacteriales > Haloferacaceae > Halorubrum > Halorubrum sp. BV1. The sequence continues at coordinate 901,745 of NZ_JQKV01000001.1, forward strand.
ACGTCGACGTCACCGAAGGCGTCACCGTGGAAGCCGCTACCGATGGTATTTCGGTCGAGCCGGCTCCCGACGCCGATTCGGTGTTCACGCTGCAGTCCGACGCGACCGTCTCCGGACTGACGGTGTCAGAGAGTGGGAGCGACGATCCGGACACCGCGATCGCGGTCGCTGGTGACGGCGCGGCGGTCGAAGGCGTGACCGTCGACGGATTCACCACTGGCGTCGACGTCGGCGGATCGAACGCCGCGGTCCGCCGGAGTGCGTTCGCCGGCCAGACCACGAGCGTCGACGTCGGTTCGGACGCGACCGGCGCGGCGGTCGAGTACAACGAGTTCACCGTCGACGGCGCGGACACCGTCGTCGACATCGACGCGGCCGGCGTGCAGGTCACGGGGAACGCCCTCGAACCGGATTCGGGGACCGCTGAGGTCGGGATCGCGCTCAACGAGGGCGCTCGGGCGAACGTCCGAGAGAACACGATCCTGACGCGGACTGACGACGCCGACGCCGACACCGCGGGTATCGAACTCAACACCAGCGCGGACTTCGGCGCGAGCCTGGCCGTACGGAACAACTTCAACGGCTCGGGCACGGAGTTCACCGGCGACAACGGCGTCGACATCCGTGTCGTCGGGAACCAGAGTAACGTCGGAGGAAAAACGTTCGACGCGACGCGGAACTGGGCCGGCGGAGATCCGCCGACTGCAGCGGCGGCCGGAAACACCCAGCAGGTGCAGGCTCCGATCTTCGCGTCGGGAGCCGCACAGATCGCTCCGCTGCAGATAGAGACGCAAGCCGTCTCTAGTGTCGACACGAGCAATCAGCTCGACGATCCGGTCGAGCCGGCCAACGTCTCCGTCGGCATCGATTCACCGGCTGCCGACTTCGAGGCCGTCGCCGGCGAGACGCTGACGGTCGACGCGACAGTCGCGAACAACGGTGAAGCCAGCGGACAGCAGACGATCGCACTCGAAGACGGCACGGGAGCCACGCTGGACGAGACGACGCTCGAACTCGACGGGGGGACAAGCGACGCGGTGTCGCTGTCGTACACGCCCGAATCGGCGACGAGCGACCTGGCGCTCAACGTCTCCAGCGAGGATGACGACGCGCAGGTCACGGGAAGCGTGATCGCTCCCGCCGAGTTCGGGGTGTCCGGACTCGACGCGCCGGACCGGGTGCAGTCCGGGAACACCGTCGACGTGTCGGCGACCGTCGAGAACGTCGGCGACGCGTCCGGAAGCGACGAGATAGAGCTTCGCTTCGGCGACGACGTGACCGGAACCGAGGGAGACGACTACGCGGTGCTCGACACGAGCGGAACCGGCACCCTCGACGGTGGAGCGAGTGCCCCCGTGGAGTTCACTGGCGTCCAACTCGCCGAGGACGGCGTCTCCGAGATCGGCGTCGCGAGCGGCGACACGGTCGTCAGACAGGCGATCGTCGTCGAGCCCGCGGCGGCGTTCTTCGACGTCTCGCTCGATGCCGGAGAATCGGACACCACGGTGACCGCCGGCGAAACGGCGACCGTCACCGCGGTCGTCGAGAACGTCGGCGGACAGGAGGCCGCACAGCTCGTCGAAGTCCTCGTCGACGGTGCGGAAGACGCCGACTCGACCGCTGTGCGAGAGCTCGCAGACGGAGGCACGGCTGCCATTCCGGTGTCGGTCGACACGGGAGCAAACGCCACCGGAACGATCGAGGTGGTCGTCTCGACCGACGACGACGAGGTCACGCAGTCGGTCACGATCGAACAGCCGCCTGAGACCGGTGACGGCACTGACGGGGACGACGACGGCACCGACGACACCGGCCCCGTCTCCTCCGGCGGAGGGGGCGGTGGCGGCGGAATCGGGTTCGGTGCGGACCCGGTCGACTCGCTCGAACTCGACGCGGTCGAGACCGAGACGGAGACGCCCTCGGCCGACTTCGAGGCGAACCAGCGGGTCGCGACGTTCGGGTCGGTCCAAAACGTCGAGTCCATCGCCTTCGACGCGACGGACCAGGTCGGTGAGGTCGCGGTCTCGGACGTCGACCCCGCGTCGGCGGACGTGAACCCGCCGGGCGCGGCCGTCACGGTCCAGGAGATATCGGTCCCCGACGACGCGACCGACCGATCGGCGACGATCGAGTTCGACGTCTCGGCGGACCGCCTCGACGCGATCGGAGCCGAGCCGAGCGAACTCACCGCGGTCCGGCTGAACGAGGGGGAGTGGGAGACCCTCGATACGACGGTCACCGCGGAGACCGCGGACGGCGTGACGCTCGAAGCCGAAACCCCCGGATTCTCCGTGTTCGCGGTGAACGCGGTGAGCGAGCCGGAAGCGGCCGCGACGGTCGACCCCGGCACGGTGACCGTCGGTGAGGAAGTCACGCTCGACGGGAGTGAGTCGACCGACGAGTACGGTGAGATCGTCGCGTACGACTGGTCGGTCGCCGGCGAGTCGCTCTCCGGCGAGACCGCGACCGCGACGATCGACGAGACGGGCGAGTACACGATCGAACTCACCGTCACCAACGACGCCGGCGAGACCGACACCGCCACCGCCGACCTCGCCGTCGACCCCGGCACAGACGCCGGCGACGGCACGGACGGGGGAACGGACGAGGGAGAACCGACCGAGGAACCGGCCGGCCTCGGTCTCCCGGCGATCGGCGGAGTGATCGCCCTCGTGATCGTCGCCGCGGCCGCGGTCGCGGTGCGTCGCCGACGGCGGTCGAACGACAAGAACCCGTTCCGCTGAGGACGAAACCGATCGGTTTTCGGGTTGTTTGCTGCGGCGAGTTCCGCGTCGACGTTTAACTGACGTCCGAGTCGATCGCTGGGTCGATAGCTCCAGCACCGACGACGGCTATCATCGAAGCCGCAATTCGGACGGATACGCGGCCGTATCGGTTGGTGAGAGAATCACTGCGACCGCAGAAATCAGCCGGGATAATTTGCGACGAACAGCTAAACCGGTCGCGCGCGTCTCTCCTCATGTGACAGTGACGGATGGCGGGGGACCGGCATACGAGGGGACGAAGACCGGAGGATCCGGGTCGACGACTCGCGCTGGAACGACTCGCGTCGTCGCCGATGCGGCCGCGCTGCTCGTCGTTCCCGCCGTGTTGCTCGCGGTGTTCACACTGCCCGAGTCGACGAAGCGAGCGGCCGCGTTCTCGTACACCGAGCCGACGTTTCTCACGGCGTTCACCGCCCACTACGTCCACCTGACGGTGCCACACCTCGTCGGGAACGTGGTCGGATTCGCGTTGTTGGCGTCCGTCGCGTACGGACTGAGCCTGCTGGCCGGACGGCGGCGGCTCTTCTTTGCCGCGGCGACCACGTTCCTCCTCGCGTTTCCGTTCGTCCTCTCCGGGCTGAACCTCGCGGTCCCGCGGAACGCGATCGGGTACGGCTTTTCGGGCGTCAACATGGCCTTTTTCGGCTACATCGCCGTCATCCTCCCGGTCGCAGTCGACGAGGGGTTCGGCGTCGCGTGGCGTCGGTATGCGCCCGGAGTGTTCTTCGTCTCGATCGCGTACATCGCCCTCATCGCGCTGCCCCTGTCCGTCGTCTCCGCCGGAGTCGGAGTCGCGAGTATCGTGTTCGCGCTGCCGTACGGCCGCGAGGCGGTCCGCGACCGAGCCGAGACGCGGGAGCGAGCCGCCGCCCGTGACCGCGCGGGAGCGCGGGGAGACGGTCGCAGCGACGGCGACGGTCGCAGCGACGGAGACGACCGTAGCGACGGAAGCGAGCCGCCGCGAGTGACGGTTCGGCGGATACTCTCTCGGCCGGGATACGGCGAACTGCTCGCCGTCGCCGTCGTCGTGCTCCTCGCGTACCCGTTCATCGGGTTCCCGACCGTCTCGACCACCGGACCACGGGTCAACGTGTACGTCCACTTCCTCGGTTACGCGCTGGCGTTCATCGTGGTTCACGTCTCGCTGCTCGCGGATCGGGACGCGACGACGTGGCGCGACCTGTCGGGCGCGCCGTGACCGGTCGAGGGTCGGCGGCGGCTCGCGAGCGGGAGTCAGAGACGCCGGTCGAACGGTAGACCTTTGCCGCCTCCCGTGTGACCGGGGATATGGTCTCGTTGGGACTGGTAGTGGCGCGGTTCAACGACTCCGTGACGGAGCCGATGGCCGAGGCGGCCCGCGAGGCGGCGGCCGAACGCGACGCGGTCGTCGTCGACGAGCTGTCGGTGCCGGGCGCGTACGACAGCCCGCTGGCCGCCGACCGGCTCGCTCGCCGCGACGACGTCGACGCGGTCGCCGTCGTCGGAGCCATCGTCACCGGCGACACCGACCACGACCGCGTCATCGCGAACGCGACCGCCGAGACGCTCACGCAGGTGAGCCTCGACCGCGACACACCGGTCACGTTCGGCGTGAGCGGCCCGGGGATGTCCGGCGCGGAAGCGCGCGAGCGGATAGACAAGGGCGCGGACGCGGCCGACGCCGCGATCGACCTCGCGACAGAACTCGACTGACAGACCGACTCCGACACACACGACAATGACTGACGCATACGACTTCTCGGACCGAATCGAACGCGTAGCACCCAGCGCGACGCTGGCGATATCGAACCTCGCCGCCGAAAAGGAGGCCGAAGGGGCCGACATCGTCGATCTGTCCGTCGGCGAGCCCGACTTCGACACGCCAGAGAACATCGTCGAAGCGGGCAAAGACGCCCTCGACGCCGGCCACACCGGCTACACCTCCTCGAACGGGATTCCCCCGCTCAAAGAGGCGATAGCTGAGAAGCTCCGCGGGACCGGAATCGACGCCGATGCCGACGAGGTCATCGTCACGCCGGGCGGCAAGCAGGCGCTCTACGAGACGTTCCAGACGCTTATCGACGAGGGCGACGAGGTCGTCCTCCTCGATCCGGCGTGGGTCTCCTACGAGGCGATGACGAAGCTCGCGGGCGGCGACCTCTCCCGCGTCGATCTGGCCCCGCACGGGTTCCAGTTGGAGCCCGCGCTCGACGAACTCGCCGAGACGGTCTCGGACGACACCGAGCTGCTCGTGGTCAACTCCCCGTCGAACCCCACCGGTGCCGTCTTCTCCGAGACGGCCTTGGAGGGCGTCCGCGACCTCGCCGTCGAACACGACATCGCGGTGATCTCCGATGAGATCTACGAGCGGATCATTTACGACGCAGAGCACGTCTCGCTCGCGAGCCTCGACGGCATGGCCGATCGCACGATCACGGTCAACGGCTTTTCGAAGGCGTACTCGATGACCGGCTGGCGGCTCGGCTACATCCACGCGAAGGGCGACTTCGTCGGCGAGGCCGGCAAGCTCCACTCGCACTCCGTCTCGTGTGCGGTCAATTTCGTCCAGCACGCCGGCGTGGAGGCCTTAGAGAACACTGACGAGGCCGTCGCGGAGATGCGGGAGGCGTTCGCCGACCGGCGCGACCTGCTCGTCGACTTATTCGACAAACACGGGGTCGACGTCGACGTCGGCGACGGCGCGTTCTACATGATGCTCCCCGTCGACGACAGCGAGGTGCAAGGCACCTCGGACGCGAGCGGCGACGCGTCGCGAGCAGACGATCAGGCGTGGTGTGAAGCGGCGATCGAGGAGGCCTCGGTCGCGTGCGTCCCGGGCAGCGCGTTCAACGCGCCCGGCTACGCGCGAATCTCCTACGCCGCCAGCGCGGAGCGGCTCCGCGAGGCGGTCGACCGGCTCGTCGCGAACGACCTGTTGTAAGGTCGACGGGCCGCCACCGAGACGCTGACCGAGACGACGGCGGTTTCTCATTCTAATACCCCGTTCCGAGCGCCTTGTTCCCGGCCAGCACCGCGAGCGCGACCACGAACAGCCCGGAGAGCAGCGCGAAGGAGACGCCCCAGCCGAACAGGTCCGCCGTCAGTCCGACGCCGAAGGATCCGGTCGAGCCGACGACCGTGTAAACGGTGCGGACGAGCCCGAACCCCGCGCCCCGCTCCGTGTCGCTCAGCGCGTCCATGAACCGCGGGTCGATCGCCGAGAAGAAACTGGAGCCGAGGCCGGCACCGACGACGCCGAGCGCGACGCCGGAGACACCGGGGACGGCGACGAATCCGGCGGCCCCGACCGCGCCGGCACCGACCGCGATCCCGATTCCGGTGTCGCGGCCGAACCGGTCTGCCACCCTCCCGGTGGCGACCTGTGCGATCGTCCGGACGACGAAGAACGCGGAGAAGATCGCGGCGGCGGTCCCGGGCTGGAAGTCGCGGAACGCGACGAGAAACGTCGGAAGGAACGACATGATCCCCTGGACGACGTACGTGCCGACCATCGCGACGAAAAGCGGGAGCAGTATCGCGGGCCGCGAGAGCAGTTCGACGAGCGGGGCGAGCCGGAGCCGGTCGCGCATCGGTTGGTCGGGCCGACGGGGCTCGGTCGGGCGGACGCCGCGGACGAACAGCGCGAAGACGGGCACGCCGACGACCGCCGCGAGCGCCACCGCCGGCCGCCAGCCGTACCTGACGCCGACCCACGCGGCGGCGACGGGCGCGGTCAGCCCGGCGAGCGGCCCGCCGACGGAGTGGAGCCCGACGGCGGTGCCGAGCTCGTCGAACGTCCGCGAGAGCAGCGTCGTCGCGACCGCGTAGTGGAGGCCGGCGGCGAGGCCGAGGAGGACCGCCACGAGCACGAAGGCGGGGAACACCGGCGCGAACGCGAGGAGGGCGCTCATCGCCGCCGAGCCGCCGACCGCGACGAGGATCACCCGACGCTCGCCGAACCGGTCCGCGAGGATGCCGCTCGGGAACTGCGAGACGCCGTAGGCGAGCCACATGCCTGACAGCGCCGCTCCGATGGCGGTGTTCGATATCGCGAAGTCGTCGACGATGAAGGGGACGACCGGACTTATCGCCAGTCGGGCGAAGTACGTCACGAAGAAGGCGAGCATACAGAGCGCCAACACGGTGTGGCGGTACTGCCAGTTCATAGACCTCTCCGCCCCGTCGGATCACCGCATCGTTCGCGGACGCCGACGACACGTCGCCTACCCCGATGCATGCACCCGCCTTTCCGATGCGGTGAAATGTACCCTCCGATACCGGCCGGCCCCGCACCGCGCGTCGACGGTCGAGTCGTGCGGCGTTCCGAAACCCTTACTCCCGGTCCGGGACACCTCGACGTATGAGCGATACGTCCGAGTCGACGGACGACGCGGCCGAGGAGACGCCCGCCGAGGGCGACGACGCCGCCGCGGCCGTCGACGCCGACGAGGTCCGTCACGTCGCGGAACTGGCCCGCGTGCGTCTGGACGACGAGGAGGTCGCGGCGTTCACAGACCAGTTCGGCGACATTCTCGACTCCTTCGAGGCTCTCGACGAGGTCCCCGAGACCGACCGCGAGGAGGACCTGATAAACGTGATGCGCGACGACGAGATCGAGGAGGGGCTCACCCAAGAGGAGGCGCTGGCGAACGCCGCGGAGACGGAAGACGGCTTCTTCGTCGGGCCGAAGGTGTCGTGATGGCGGACGACTACAACGCCTTCATCACCGAGGCGACGATCGACGGCGACGCGGACGCAGAGGGGCCGCTCGCGGACGCGACCGTCGCCGTCAAAGACAACATCTCGACCGCCGGAATCAGGACGACCTGCGGCTCCGAGATGCTCGCCGACTACGTCCCGCCGTACTCCGCGACGGTGGTCGAGCGGCTGACGGACGCGGGCGCGACGGTCGTCGGCAAGACGAACATGGACGAGTTCGGGATGGGGACGACGACGGAGACCTCCGCGTTCGGCCCCACGCGAAACCCCGCCGATCCCGAGCGCGTCCCGGGCGGCTCCTCCGGAGGGTCCGCGGCGGCGGTCGCGGCGGGTGAGGCGGACGTGGCGCTCGGCTCTGACACCGGTGGCTCCGTGCGCTGTCCTGCCGCCTTCTGCGGCGTCGTCGGGATCAAGCCCACCTACGGGCTGGTCTCGCGGTACGGGCTGGTCGCGTACGCGAACTCGCTCGAACAGATCGGTCCGATCGCGGGCACGGTCGAAGAGGCCGCCGCCGCGCTCGACGTCATCGCCGGCCCGGACCCCAACGACGGGACGACGCGGGACCTGAGCGAGGTCGACGGCGCTGACGCCGACGCCGGCTACGCCGCGGCCGCCGACGGCGACGTCGACGGGCTCACGATCGGGATCCCGACGGAGCTGTTCGACGGCGCTGACGAACGCGTCGTCGAGACGGTCGAGGCCGCGATCGCGGACCTGGAGGCGCGGGGCGCGGAGACGACGGAGATCTCGCTGCCCTCGGTCGAGCACGCGGTGCAGGCGTACTACGTGATCGCGATGGCGGAGGCCTCCTCGAACCTGGCGCGGTTCGACGGCGTCCGGTACGGCCACCGGAGCGAGAGCGACGGGAACTGGAACGAGTCGTTCGCGGAGACCCGCGAGGCGTTCGGTCCGGAGGTCAAACGCCGCATCCTGCTCGGGACGTACGCGCTTTCGGCGGGCTATCACGACAAGTACTACGAGAAGGCCCAAGACGCCCGCGCGTGGGTCCGACAGGACTTCGACGAGGCTTTCGAGGACGTCGACGTGATCGCCTCGCCGACGATGCCGGTACTCCCCTTCGAGCTTGGCGAGAGCCTCGATGATCCACTCCGGATGTACCTCGCGGACGCGAACACGACGCCCGTCAACCTCGCGAACCTCCCCGCGATCTCGGTGCCCGCGGGCGAGGCGGACGGGCTCCCGGTCGGACTCCAGCTCGTCGGGCGGAAGTTCGGCGAAGAGACGGTGATACGTGCGGCGAGCGCGGTCGAGGAGCGATGAGTCTCACCGACGAGGAGCGGAGCCGGCTCGCCGACGTGGTCCGGCTGCAGCCGACGAAGAACGGCGAGCTACAGGAGGCGTGGGCACTCGAGAGCGGCAGCGAGGTCCACCAGTATCTGGAGAACCACCTCAAGGAGTACTACTACCGCGACGACGACAGCCTGATCCGGTCGACGGCCGAGGCGAACGACCTCGTCGACGTCGAACCGGGTATCGAGGCCGACGCGGTCGCGAAGGGCGGCGTCCCGGAAACGATCCGCGTCCCCGAACTGGAGGCGCAGGTGTTCGAGGTGGTCGCCGGTCCCGAGGAGCGCTCGCAGTCCGTCGTCGCCGTGCTCGACGCCGTCCGCGACGCGTTCGACATCGATCCGGACGTCGACGCGGTGCGGCGCGCGCTCCGCAGCCTCGAACGCAAGAACGTGGTCGAGGTCGTCTACCGGACGGTCCCGACGTTCAAACTCGCCGTGGAGCGCGACGCGGTCACGGTCGAGGTCGCGGAGTGAGCCGGCCGGTGCGGGTACCGACGCCGACTCGCACCGCGGTATAAGTACCGGCCGGCCGAACAGGGAAGCAATGAGCCGGAACGACGAGGTCGCCGACCGCCTCGACGAGTTCGCCGACTTACTCGAAGCGACCGGCGTGGAGTACAAGCCGACGGCGTACCGGCGCGCGGCCGAAAACGTGCGCGACCACCCCACGGCTGTCGACTCACTCGCGGCCGACGGCGAGGACGCGGTCGCGGAGATAGACCGCGTTGGCGACGCCATCGCGGCGAAGATCGTGGAGTACGTCGAGACCGGGTCGATAGAAGAGTTAGAGGAGCGTCGCGAGGAGCTTCCGGTCGATATGGCGGCGCTGACCGCCGTCGAGGGCGTCGGCCCGAAGACGGTCGGGTCGCTGTACGAGGCGCTCGGGGTCACGACGCTCGATGAACTCGAAGCGGCGGCGGAGGCGGGCGAGATTCGAGAGGTGTCGGGATTCGGCGCGACGACGGAACAGAACATCCTCGACAACATCCCGTTCGCGCGCGAGTCGCGCGAACGCACTCGTCTGGGGGACGCTCGCCCCGTCGCCGACGCGGCGCTGTCGTACCTCGACGCGCTCGACGCGGTCGCGGCCGCCGAGGTATGCGGCTCGATCCGTCGCTGGAAGGCGACGATCGGCGATATCGACCTGCTCGTCGCGAGCGACGCGCGCGAGCCGATAATCGAGGCGTTCACCGCGTGGCCCGACGCCGACGCGACGATCGAGGCCGGCACCGGGAAGGCGAGCGTCCGCGCGGACGACACCCGCGTCGACCTCCGGATCGTCGACTCCGACGAGTTCGGCGCGGCGCTGCAGTACTTCACCGGGTCGCGAGCGCACAACGTCTCGCTCCGGAACCGAGCGATCGAGCGCGGACTGAAGCTTAACGAGTACGGCCTGTTCGACGTGAGCGACGTGGCTGAGAGTGACGCGGACGGGGAGAGCAGAGACGACGACGCCGGAGGCGACCCAGCCGAGGCGACCGCCACCCGCGTCGGGGAGCGCGTCGCGGGCGCGACCGAAGACGGCGTCTACGAGGCGCTCGGTCTGGACCCGATACCGCCCGAACTCCGCGAGGACACCGGCGAGGTCGCGGCCGCCGCCGAGGAGGAGCTTCCGGACCTCGTCGCGCCCGGTGATATCCGCGGCGACCTCCACACGCACACCGACTGGTCAGACGGCGGATTCACGATCAAGGAGATGATAACGGCCGCCGCAGAGCGGGGGTACGACTACCACGTCGTCACCGACCACGCGACCGGCCCCGGGATGGTCGGCGGCGTCGGGCTCGACGAGGATGAGATCGCCGAGCAGGCCGACGCACTCACCGAGGCCGCCGACGCGGTCGCGGAGGGGACGGGCGGGAACGAAATCGAGGTGCTTCACGGGATCGAGGCCAACATCGACGCCGACGGCGACCTCTCGACCGACGATGAGACGCTCGCCGCGCTCGATCTGGTCGTCGCCTCGCCGCACTCGGGGCTCAGCCAAGCCGCCGAACGCGCGACCGAGCGACTGGTTCGGGCCGTCGAACACCCGTACGTCGACGTGCTCGGCCATCCGACCGGTCGGCTGATCAACGAGCGGCCGGGGCTCGACCCGGACGTCGAGGCGGTCGCCGAGGCGGCCGCCGCGGCCGGCACCGCGATCGAGGTGAACGCGAACCCCGCCCGGCTCGACGCCGACGACGGGTTCGTACGTGCGGCGATGGAGGCGGGCGCGACGGTCGCCGTCAACACCGACGCGCACGCGCCCCGGGAGCTCGACAACGTCCGGTACGGCGTCCACACGGCTCGCCGCGGGTGGGCCGAGACCGCGGACGTGCTCAACGCGCGCTCGCTCGACGATCTGCTGGCGTTCCTCGACGCGTAGATGCCGCCGCAGCCGCCGACTCCCGCCGGCGAGGGGCCGCCGCGGGTCCTCCTCGACGCGATGTGCGGCTCGCTCGCGACGTACCTCCGGATGTGCGGCTACGACGCGGCGTACGCTCTCGATCGAGGCGTCGAAGCCGACGACCGGCTGCTGGCGCTCGCCGCGGACGAGGACCGGACACTCATCACCCGCGACCGCGACCTCGTCGCCCGCGCGAAACGGGACGGGAAAACGGAGGGCGGAGCGACAGATCAGGGCGCTGATGCGGTCCTCCTCACCGAGCGAGACGTGCTCGATCAGCTCCGCGAGCTGCGCGCCGCGGGGTTCCCCGTCGAACTCGCGGCCGAACCGACGCGCTGTGGGGCGTGCAACGGCCCCGTCGAGCGCGTCGATCGGAGAGTCGACGGCGACTCGACCGCCGGCCCGATCGCCCGTCCCGAATACGTTCCCGACGACGTCGGCGTCGACAGACCGGGGTGGCGCTGTCGAGACTGCGGCCGCTGGTTCTGGAAGGGGAGCCACTGGGCGGACGTGGCCGCTCGGCTCGACACACTCTGATCCTCCGCGCCGAGCGTAACGGGTTTGCCCGGCGACCGCCTACCCGACGGCAATGGAGCGAGAGCGGGCCGTCGACCGACTGGAGGCGCTCGTTGACCGCGTCGAGCGCGAGCCGATGCCCGTGCCCGTTCGCGAGATATGGGCGTTCGGGGACGTGGCGCTCGGGCTCGACCCGATAGAGCGGCTCGACGTCTACCTCACCAAGGACGTGATCATGGGCGGCGACGCCGAGGCGGCCGCCGACTTCGAGGCGGCGTACGGCGTCAAGGGGGTCGGAACCTCCGTCAGCGCCGAATGGGCCGAAGAGCACCCGGACCGCGTGCGCGCGAGCGACAACGGGTACGCGGCCCCCGAGAAGTGTCTCGCGGCCGAGCTCGTTGAGGATGACGAGCCGATCCACCTCGAAGTGTGTAACGCGAGCTTCGAGGACAACGTGCGCCAGCGGCTGAAGGGCGCACTGGCCCGCGACGCCTACGAGGACGTGCTCGACCCCCGCGGCGTCTGTCTGTGGGTCGACGGCACTCGGGACGCGGAGGCGTTCGATCGACTGCGGGCGGCGTCGTTCGCGATGCCGACGCTTTCCGACGCACTGGGTATGCTCGGCGCGGAGGAGGACGTCGCGACCGCGGCCGCGGAGACGCTCGCCGCGCGCCGCGCCGAACAGGAGGGGGCGTCGGTGCGCGGCGACATGGTGTGACGCGAGTTAGACGTGCGACGGGACGCAAGAAAGCGGACTCTCGATCGCGACCGATCAGGCGACGAGACCGTCTTCGGCCTCTAACAGCTCGTGGTACCGGTTCCGGATCGTGACCTCGCTGATGTCGGCGACGTCCGAGACGGCCGCCTGCGTCGTCTTCTCGTTGGTGAGCAGCGCGGCGGCGTAGACGGCGGCCGCGGCGAGACCGACCGGCGACTTCCCTGAGTGGACGCCCTTCTCTTTGGCGTTGCGCAGGAGGCTCTTCGCGCGCATCTCCGACTCCTCGCTCAGTTCGAGGTCCGAGGCGAACCGCGGGACGTACTGCTCGGGGTCTGCCGGCTTCACTTCGAGCTTGAGTTCACGCACGACGTAGCGGTACGTGCGGGCGATCTCGGCCTTCTCCACCCGGGAGACGTCCGCGATCTCGTCGAGCGATCGGGGGACGCCGGCCATTCGCGCGGCGGCGTACACACAGGAGGTGGAGACGCCTTCGATGGAGCGGCCGGGGAGCAGGTCCTCGTCGAGCGCACGGCGGTAGATGACCGACGCGGTCTCGCGGACGTTATCGGGGAGCCCCTGTGCCGAGGCCATCCGATCGATCTCGCCGAGCGCCTGTTTGAGATTGCGCTCTTTCGAGTCGCGCGTGCGGAACCGCTCGTTCCACTTGCGGAGCCGCTGCATCTTCTGGCGCTGGCGCGCGCCGAGCGAGCGCCCGTACGCGTCCTTGTCGCGCCAGTCGATGTTGGTGGAGAGCCCCTTGTCATGCATCGTGTTGGTGGTCGGTGCCCCGACGCGGCTCTTCTCGTCTTTCTCGCGGGAGTCGAACGCGCGCCACTCCGGCCCGCGGTCAACCGAATCGGCCTCGACGACGAGTCCGCAGTCGGCACAGACGCTCTCGCCGTGCTCCTCGTCGTTGATCACGTTGCCGTCGCACTCCGGACAGCTCAGCGTCTCGTCGGTGCGTTCCGATTCGTCTTCCGTCTCCGTTCGGGAGCGACTCCCCCGTGTGTGTAATCGTTCACTCATGGCGTAACCCTCTCCCGGTAACTGAACACTGCCCGAGAGCGATCTTGCCCAATAGACGGCGGAACCGAACTTAAAACGACCGGAACGTGTCGCCGAAAACCCGACGAAAGAACACGATCTATCAGGTGTTACCGGCGATCGCGGGGAAAACGATCCGGACCGAACGCACCGATCGAAACGCTTGGGCCGGTCGCGCTCGGACGCCGAGATATGACGTCACCCCGCGTCGTCTCGCTCGCGCCCAGCGCGACGGCGACCGTCTCGGCTCTGGGTGCCGCAGACCTGCTCGTCGGGGTCACCGCCCACTGCGATCCGCCCGGCGACTCCGGCGGGGCGCACGGCGGAGGCGGCCTGCCCGAACCCGTCGGCGGCTGGCTGAACCCCGACCTCGACCGCGTCGCCGCCCTCGATCCGGACGCGGTCCTCACGAGCGACGAGTTACAGGCCGATCTCGCCGCGGCGTGTCGCGACCGCGGACTCCCGGTATGTCACCGCGAGCCGGCCGACCTCGACGCGGTCGTCGAGACGTTCGCGGCCCGCGGCGACGACGTGGGGCGGTCGGTGGCCGGCGAGCGGCTCGCGTCCGCGGCCCGCGATCGACTCGATCGCGTCGCGGCGGCGGTCGCCGGCCGGCCCCGCCCGACCGTCTACTGTGAGGAGTGGTCTGACCCGCCGATGGCCGCCGGGAACTGGGTCCCCGACGCCGTCCGCGCCGCCGGCGGCAGGTACCCTTTCGTCGACGCCGGCGAGCGCTCGCGCGAGATAGGCCTTGACGCGGTCGCCGCGGCCGACCCGGATCACGTCATCGTCCACGTCTGCGGGCACGGCGATCGGATCGACCCCGCAACCGTCGACGACCGCGACTGGGCGGTGGACGCGCCGACCCACGTGATCGACGACTCGCTTTTGAACCAGCCGAGCCCGGCTCTGATCGACGGGATCGAGCGACTGGCGCGGGTGTTTCACCCCGCGGCGTTCCCGTCGTCCGACCGGGGCGAAGAGGGAGACGCGTGACCGCGTACCAGGTCGGCGTGGGCAGCGGCAATCCGGTGAAGCGGCGCGCCGTCGAACAGGTGCTCGACGCGGACGCGATCGAGTCGGTCCCCGTTCCGTCCGGAGTGAGCGAGCAGCCGGTCGGTCACGCCGAGACGATTGCGGGGGCGGAAAACCGGGCCGCGGCGGTCCTCGGGGAGGGAGCGTACGACATCGGCGTCGGCATCGAAGGCGGCGTGGCGCAGATAGACGGAGCTGACGGCCTGTTTCTCGTCATGTGGGCGGTTATCGACGACGGCGAACGCGTCGGACGAGGTGCCGGCCCGAGCCTCGCGCTCCCCGACCGGATCGCGACCCGGATCCAGGCCGGCGAAGAGCTCGGACCCGTGATGGACGACGTGCTCGATACCGACGGCGTGGCTCGCCGCGGCGGGGCCGCCGGTGCGCTCACTGACGGACGCGTCGACCGCGCCGACGCCCTCGCGACCGCCGTCGCCGGCGCGCTCGGTCCGTTCGTCTCGAAACTGTACTGACGGGCGACGCCGACCGCCGCCACCGTTCACAGATCGTACCAAACGGGCTTCTGGAGCGGTCCGGCGCGAGCGGTAAACCGGGAAAATCGCACGACAGAAGGGTGTTAACTCGCTCTACCAACCGCCTTATGTGACGAGCCGACGAGTGTCAGGTATGAGCACGGCATCCCCAGACGCGGCCGCCGTCGAGCCCACCGGCCTCTCGGCGAAACAGACGCGGATCCTGCGCTACCTTCGCGAGAACGCCGACGACCGGACGTACTTCAAATCGCGACTGATAGCCGACGACCTCGGCCTCTCGGCGAAGGAGGTCGGCGCGAACATGGGTCCCGTCGCGGACGCCGCCGCCGACATCGACGTCGAAAAGTGGGGATACTCCTCGGGAACGACGTGGATGGTCACGAACTGACTACGGGTCGTACGCGACGAGGTCTGCCGCGTCGTCCGCGAGCGCGACCGCGTCCGCGTCGAAGGAATCGGCGTACCTGACCACGAGCGTGAGCAGCCGCTCGGGTTCGGTGAGCGCGTACCCGTCGGTTCGATCGAGGAGGCCGGCGTCGTCGAGCGCGGCCGCGGTCGCGCTCACCGTCGGACGCGACACGTCGAGGGTCGAGGCCAGCTCCACGCCGGTCGCGTCCGGGTCACGCAACAGCGCGAGGACCAGCCCGCGTGCGGTCTCGCGTCGGAGGTAGCCGAGCGCTCGCTTGTCGAGGTCGTCGAAGCGTCCGGCCGGGAAGTACCGCCGGTAGTCGGCGTCTTTCGTCGACTCGATCTCGCCGGCGTCGGCCAGCGTCCGCAGGTGGTACTGCGCCTCGCCGGTACCCAGTTTCAGGTCGTCGCGGAGCTTCGAGAAGTGCGCGCCGGGCGTCGTCGGGACGTATCCGCGGATCGCCTCGCGGGTCGCGTTCGCGTCGCCCTCGTTGTTCCCGGCATCTGCGCTCGCCGTTCCGACGAACGGGGCGGCGGCTCCGATGGCGGCGAACCGCCGGAGCGTCTCTCGCTTCCGTCCGTCGAAGTCGTCCGTCACGGCGTTTGATACTCGTCGACACCGCAAAAACACTTCGTTCGGGGCGAACGGGCTCGAATCGCCCCCTTCGCGTCTCAGGATTCGGGCTCGCGTTCGACCTCGGCGTCCGCGTCCTCCTCGTCCATCTCTTGGATGACCTCGTCTGCCGACCGGATGTTCGCGCCCGCGTCGCCCGCCTTCACCGCCTCCGCCTCCTTCTCTAACTCCTCGACGTCCATCTCCGCGGACTCCTCGATCTGCCCGAGGATCTCGTCGATGTCGTCGAGCCCGAGCATGGTGCGGGTCTCCTCGTCGAACTCCTTGCCGTCGAGGCCCTCCATCTGTTGGACGTCGGAGCCGGAGAGGGCCTTGCCGTAGCGGCCCACCAGGCTGGTGAGTTCCTGCGGGAGGACGAACGTGGTGGACTCGCCTTTCCCGATCTCCTCTAGGGTCTCCATCCCGCGCTCGATGATGGCGCGTTCGCCCATCGACTCCGCGGAGCGAGCCCGGAGGACGGTCGATATCGCGTCACCCTGCGCTTCGAGGATCTGCGACTGCTTTTCGCCCTGCGCCCGGATGATGTTCGACTGCTTGTCACCCTCCGCCTGCTCGACCGCGGAGCGACGCTCTCCCTGCGCCTCCAAGATCATCGCGCGGCGGCGGCGCTC